>CAZCDT010000030.1:5233-34210 GCA_964497525.1 uncultured Bacteriovoracaceae bacterium
GCCTGGAATGGGTATGGGAGCTGGTTTTGGAGTTGGAATGCCTGGAATGGGTATGGGAGCTGGTTTTGGAGTTGGAATGCCTGGAATGGGTATGACAGGAGGGGGATATATTCCTTATCCTTCTGGAATGAATGGTTATAGCGCATACAATGGTGCGGGAATGATAAATGGTGGAATGGGTATTGGTACATATCCTTATCCAGGAGGAACAAGTAGTTATTGGAATGGGTCTGGTGGTCAGATGGGAATTTGTGTCGTTGGGGCCGGAGGGCCATGTAATGGAGGTTGGAATAATGGAGTAAATGGTGGATGGATGAATAATGGAAATCAGTGGCAATCACAGTGGCAAGCTCAGTGGCAGCAACAGCAACAAATGCAAATGACTATGGCACAACAAAATCAAGGCCTTTATAATAGGGCAGCCGGAAATCAAAGTGGTGACTACCGAGCAGATGTCTCTTTGATGAATAATTATCAAAATGCGACGGCAGACTTAATGCAAAACAATGTTGGTGGATACAATTATGGAGTTTATGGTGGTGCGCCATATGCTGCGGCAAATCTATCAGCAGCGTTTAATTTTAATGGTGGCCAAAACTGGCAATGGTCATTTTGAGTTTGAACAGATCAAAGATTTTGTCGATAAAAAAATTATATTGTGGATAAATTATCGTTTTAAATTATGCATCAAAACTTTAATTTCTGTTCTAAAAGTAACTTTGATTTTGTTATTGTCTAGAAGCTGGTCGATGACACCTTTTCCAAAAGAAGGGTGTTCTACGATATCACCGAGTTGAAATTTTTGAGTCATGCTATATTTTAAAACTTCGCTTCCTGCTTTTTTCATTGCCTCCTGCCACACATCAGAAACAACTTCTTTATGCTCTGCAGGTGTTGAAACTGCTTCTTCTCCATCTTTTTTCTTTGATGGTTTAACACTATTTGGATCTTTAAAAACATGAGTTGTATTGCATGTTTTACATTTTACCTTCCATACAGATTTATCTTCTTTTAGCGTAATAATTAAGTGTGCAAGTGTTAACTTACATTTATTACAAAGAGACAAAATTTCTTTACCAACACTTTTTGCGGCCATAAAAGATCCTATTTTTTTTAAAGTTACCACACCTAAAGATAAAACCACTTGGTAAATTATCTATCTTTAAAGTATTCTTACTCAAATAAACCTAGGAGAGTATAGCTTAAAAATATGAAGGATGTAAAGTTAATTGAAGATCGTCTGATTAGGCTAAAGGAACAGGCAAAAGAGCTTCCTTCTTTGCCTGGGTGCTACTTAATGAAAAGTAGTAGCAGCAAAGTGATCTATGTTGGTAAGGCAAAAGATTTAAAAAAAAGAGTTTCCCAATATTTTGTTAAGGATTTTACAGATGATATAAAAACGATGTCTTTGGTTTTAGAAATTGCTTCGTTTGATCATGAAATTTGTGAGACCGAGGCACAGGCCTTAATAAAAGAGAATCAGTTAATAAAAAAATATAGGCCAAAATACAATCTAAGGTTAAAAGATGATAAACGCTATCCATCAATCACATTGGACTTAAATGATAGTTTCCCACGTATAAATTATGAACGAAGGCCGCGCGTGAAAAAAGGAGTAAAAATTTTTGGACCTTTTGCTTTTGGGCATAATTTAAAAGAAGTTTTAGATGGACTTAATAATAGTTTAAAATTGCGAACTTGTTCAAATAGTGAGTTTAAAAGACGTGTGACGCCATGCTTGAGATATCAAATGAATATGTGTCACGCTCCTTGCGTGTCAAAAATTTCATCAGAAGATTATAAAAAGATCGTTGATTTAGTGATTGATTTTTTTCGAGGCAATGGGAGTGGCATTTTTGATTTTTTGAATCAACAGATGAGTTCTTATGCAGAAAATGAGCAGTTTGAATATGCTTTAAAAATAAGAGATGAGCTAAATGCTATAAAAAAATTTCTAACGTGGTTTGAGCAAGGCGATAAAAACAACGAAGGGCAATATCTTAATTATGATATTGTGACTTTTTTAAAAGATCAGGGGAATGCAGTACTACATATTTCTATCATCAGAGATCGAATTCTTATAGGTAGTAGAGTGTTTCTTTTGCAAGTTTTTAAAGATGATGAGTTCTTTTTTGATGAAATAACTTCTGTCTTGGGAAATTATTATCAAAATTTCTTAGATAGTAAACCAGAGATGATTATTGTTGATTTACCAACATCTGAAAAAAATGCGATCACGGATTTTTTGAAAGATTGTGGATATCAAATTGCAATCATTTCTCCACTTAAAAGTTATCAAACAATTTACTCAATGTGTTTGAATGCTACAAAAATAGAGTTACTTAATTTAAAAAATCAGACGCAAAGTGGTAACAAAGCGATGCTAGAACTACAAAGCATCTTAGATTTAGATAATGCTCCAAAGCGTTTAGAGTGTTATGATATCGCTGTATGGCAGGGAAAATCTCCAACAGCATCGCAAGTTGTTTGGGAGAGTGGTGCTTTGAAAAAAGATGATTATAGACATTATACTCTTTTAGAAAGAGTTGAAGGGAATAATGATTTTGCTATGCTTGCAGAGACTTTAAATAGAAGATTAGAACATGATCTATTGCCAGATGTAATAATTGTAGATGGTGGATTAATACAGGTAAATGTTGCACAAAAGATATTGGTTGAACGTGGATTAAACATTAAAGTCGTTGGTATTGCAAAAGAAAGAGTGAAAAATACAGGATCTGATAAAAGATTAAATGTGCAAAAAACTCAAGAGAGGCTTTATTTATACAATCAAAAGAATCCAATTATTTTAAAAAAGTATCCAGAATTAATGAAGGTAATGGTATTGCTAAGAAATGAGGCGCATCGATTTGCAAGAAAGCTTCATCATGCACACGAACTAAAACGGTTAATTTAAAATATGTAAAATATGTCGACCGTTATTACCACAATCTGGACATCTGGCACTCTCTTGAATCATTAAGTTTTTAAAATCAGATAGATGAGTAAGGACTAATTTTGCACCACAAATTTTACATTCATCCATTATTTTTTTTACTTGTCTGATATCTCCGTAGTACTCTTCGTATCGCTCCAGTTTAAAATCAAATTCTTCGGCCGCCATACAATTCCTTAAGTTTATTTTGTTGTTTATATTTATTACCCTTTAACTACTAACAAAAGTCAGATCGGAAAAATAAAAACAAACTTTACAATGAGTGAAAGGTTTGATTAAAAGAGAAAAATGTTCCTTTTTTTTGCGGAGTTATGCTTGGAAGATAGATTTGAAGAATTTTTAAAAACTCAAAAAGAGTTAGATCGACCAGGTTGTGATTTTTTGCGAACCTATGAAGGCCATTTATTTGACAATAGTAGTTGGTTTTATGCTTTGGATAAAATGGGTCAGGAGCTTTTTACGTCCAATAGTGTTGTAAAAGAAGTTCTTCAAGAAGAAGTTGAATTAATCATAACCCCAAAAAATATCGAGATAGAACGCCCTTTAGATAGTGATGTAGTTTCAGATCCCGTTGATTTTAACCTATCGCAAATTTTATCATGTACGAAGTGTCAAAAAAGTTTTGGCCCTTTATTAGAATCTTCATTAAATTCTCCAATTAAAGTAATGTTCGTTGGTGATTATCCTCGTGAAAAAAATAGTGGAGATGGATTTGATAGTCGTTTTTTAGGAGGAGAAAAGGGTGAGCTCGTAAAGAAAATGGCAAGTGCTTTAGGACTTCAAGATGGTGAATATTATCGCTCGCTTTGTATAAAATGTACCCCCCAAGAAGACGAAGCTCTTTTTAAAAACTACGCAAATTGTATGCATTTTTTATTTCAGGAAATTATTATTTTAAAACCAAAAGTCATTGTTGCTTTTGGGAATCAGGCCACCCAGCTACTTCTTGGTGATGATAAAAAAGTGTCTGAAATTCATGGGCAGTTTTTTGAAAAAAATTTTACACATCTCAAAGATTCATTTGAAACCTTGGTTATGCCAACGATGCATTTAGATTTAATTCTTGTTAACTCCAATATAAAGCGCTCAACATGGGAAGACTTAAAACAAATAACAGATAAAATTTGTTAGTTATAGGGCATATAACTTATTCTTTTTCATGCGATTATTCTTGAGTCTGGTTTTGTAACACGTTAGAATTTTATCAAGACATTAGAGATATCCATTGATGGATGTCTAAAAATCTTAGGATGGGATGTTCTTTAATTATTTTAGATTAGCGCTTATTGCTTGTTTTTTTTTAAATGCAGATCTGCATGTGCTTGCATCTGTCCCCGATATTCGTGTAAAAATTGCTGATGATGTACAAAAATTTTTAATTAGTGGAACAGATATAAAGAAAGATTTTTACTATAAAAACGAAGTAAAAAACTATGATGGAATGAAAAAATTAGAGTTTAATTGTGGTGTTGTAAAAAGTGTAAATCAAAAAGGTCCGATTTTACTTGCTTCAATACATTCAAAGACAGGCCTTCTTTCTTTAAACAACGATAAGTATCTGGGACATTTTCTACTTTTAGGGAGATCTAATAAATTAGGCTGCTATGTCGTTAATGAAACATCGCTAGAAAGGTATATCAGTTCACTACTTGCAAGAGAAATGAATAGTAGTTGGGATCTAGAGGCACTAAAGGCACAAGCAGTTGCCGCAAGAAGTTATGCCTATCAGAAAATAAAAAATCAAGAGGTCTTAAAGCAAAATGGAAAGTATCAATATTTTGATTTAGAAAGCTCCGAAAAAGATCAAGTTAGTGGGACCTTTTTTGATACAAATATTAGAACAGATCTTGCAACAAAAGAAACATTAGGTGAAATTCTTGTTTCTAAGACAGGGAAGGTTGTTCCTGTCTTTTTTCATGCAAAATGTGGAGGACAAACAATTACTCCTGATAAAGTTTGGGAAAATAAAGTTGAAGGGTATAGATCTGTAAAATGTCCTTTTTGTGCAAGCAGTGGACAAAAAGACTGGAATTACTCTTTAAGTTACAAAAGGTTTCTTCCATTTATAGAGTATTTAACAAAAAATAATAAATTAAAAAGCGTGTGTCGTGAAAATTTTTCTGTCCATAATTTTATCCTTGTTAGAGACCAAGTCGATAATTTGAAAATTAGATTTTATGTAGATGATAATATTTGCACTATTGATAAGAGTGAGTTTCGAAAGTTTTTCGGGCGATCTGTTTTTCCTTCTAACCGTTTTTTTCTGACCAAAACACGAGAGGGCATTGAACTTAGTGGTAAAGGTCTTGGACATGGTGTAGGAATGTGTCAAATTGGTGCTTTAGAGATGGCAAGGAAAGGTTTTAATTATCGTCAAATACTCGCATTTTATTATCCAGATTTGGTTTTAAAGAAAGTTTATATTGAAAAATAGGTTAAGTGATGAAGTATTTTATTTTTAGCGTTTGTTTTATCTTGTTGATATCTACAAATGCTGCAGCATTTACAGTGTTAATTGATCCTGGTCACGGTGGTGATGATATTGGTGCAAAGGCTAATTTAAATATTGGTGGTAAGAAAAAAATTATTACAGAGAAAGATATTACACTTAGTATTTCAAAATTAGTTTATGAAATTTTGCAAGAGCAAAAACATAATGTGTATTTGACAAGGAGTGTTGATCGAAAAGTTTCTTTAAGTAGTAGGGCCGAGTTAGCAGAGAAAATAAATGCAGATATTTTTGTTTCTATTCATTTAAATGCTTGCACGAACAAATATTCAAAAGGTTTTGAGATTTACTATCTTGATAATCACAGCGATGTTGCTGTAAAAAAAGTTGAACAAGCCGAAAATATGTCTTGGACAAAAGAAGATTTGGTTGTCCAGCAAATTCTAATTGATCTTGTAATTGAGCGCACAGTTACTTCTTCAAAAAAACTTTCTCAGATGATTCATCAAAACTTTACAAAAAATAAATCAACACTAGGAGTTGTTGATCGTGGAGTGAAGGCAGGATTGTTCTATGTCCTTGCATTGGCCAAGCGCCCAGCGACTTTAATAGAAATTGGATTTATGTCTAATCAAGAAGAGTTAAAAAAAATGCTAGATAAAAATTTTCAAAAAGAGATGGCAAAGAGCATTGCTCAAGGAATTATTGATTATTTAAATATGCCCAATAAACTTATTAAGGAGTAATGTTAACTGGTGCAAATGTTGTTGGCCCAAATTTTATTGAGGGTGCCATGTTGTATGAATCTAAAACAAGATAAATATTTTTTGCTGCATCAATACTGCCAAGACCATCATATAAATTTACATCAAGAGTTGTTGTAAGAGGTCTTTTTGTGTATGGATCTTCTTGAACTAAGGCCATCACTCTTCTGTTTGTACTTATAAATGGAACATTTCCACTAATATATGGGCACATAGATAGTGTTACGTTAAATCGATTTGCATTTGTCCCTGTTCCCATTTTGCTAACGATCATAATGTCGTTCCAAGCACTATGTCCAAGATAAACAGCATAAGATGGGCCAGCAATTGGAGCGGATAAAACATTTGGTTGAATAGCAATTTGGCTTTGAGAAACAGCGACTGCTTCAAAGTGGTAGTCAATACGAGCTCCTGCAGGTTGTCCTTGCTGTCCACATGTTAGACCTTGAGCATCGCTTTGCGCTTTTATATTGTTAATAACTGTTGGAAGATCAAAGGAGCTGACAGTCACTCCGTTATATCCGATTGTTGAGTATGAAGGAGTTGATTGACCAACTGTATCTGAACCAACTTTATTGCTCGACGATTTAGAGCATGAAAGGGCCAAAGCAAGAATCAAAGTTGTTGTTAAAAAAGTTACTGATTTTTTCATAGGTCATAACCTCTGTTGTTGTTACATCTCATTTACCTTGTCGGAGCTTTTTTAAAAAACTTAAGTTTTTTCTTTTTCTTGTAAGATTTTTTAAAAAAAAAACACTAAAGTTTTAAGTATGGAGTGCCGAAATAGTTGTCTGAGTTGGTATGATAATTCAAATGCTTGGAAAAAATTATGCTGGATGCACTAAATATTAATGAGGTCGGTACAGCAATTGTTGCGGCCGCTGCTTTAGGGGTTCCTGCGTATTTAATGGGCATTCCACCACTTATTGCTTATCTTTTGGCCGGTGTTTTAATTGGTCCTCATCTTGGACTCTCTTTAATTAAAGATAGTGAGAGCATTTCTGCTTTGGCCACTTTAGGTATGGTTCTTTTAATGTTTGTTTTGGGAATGGAGATCGATGTCCGCAAACTCTTAAAGGGTGGGCGAGCAGTCGTTATAAATGGTGTCTTACAATTTGTGTTATGCTCACTGTTTGGATTGTTGTTTTATAATGGTTTTTTTGGAGCATCTTCGCTTGATGTTGTTTATTTGGCGTTAGCAACATCTCTTTCTTCAACAGTTGTCGTTGTAAAAATTTTATCAGACCGTATGGAATTAAGTAGCATGTCCTCGAGAATTACGTTAGGGGTTTTGATTTTTCAAGACTTATGGGCAATACTTTGTGTTGCCTCTTTACATAACATAGGAAATATTGAGTTTTTATTTTTTGTAAAAACAATTGCCAAGCTCTCCCTCTTGGTTTCTGTATGCTATGCTGCTGCAAAATATGTTGTTCCAATGGTTATCGCAAAAATTATTAGGCACTTTGAGCTTCTAATTATTTTCTCGATTGCTTGGTGTTTTGGAGTTGCATGTCTTTCGCGCTATTTGCAACTATCTTATGAAATGGGAAGTTTAATCGCCGGAATGGCCCTGGCCGTTTCTCCATACAGTGGGGAGATTAGCAGTAAAATTGCTCCAGTAAGAGATGTTTTTTTAGCAATGCTATTTATCTCTTTAGGAATGCAAGTAGGTGTGCCAAATGATTATGTCATGGGATTAACAGGCGCAATTGTAGCATTTATTTTTTGTAGTAGATTTTTAGTCGTGATTCCTATTATGAAAAAACTAGGTTTTGCTGGTAGTATAAGTTTTAATGTTGCTCTTAATTTATCCCAAGTTTCAGAGCTTGCGATTGTTATAATGGTAATGGGGGTACAAGATGGACATGTTCGAGCTGAGACACTATCTGCAACAATTTTAGCAATGGTTATAACATTCTTATCCTCATCGTTTTTAATTCCAAGATCGTATGATATTTATCGAAAAATTTCTCCTTATGTATTAAAACTTTTTCCATATTCAAGTCATGGGATTAGTGAGCTTAAAGTTCCTGAAAGTAAAACGTATAAAATTGTTTTTCTCGGTTTGCAAGAAACAGGAACGGCATTAATCGATCAAGTGGTAAAGGAACAAGGCGAAGATGTTAAAGCTGATATTTTAGTTGTTACAATTAGCCCTGACATGTATCAATCTTTATCAAAAAGTGGAATTAATGTTTTATGTGGAGATGTGGGAAATCCAAGTTTGTTAAAACGTCTTCCAATAGGAAATAACTCTATTGTGATCTCATCAGTGCCTGATCATTTTTTAAATGGAACAACAAATATTAGAATTCTAAAATGGGTTAAACACAATCATCCTGATGTAAAGTTTATTGCAACAGCAGAAACAAGCATTTATTCCAAGACCCTTTATGATCAGGGAGCCGCGTTTGTTTTAGTTCCTCCAAAGATTACAGCGGAGTATTTTAGTAAGACATTTTGTGATTATTTACTAACGCCTAAAGTTTCTTTGGCCGAGGTTAGAAGTATTGACGAACTTAAGAAAGATGCCGCGTAATAATACCAAATAATCTTGCATTTAATTTAACTTATCATTTAGAATAGCAAGTAATGCTATTTTTTTATTTTATTTAACAAAGGAAATTTTTGCATGAAATTTTTAAAGACTGCGGTAATTTTAAGTTCGACACTATTGTTAGCAAGCTGTGTAGAGATGAGCGATGATAAATTTGGAGAAAAACTAAAAACTGTGCTTAAAAATAGGCCAGAGATACTTGCGCAAGCAGTAAAAGATAATCCAGCAGAATTTATGGAAGCATTACAAGATGCGGCCAAAAATGCTCAAGAAGCAATGGCAAAAAAACGCGATGATGAAGAAAAAAAGCAATTAGAAGATTCATACAATAATCCTTTAAAACCACAGATTCGTGCAGATGAAGCAATCCGTGGAACAAAAGGTGCTCCAATTGTTCTTGTTACTTATTCCGACTTTGAGTGTCCGTTTTGTGCTAGAGGCTTTAATACGGTTATGGAACTTTTAAAAAAGTATGAAGGAAAAATTCAGTTTATTTTTAAACATCTACCTTTAAGCTTTCATGAAAATGCGATGATTGCTTCAAAATATTATGAGGCAATTAGAATGCAGGATGCAAATAAGGCCTTTAAATTTCATGATGAGATATTAAAAAATCAAGATAAACTAAAAAATGGCGAAGCCTTTTTAAAAGGTGTTGCAAAAAGTGTTGGCGCTGATTTGAATAAAATTGCGAAAGATATTAAATTAGAAGCTTTAACTGAAAGAATTAATCAAGACATGAAAGAAGCTCAAGAATTTGGAATTCAAGGAACGCCAGGATTTATTATAAATGGTATTCCAGTAAAAGGTGCTTATCCTGCATCTCATTTTTCAGGAATTGTTGATGAGCTTGTAAAAAGAGGTAAATTACAATTATAAAAAATATTTTAATATATTTTTTTGATGTTACAATTTGGGTCTGATAACTACTATCAGGCCCAAATCGGCGATCAGGATGATAGAGTGGAAGATAATTTTATTTATTCAGATTTAAAATTTAAAGCGCGATCGATAAAGATTCGATCTGGAGTAGACGAACTTCATGGATCTATTTTAGATTTAATTGCTTTAGGAAATCAAACAACTCTAACATCCGAAAAAATAATAAATGCTCTATGTAATGATTTAAGAGAAATTTTAAAAAAAGAGGATATATCGTCTCTTATCCAAGGTATTTTTTCTATTGAAAGTAGTTTGCATGAGCTAAAAAAAATAAAATCGTCAGATCACGATGATTTTATTTTGGATTTTTCAAGATTGTATCAAAAATTATCACCAATTATTTTGCGCGCTATACTGGAAGGAGTTTCTCCCAATAAGGATTGCTCTGCAAAGTGTACAAAAATGATCAAGGAAGCTATTAGGGTTGCAGTGGAAGAGGAATTATATCTACTACAAGATTCTGTCCTTTAGTTCAATATTTTGTAATTACAATATTTTGACATGAATAAGTTTAATTGTTAGGTAATTTTTGCCTATTTTGTAAGGTTATAAAAAAAAGTGGTAATTCTTGCCTACTTTTTAGACCATTACTTGCCCCAGATGGCCCTTCCATGTATAATTTTTGACAGGGCACCATTATAAAAATGGTGATAATGGAAAAATTTACCACGGATGGTGAATATGGCAAAGAAAGATGAAGCATCAGAAGATGGCGCACAAGCAACACAAGAGGTTGCTCCAAGTGGCGGAAGCTCTTTTATAAAAAATCATTTAATGACTGTGCTACTCGGTATAAACGCTTTACTGATGGGTGGTGTGATTTATTTTCAAATAGTTTCTTTAAAGCATGTATCAAGTGAACCATCGGTACAAGACTTAGTTAATCAAAGTGCAAGTGCTCACACAGAAGCTGCGACAGAGGGAGAAGCTGCTGCCAAAAAAGATGCCCCTGTGAATTTAAATGAGGGGAAAATTCAAGATGGTATTTTGATGCAACTAGATAGTTTCACTGCCAATCTTGCACAAGGTGATGGGCCAAGAAGATATGTTCGGATGCAAATTGTTTTAAAATTTAGTAAAGATTCTCTTGAGGGTGAATTTAAATCAAAGCAGGCACAAATTAGAGATAGCGTAATTAGTATTTTAAATACAAAAAGACCAGAGGATTTATTAAAGGCCGAAGGGAAAACTTATTTGAAAGAAGAAATAAAATCTAGTGTAAATTCTTTTTTAATTGATGGACAGGTAATGGATGTATTTTATATTGGATTTCAAATAAATTAGGATAAAGAAAATTTTCTAAGATCCCAGGAGGGGATTTTATGGTGCAAGTATTAAGTCAGGATGAAGTAGACGCACTTTTAAATGCAGTTAGTGATGGGGATGATGATGGGGCCGCTGCCGCAAGCAGTGCACCCGCAAGTTCTTCTTTTGGAGAAGTAGAGGAAGAAGAAGAATTAAATATTCAGCCCTATGATCTAACAAATCAGGATCGTGTTATTCGTGGGCGAATGCCGATTCTTGAAATTATCTATGAGCGATTCATTCGATCATTTCGAGTTTCGTTATCTAATTCACTTCGTAAAATTTCGACAATCTCAATGATCTCTACAGATCTTTTAAAGTTTGGAGAATTTGTAAATACACTGCCAATCCCTTCATGCATGTGTATTATGCGCTTTAATGAGTTAAGAGGGCCAGCTCTTTTAGTTTTTGAATCAAAATTGGCATACGCTATTATCGATTCTTTTTTTGGCGGAACAGATCGGCCGTTTACAAAAATTGAAGGGAAAGAATTTACCCAGATAGAGCTTTCTTTTATGAAGAAAGTAATGGACATGGCGATTAGTGACCTAGAAGAAGCATGGGCACCTGTGCATAGAATAGATGCACAATATCTAAGAACAGAAATTAACCCGCAATTTGTGGGTGTTGTTCCGCCATCTGATGTGATTATTGCAACAACTCTTGAAGTTGAGTTTGAGGCAGCTTCTGGAACAATTATGATTGTTGTTCCATATTCTACAATTGAACCAATTAAGCAAAAACTCTCATCAAGTTTTCAAACAGATAATGACATGGCCGATAGCATTTGGACTCAAGCAATGAACACTCATATTAGAGATGTTGAAGCTTCACTTGCTGTTAAACTTGGGGAAGCTGAAATTACTGTTGGTGATTTAATCAATTTAGAAATTGGAGATATTATTCCTCTTGGTCAAGATGCTTCAAGTGATGTCAGCGTTTTGATCGAAGGCGTTGAGAAAATGAAGTGCTTAATCGGAGTACACAAAGGGAATCGAGCAATTCAGGTAACAAAACTAGCAAAGAAAATGGATTAATTTTTATAGGGGATGAGTATGAGTGAGACAATGGATACAAAAAGAGATGATCGAAATTCTAGCGGGAAAGATGGACAGATAACTCTTAATCCTTCTGAATTAGCAGACGATGTAAAAGTTGGTGATGATGCGCTTAACAAACTAAAAGTTCAGAATTTAGATTTTATTTTAGACATTCCTTTAAAAGTTACAGTGGAGCTTGGTAGAACGACTGTTGTTATAAAAGAGCTTTTGCAACTTGGCCAAGGATCTGTTTTGGAATTAGATAAACTCGCTGGAGAGCCTTTAGAGATTTTAGTTAATGGAAAATTAATTGCAAAGGGCGAGGTTGTTGTTGTAAACGAAAAATTTGGCATTCGTTTAACAGATATTATTAGTCCAATAGAAAGAATTGAAACTCTAAAATAGAGGAAGTAAAAGATGAAAAGTAGATTGATTAAAATTTTTAGTTTTTGTTTGGCGGCCATATTTGCTACATCTGTTTTTGCAGATGCTAAAGTAAAAGATGTTGGTCTTGAAGTCGATGCAAATGGTGTAAAAAAAGCAGTTCTTTTATTTGACGGAATGATTAATGCTAAAGTCGAAGCTTTTGTAAAAAATAATATTTTACAGCTTTCTCTTCCAAAAGTTGTTGCATGGCCAAAAATTGAAAAGAAAGTAACGCTTGATAAAGAGTTTGATACAACACTTATGGCATATCAGTTTGATAATAGCGTTGTTAGGTTTAGAGTAATTCTTCCTTATGAAACAAATGTTACGGCCAATGATCTAAGTTATGAAATAAAAAATAATAAATTATTGCTACAGTTGCCAGATATATCAACAAAAGTGGCAAAAACAGCTATTCCTGTAAAAATAGAAAAAGCAAATATTGAAACATACGACGAAAAGTATCTTGAAAAACTTCTACTGGATGTGAAAGATTCTGGTGGTAGTAAAAAAATGGATGTTACAAGTAAAAAATCAGGAGATTTATTTAAAAGAGATGGACTTTTAAAAGAAGATAAAAAAATATCAGATCAGGTAAATCTTTCTGCATCTGCTTTAGAAAAAGAAATTAAGGGAGAAAATAATTTTTCATTTGCAACTTATGTTGCAAAATTCGTTGCCTTTTTAGGTCTAACTCTTCTTTTGTTTTATGGAGTTGTAAATCTTTTTAGAAAGGGTGTGTTAAAAAAAGGTAAGTTAGCTTTTTTAAATAAAGAAGAAGTCGTTTCTGTCATCAGTACCACATATATTGCGCCGAAAAAAAGTCTTGTATTAGTTAAAGTTGCAGGGCAAGTACTACTTCTTGGGTCAGATGAAAAAGGAATCAATCTTTTAACTGAAGTGAAAAATGTTAACGGTCTTTTAAAGGAAAGTGAGCAAAAAATTGCTGGTAGTAATTTTGATAATAATTTAGATGATGCAGATTTAAGAGAGCAAAATTTTAACTTAAAAGAAGTAGATTTAGAAGATGGTTATGACTGGCCAGAGGATAGATCTGTCGTACAAAATAGCAAGAAATCTAGCATTAAAGATGAAGTTCGTTTTTCTGATCAAATTAAAAATAAAGTAAAAGGTTTAAAGCCTTTACAATAAAAAGAGGATGGAATAAATAAATGAAAATTTTAAAAGGCATCCTTGGTTTTTTATTAATGACTACTTCTGGGGTACTTTTTGCTCAAAGTACACAAAATGGAGTTGGACTTCCCGGAATTGCTGTCAATATTGGACAAAATGCAGATTTGGTCGACACACTACAATTGATTACTATTTTTACAGTTTTAAGTTTGGCCCCAGCTTTTGTTGTGCTATGTACATCTTTTACTAGAATTGTAGTTGTTTTAGCATTTATGAGACAAGCTCTTGGAACTCAGAATTTACCTCCAAATCAGTTGTTAATTGGCTTTGCAATTTTTTTGTCAATCTTTGTTATGCAACCAACAGGAGAGCTGATTTATAAAGAGGCTCTAGATCCATACATAAAAAAAACAATTACAATAACGCAAGCCATAACCGGTATTGAAAAACATATGAGATCTTTTATGAGCAAGCAGACGAGAACAAGCGATATTGCGTTATTTTATGATGTTACAGGAAAAAAATCACCAAATACAATAGATGAAGTTCCAACTCATTTTTTAATTCCTGCATATATTATTTCTGAATTAAAGACGGCATTTCAAATTGGATTTTTACTTTATATTCCATTTTTAATTTTAGATATGGTTGTTGCATCTGTTTTGATGGCCATGGGGATGATGATGCTTCCACCAGTGGTAATATCTTTGCCATTTAAATTGTTGCTATTTGTTTTAGTGGATGGATGGCAGCTTGTAACTGGAGCCGTTTTAAGATCTTTTAATTAGGAGTAATTTGTGGATGATTTTTATGTTAATATTGCAAATCAGGCCATTAAGGTAACATTAATGATTGCATCTCCGATGCTTTTAGGTGCTCTACTAATTGGTATTTTGGTTTCTATTTTTCAAGCAGTAACTCAGATTAACGAACAGACACTTTCGTTTATTCCAAAAATTTTAATCATTGTGGCGGCACTTGTTATTTTTGCCCCATGGATGACAGATACAATAACAGATTTTACGAGAGAGCTTTATACAAATATTCCTCAAACGGTAGCAGGTAGATGATAAATATTGATGTACAAGATTATGCAACATTTGTCGCCTTCTGGTTAGTGTTTACCAGAATAAGTGCGATATTGGTGCAGCTACCGCTATTTGATAATGGTGCTGTGCCAATGATGGTAAAAGTTGTTAGTTCTTTATTTGTATCATTTGCATTTTTTCCGTATGTATCGGCAGAGGTTTTAAAAGATGTGCAGTATGCAGGGATTCAAAATTTTTGGTTATTAACAATTCATTCTACTTGTGTTGGTGTTGCAATTGGACTTTTTGTAAAAGTAATTATGGGTATGTTTACAATGGCCGGATCGATGATTACACAACAAATTGGTTTTGGTGCAATTCATTATTTTGATCAATCGGCAGATCAACAAATCGGCCCATTTGAAAAATTAATTCAATGGACTATTTTAATTTTACTTTTATCCTCTGGGGCACTCTTTCCAATGTTTAAAGGCATGATTGGTTCATTTTTTAGCATTCATTTTTATGATTTAGGTAAGCTTGCACATTCTCCAGAATTCTTTTTAATGTTTTCTAAAAGTATTATTTTTGCAGGACTGATGCTTGCAGGTCCAATCATTCTTTTAAATATGATGATTAGTGCAATGCTTGGAATTATGGCACGAATGGTTCCGCAGCTAAATGTTATTATGGTTAGCTTTGTTGTAAATATTGGACTTGGGTTAATTGTGTTTGCATCAATTGCTGATGAATTTTTCTATGTAGGATTACAAGCATATACAAAAGAATTGGCAAATTGGTTTCAGTTTTTAAGTTAAGTTGGTAGGAGTAAAAAGTGGCCGAAGAAGAACAAGGTGCTGGCGAGAAAACGGAAGAGCCGTCGGCGCATAGGATAGAGCAGTTTAGAAAAAGAGGAGACGTTGCTTCTTCTCGAGAACTAAGCAGTGTCTTGGTTTTAAGTGCTTGTATCTTAGTTCTTGGAATCTCTATGGCATATATCTATGAAATAATGTCTGAGTTTGTAGAGTGGTTATATACTCTTGATCCAAGCGTTGCGTATACGCCAGAAAGCTTAAAAACTATTGTTACAAAAACGGCCTCTACTATGATTAAGGCAATTGCTCCTGTTTTATTTACAGCTTTATGTATTGGTGTTCTTGGTAATTTAATGCAAGTTGGTTTTTTATATGCAGCAGAGGCATTAACTTTAAAGCCTGAAAGAATAAATCCGATAGAAGGTTTTAAACGCTTGTTTTCTGTTAAAAGTCTTGTTGAGGCAATAAAGGGAATTTTTAAATTTATTTTGGTGATCGCAATTTTATACTTTTTCTTGCGAAATGATATTTATAGTTATAGCGGTTTTTTGCACATGGATTATAGTAGTGGTGTCTTTTTAGGCAAGGATATGATTATAAAACTTGCTTTTTATATTATTCTTGCAATGTCGATCGTGGCCCTAGGGGATTTCATTTATCAAAAAGTTCATTATCAAAATCGCTTAAGAATGACAAAACAAGAAGCGAAGAGAGAATTAAAAGAGCAAGAAGGTAGTCCAGAGGTCAGGCAACGCATCAGGGCAGTACAACGTGATATGGCAAATCGTCGAATGATGGATGATGTAAAAACAGCAGATGTTATTGTTACGAATCCAACCCATTTAAGTGTTGCTTTAAAATATGATAAAAATACGATGATTTCTCCCGAGGTTGTCGGTAAAGGTGCAGATCACTTAGCAATGAGAATAAGAGAAATTGCAAAAAAAAGTAATATTCCACTTGTTGAAAATGTGCCATTAGCACGAGCTCTTTATGGAAGTGTAAAAGTTGGAGAAGGTGTCCCTCGAACTCTTTATAAAGCTGTCGCTGAAGTTTTGGCATTTGTATATAAATTAAAAAAGAAGGAGAAGGCCTTGCAATAAGTGTTGCAAGAAATTGTTATAGAGTATGGAAGCAAATAGTTTGATTAACAAATTAAAGGGACTAACAACTAATACTGATTTAGCAGTAGCAGTTGCATTGCTCATGATTTTAAGTGTTATGATTATTCCGGTCCCAGCGTTTATTTTAGATCTTTGCTTTGCTTTGTCATTATCAATTTCTATTGTAATTTTACTTGTATCAGTTTATTCAAAACGACCTTTAGATTTTTCTACATTTCCTACAATTTTACTCGTTACGACGCTATTTAGATTATCGCTGAATATTGCATCAACAAGAATGATATTTTCACGAGGAGCAAGTGAAGGAACAGCTGCTGCAGGAGAAATAATTAGATCTTTTGGAGAGTTTGTTGTCGAGGGTAATTTTTTAGTAGGTATAATCATTTTTATTATCTTAGTGATTATTAATTTTATTGTTATTACTAAAGGTGCAGGGCGTGTTGCAGAAGTGGCCGCGCGTTTTACATTAGATGCAATGCCAGGAAAACAGATGGCAATTGATGCAGACCTAAATGCAGGATTAATCGACGAGAAAGCGGCAAAGAAACGTCGTGCTGAAATTGCACAAGAAGCAGATTTTTACGGATCTATGGACGGTGCGAGTAAGTTTGTTCGTGGTGATGCTATTGCAGGAATTTTAATAACGCTTGTAAATATTGTTGGTGGTATTATTGTCGGCGTTGTTCAAAATGGAATGAGTTTTTCTGCGGCGACAGAGACCTTTACTCTTTTAACAGTTGGAGATGGTTTGGTTAGTCAAATTCCAGCACTTGTAATTTCTGTTGCCGCCGGTGTGATTACTACAAGAAATACAACAGACAATTCTTTAGGTGATCAAATTGGAAAACAGTTTAGGGTGCATCCAAGAGCTTTATATATGGGCGCTGGGGTTTTATTTGTATTTGCAATTATTCCAGGTCTTCCAAAAGTTCCGTTTATTGTTGTTGGTATGGCCTTGGCTTTTCTCGGAAAAAGAATTGAATCAAGTAATGAGGCCGAAGAGTTGCGGGCCAAGCAGGAAGTTGTTGTGGAAAAGAAAACAACCTCAGAGTCTTTAGAAGATTTATTAAATTTAGAACTTGTTGAACTTGAAGTTGGATATGGGTTAGTTAGTCTTGTAGATTCTGCGCAAAACGGAGATCTCTTAGAAAGAATTACTCATATTCGAAAGCAGTTTGCTCTTGACTGGGGAGTGATAATTCCTTCTGTTAGAATTAAGGATAATTTAGAGTTACGCCCCGGTGGTTATTGTATAAAGATAAAGGGAGTTGAAGTTGCAAAAGGCGAGTTAATGACAGATCACTTTATGGCAATGGACCCAGGCTCTGTTATTGAAAAAATTGATGGCATTGAAACCGTTGAACCAGTCTTTGGTCTTCCTGCAGTTTGGATTACTGAAAATCAAAAAGATGATGCTCAATATAACGGATATACGGTTGTCGATTTATCAACTGTTATGGCCACACATCTAACAGAGATTTTAAAAACCAATTTACATGAACTTTTTGGAAGACAGGAATTAGTAAGAGTTCTGGATAATTTTAAGGTTGCTTATCCGAAAGTGGTGTCTGACTTAGTTCCAGATATTTTACCACTCGGAATTGTTTTAAAGGTTTTACAAAATCTTTTAAGAGAGGGAGTCTCAATTAGAGATTTGCGAACAATTTTAGAAACTCTTGCAGAGTTCGGTCCAAGTACAAAAGATCCAGAAGCGTTAACAGAGGCAGCAAGGCAATCCCTATATAGAACAATAACTGAAAGTATTAAAAGTAGCGGTGGAGATATTCCGATATTTACACTTGATAGAGCGATTGAGGAATCTGTTGCCCAAGGGATTGTATCTACAGACCAAGGCGCACAACTGTCTTTAGATCCAAAAGTTACTCAAAGAGTCTTGGCAAGTCTTAATGAGAAAATTGAAGAAGCTACTGGAATGGGCGAAAAAATGGTGGTGTTATGTTCTCCTGCAATTCGCGGTCAATTTAAAAGAATGACAGAAAAATTTATTCCAAATTTAATAGTTGTTAGTCATAATGAATTGGCCTCTGATGTAAACATCAGATCTTTGGGAACAGTGAGGTTATAGTATGTACGTAAAAAAATTTGAGGCAGATACTCTTGAAGAGGCATTAAAGAATGTAAAACTAGAGCTTGGTCCTGATGCAATTATTTTAAAAACGGTGACCAATAAAGGTATTCGTGGAGCATTTAAAAAAAGCAAAATAGAAATTACAGCGGCAATTTCTGAAAAAAATTATGTCAAGAAAGCAAAGGTAGATAAAGTTTTTACGCCAGATCAAAAAGAAAAATTTTATTCAAGTAATGCCTCTGTTGTAGCAAATATGATTGATGGTTACAATGGTGAAACAAAAGAGATGAACATGGGAAGCGATAGTAAAAAATGGAATAGTTATGGTGCTGCTGGATTAAATAGGCAGGTATCAACTGTAAAAAATATTAGCAATAAAGTAAAAAATAGTTTAGATGATTTTTTAAGTCTAGGTACTACTGAAGAAGAAGATAGTGTAGAACATGAGACACCAATCAAAAAAACAGGGCCAGTAAAAAAACATAAAGAAGTAAGAGAAGAAGCTGTAGAGGTTAAAAAAACAGAACCAGTGAGCTCTAAGAAAAATGATGAAATGACCAGCCCAATGGGAATAGAAAGAATTCAAGAGCTTGAAAGACAATTAAATGCTCTTAATAAAAAAATTGATCGGTTTGAGAGAAAAGATCCAGTTGGAGTTTTTCAGCTTAGAACAATTCTTAGAGGGTTAGATATAAGTGAAAAATATGTACAAGATTTAATAAAGCGCATTCCATTTGATCTCTCTGATGAGCAAATGGAAAATACTGATATTGTTTTTGAATATGCTCTGCAAGAGATGGCAAAGCGTATAAAAACGCAAATGCCTCTTTTTTCACAAATAGAAGTAAAAAATATTCCAGTAATAACCGTATCGATATCAGAAACCTCTGTTGGTCAAACATCAATGCTTTGTAAGCTTGGAGCTTTAAAAAAAGATTCAGTACTTGTTCGGGTATTAAAGCTTAATGAAGAACAACCTAGTAATTTTGTCGAAAAAGTTTTTGGAATGGACGTTGTATATGTAAAGACAATTCCAGAAATTGTAGCTGCATGTAGAAAGGCATCAGAAGAGAATCGATCGGTTTTTGTAGATTATAGAAATAGAAGTGATGAAATAAATGAAACAAAGAAATTTGTTGACGGTTTGAGGCGGGCATTTGAAAAAGTGGAAGTATTGATCTGTCTTTCCGCAATTCATTCTGAGCTTTATAATAGAAAGATAATTGGCCAATATAAAAATTTGGCCGATGGCATAATGATCTCTCACTTAGATTTGTGTTTGAATTTTGGAGCACTGTTTAATTTGGGAGAAGTTAGTGGAGAGTTACCGCTAAAGTTTTATGGTACAGGAGAAATCGTACCAGATGATGTAGAAGCGGCAACTGCTGAAAGGATGTTGGCAGGAATTTTTCAACTATAGTGGTTGAAAAAAATTAATAACGGTTTGTTTTTAGGAGACAGGATGTCACTTAAAAATGCAAGTAATTGGTTGTTGTCACAAAATAGTTTTGTACAGCAGTCTGAAGTAAAAAATGTTTTTCATCAAGAACATGTAGCAAAAGTAATTTCTGTAGTTAGCGGAAAGGGAGGAGTTGGTAAAACTTCTGTTTCGATTAAACTTGGAAAATTACTAGCCAAAAAAGATTATAAAGTTCTTTTAATAGATTGCGATTATAATCTTTCAAATACCTATATAAAATTGGGCATAAAAAACACTACCAACTTTTATGATTATTCTAAAGGAGCTCTTGGTTTTTTAGATGCTCTTTATATAGATGGTAATTTTCATTTGCTCTCTGCTTGCAACGGAAATATTGATTGGTTTGAAACCGCTCCAGATCTTGATAAAATGGTAATTGATATTTTAAGAGAACAAGAAAAAAATTATGATTATATAATCCTTGATTGTCCTGCTGGAATTTCACGTCAGGTTTTAAACTTAAATGCATATAGCGATTTTAGACTAACAGTTGTATCTCCAGATAAATCATCTATCACAGACTCATACTCTTTAATGAAAATTTTAAATAGCAAGTATGGTGTAAATTCTAACTTTTTACTTGTTAATAAAGTGTCTACCCATAAGCAATATTCTCGTATTGTACAAATAATGAGTGAAACTGTTGAAAATTTTCTAAACGGCAAACTAATGGTTCTTGGTAATATTAAAAAGGATGATTCATCTGTTGATAAGTTTGATTTGAACTTGTTATCAGAAGACTCTGAGTTAAATGATGATTTTCAAAAAGTAGCAACAAGACTTATTCAACTTACCCAAGATGATGTTTCACTTGATAACGAAACTCAAAATATATTTATAACAAAGAAACAGGATGTTTCTCATAATAATGGCCAAGGAGTGTCCAATGTCCTCACTTGCTAAAAAACTAAAAACGCTAAAAGATTACAGAAGTCCTTCTGATCCAAAAGTGAGAGATAAAATTATTATAGAGTATGCTCCACTTATAAAGTATGTGGCACAAAAAATTGCATATCGCCTGCCATCACACATTCAACTAGATGATTTGGTTTCTTGTGGTGTAATCGGACTTATGGATGCAATTCAAAAGTTTGATCATGCTCGAGATAATAAGTTTAAAACATATGCTGAGTTTAGAATTAGAGGCGCAATTTTAGATGAATTACGAGCACAAGATTGGGTTCCTCGCTCTGTACGAGAAAAGGCCAAAACAGTTGAAAAAACATATGCAAAAATGGAAGCAAGCCTCGGTAGACCAGCAACAGACGAAGAGATGTGTCAGGAATTAAAAATTTCACAAGAAGAATTTCATAGTTTACTTAATCAAGTAAAGTCTGTCTCACTTTTAAATATTGATGATACAGCAATGTTTAATCGTGGAGATCGAAAGTTAATTTCAAGCATTACTGCTAACAATCGTTCTGCGAATCCTTTTAATGCTGTCAGCTATAAAGATTTAAGAGATAAAATAAAAGATGGAATTATTGGTCTTCCAGAAAAGCAACGTCTCGTACTTTCTCTTTATTACTACGAAGATTTAAATTTAAAAGAGATTGGGCAGGTGTTAGATGTAACAGAATCTCGCGTTTCTCAATTGCATACACAGGCAATTTTGAAATTAAGAAGTAAGTTACGTGATTTAAAAGAGCTAGACGAAGAAATTATTGCATCGTGATTTTTTATGAATAAAATATTTTCAGATTATAGGCAGGGTATTGAAGCACTAGAAGATCTTAAAAGACTTGGCAATATGGATATTGCTCCACTTGTTTCAAGGATCCATCACCATGTTGAAAATATTTATCGCGATAGCTATAACGAATTATCGGGAGTATCCCATTTTAATCAGGTAGAAAGTGCATTAACTTCTTTATTTGATTCATTCATAGATAAGATTGTTACAGACAGTGTAGGGATCTCTAGATTACAAATTAAAGGTAATAGAGAGGAATTCACTCTTTCTGATTGGAATAAGCATTTAGCTGTTATTCAATATTTTATAAACGTAATTGCTTGCTTTGATTTTTTGAATCTTGGAGAACTTATAATAAAAAAAGATGCTATTGTTTTTAAGGGCGAGCTTCCGATTAGTAGTAATCTCGAGGCCAAAAGAGAAGAGATTTATAAGTACACTCGACTGCTTTTAAAAGAAAAATCCATTTTGACTTTTTCAGTCAACAATCACCAAGATGATAATTTGATTTATCTCACATTAAAACTTGATATGCCGGTGGAAGTTAATCAAGTCTATGTTCTACCTGTATCGAAAGATAAGTCTTTAGATAATACATCATATATTTCACTTCCTGGAACCATTACACGTTATATTTTTCAAAGGCCAGAAGAGCTTTCTAAGATAAAACAGGTCTGTATTGAAATTACAGAGCAGTTGCATATATTGCGATACGATAGAATCCCTGAATCATTTAATCAATTATTTCCACATAAAGAAGTAATTCATTTTAACTTTCTATTTCGTCCTGTTTCCATCATAATACCAAATAGAGGGCAGCTTTTGCCGATTCACCGCATAAAGCGGGAAAATAATAACGTCGATGGAAATGGAGGCACAGGAAGTGCAATCATTGTTCAAACAAAAGATTCTAAAAACGATTTGGTTTTTAAGGAAACCTTTTTCCAAGATATTTTTTCTTTGTTATCGATCTGATTTTTTTCAACAAACACTAAGCCGATTTTTGCAAAGGGTATAAGAGCATGAAACTTACTATGTCTCGTAAATTGCACTATTACTACTTTATTTCGTTAGCAACATTTTTGTTTTTATCAAGTGTTGGATTGTACTATTTTTGGCAATCAGGAATTATTCGAGCAGACAGTATAAGTGGACTTTTTGAGGCATCGTTAAAAATAGATGAAGTAAAACAAAAAAATTACTATGAAATAATTTGGAAAGATTTGAATTCTGATAATGTCTCAGCTGCTTTTAAAAATCTAGAATTAATGGAAAAAAAGATCAAATCAGTAAATGAAGATATGCCAAATAGTGCAAGATATAACGAGCTACTAGAGAGTTTTAAAAAAAATCGAGATTCGATGAATGCAATGCTTAATGTCTCTGATTTAACAAGTGTTTTAAATGTTTTAAAAAGTAAAATATTAGGATTTTATAATTATGTTGAAAATCGAGATTGGAAAAACTTAACACGGATTTCCAAAAAGATGCTTGAAAGAATTATTCCAGATTCAGGTAAAGATTCTATTGTTGCAGATTATGATCGAATTATTAATTTAAAACGCAGTATTATTGAAGATGTTAGAATAATGAGAAATCTTGTAGAAGGATCTGTTTTAAGCAGACAAGATAAAGATTTAGTTTTAATAAAATTACAAACTTTAAAAACAGAGACAGATGCTTTTGACCAATATTTAAAGCTTTTAGATAATTCAAGTAAGGATTTAACAAATTTAAAAACCATCTATGAGGCATGGATTTCATCTATTGCTCCAGAGATTTCTTTTAGAAAAATTAAGCACGAAAGAGATTATCAATTTTTAATTTTTTCTTTTATTGGTGGAATTGTTTTTTTATTTTTAGTTTTAATTTTTGGTGGAGTAATTTTTGGAGAAACCAATAAAAAGAATATAGAAGAGCTAGAATCCTCGATTTTAGATGCTGTAAAAAACGGTATTTTGCCTCAAGAGAATAAATTTTTGCTTCAACTTTCTGATGATTTTCAAAAAGAGTTTCAGGGACTTAAAGATTATGTGCACAACAGGATGTATTTTGGCGTAATATTTCAAGAGGCCCTTCCATTTCCAGCAGTACTACTTGATTCAAATCTAAACGTTATTTGGGGCAATACGATGCTCTATGAAGCGTGGGAAATGGAGGATTACAAAGAAAAAAATCTTTCTTTAAGCTGGGATTTTTTACGTAGATTTACAAATCTTGGCGAAGATGATCCTGTTATTGTTGCAATGAATACTAAAATTGCAGGGATTTATAACATCCAACTTCGTCCAGATAATAATAGTACATCAACACCATACGAGATGTATGTGTCTCCAGTTGAGTATATGGGTAATTTAAGAATTATGATTTTCTTTTATCCATTAAGATCACTAGAGGATACTATAACTGGACATACCGCATCTATCGTTGGCCCTGTCGGAAAAGTTTTAGATGCTTTAACAGAACACTATTTTGATAAAGAGTTTAAAGAGAGAATAAAAAATGACTTTGAGATTGCAGGTATCAATGAGTTATATGAAAAATTCATAAAGCACTCAGACGTTATAAAACAACAAAAAAATGGATTAATGAGTGAGATTGATAGATTAGAAAATGATTTAGTTGATAAACATAAGATAGAGATGGATTTACGCCATGTGTTTCAAGAGCAGCATCAGATATATAAAAATATGATTACAAAATTTAATAATGCAAAGCAAAGTATTACAAGCATTATTGATTTAAGAAGTGAAACAGAAGCGATGCTAAAAAAAATACTAGAGGCATCTGCCAAAAGTGGTAAGGCAGAAGTAGAGCTTCTTTGTAACGCAGAAAAAATGAAAAATGCTTACGAGGATAATTTAAAAGCCTTTACAACTGTTGGTATTATCAGAAGCGATCTAAAGAATTTAAAAGACGAGATGCAGGAATTTAAAAATAGAATGTTTGAAGTTTTAGGGCAAGCCCTTATGTTTGAAACAGTGGAAGGAAGCAGTAGTGACAGACATAAAATGCTACAAAGAATTAAACTAGAGACAAAGGGTCTTGATTCGCTGCTTGATCGCTTTAATACTTCTGTAACAGCACTTGATGTGTCTTTAGGGAAAGTCGATCTTTTAATTAGAGAACATAAAACGACAGATTTTTCTCAGATAAAACAAATTCTTGTGGTACTAAAAAATACAATTACAGAAGTATCAAATATGAGCAGTGAACTTGCAACTCATGGTCTTGATAGTGATGAAAAAGCAGTAGAGCAGTTAAAATCACTAGTTGGAAGCATTAAAGAAAATAGAGCAAAGACACTAGAAGCTGAATTTTTACTTGGTGCAGATAGCATGAATAAAGAATCAAAACAGATTAGTGCTGTTGATCCACAAAATGAAGTAATGGGCTAATATCTGGGGTTGTTTGATTATCAATAACAACATCTGCCATTTTTCTTTTGTCCTCTATGCTGATTTGATTTGTTAAAATTAATTTTGCATCTTCGCAAGATACATGATCTCTTTTTATAATTCTCTCGATCTGCTGATCCTCGGAGCTGTAGATACAAACGACTAGATCCACTTTACTTTGAAGATTTTTTTCAAATAAAATAGGCATTTCGTAAACGATGACTTGTGGATTTAAAAATGAAGAACATTCTTCTAAAAAAAACTTTTTTAAACGAGGTAAAATAAAATCTTCCAGTATCGTTTTTTTTTCAGGTGCAGAGAATATTATTTGGCGTAGTTTTTTGAAGTCAACTTGCTTATTTAAATAACAGCTTGAGAAATTAAGACTTATAAAATCTAATGTTTCAGGTTCTTCATAACTTCTTTTAACCAACTTATCAGCAGAAATCGTGTAAAATCCTTGCTCTTGTAACATCTTTAATACAGTTGATTTACCACTAGCAATTCCCCCCGATAGACCGATGATAGGAATATCACAGTTATAAATTCTTTCTTCTTTACTTTTGGTTATATATTGATCTTTTAGTCTAAACATTTTGCTTCTCATTTATTTTTGCCTGAACCCAGAATTTTTCCTTTTCTTCTAACGTTAAATCATTCCAATTACTACCTTGTGATTTTATAAGTTGTTCCATAGCTTGAAAGCGATTAACAAATTTTTTATTTGCCATTCTTAGTGTTTCTTCTGGATTAATTTTTAAGTGCCTTGATAGTTGAGCAAGAGAAAATAAAAGATCTCCGATCTCTTCTTGTATCTTTTTAATATTTTCCTTATGATCTTTTTTTAACTCTTCATTCATTTCAAGCCATTCTTCTTCAACCTTTTTTAATACTTCGTTCGAGTTATCCCAATCAAATGCAATCTGCTTGGTCTTTTCTCCAATCTTATTTGCAGCAAAAAGTGCAGGGAAGTTGATGAGATCTTGATTTAAAAAACTAACTTCCTTAATCCCTGCTTTTTGTTTTTCTATTTCTTTTATTTTTTTCCAATTAACAAGTACCTCATCTGGAGCAAGTCGCGTATCTTGATCTTTTTTGTCAAAGACATGAGGGTGTCTTACTATAAGTTTATCCGCAAGTGTTTTGGACACACTTTCAAGATTAAAGCGTTTTTTTTCTTCGGCCATTGCGCAGTGAAGTAAAACTTGGAGAAACACATCTCCGATTTCTTCTTCCATTTTTTTTGAATCATCTTCTTCTGCGGCCGTAATAAATTCATAACTTTCTTCTAGTAGATATTTTAGTAGAGTTTTATGAGTTTGTTTTAAATCCCACGGGCATCCTGTTTGAGGATCTCTTAGGGCCTTTATAACAGAAAATAGTCTTTGTAGTTCGGGCATATCCACGTTAAAATCCTTAGTGAAAAAAAGATGATATCTTCTCTATAATAGAATTTTTATATAGAATGACCAATAGTTTTTTTTCTAAAAGGTGGTAGATCGTGAAATCCATACTAGTAATTATATTTTTAAGTTTTCCTTTCCTTGCTGTATATCCTCTAACTTTAGAAGAAAGCATTAAAAATGCTTGGCTGCAAAGTGAAATTTTGTTAGAGCAACAAGAGGTGTTGCTGCAGCAAAATGAAAAAAAGAGACAACAAGGATCAACATTTTTACCTCAGATCTCTTATAATTATAGTGAAACAAGAATTGATAATTCAGATGTAGCTCTGGCCTTAAGAAGTTCCTATTTAGAGAAGCAATATACATCAAAGCTTCAACTAACACACTCTCTTTTTGAGGGAGGTAGAGATCTCTTCTTATATAGACAGCAACAATTATTGGTGGACTCTCAAAGTGAAAATATAAAATTGCAAAGAATGAATGTCGCCTTTGAAGTTGCTCAGGCATTTTTTCAGGTAGTGTATTTACGCGATGATTTAAAAAATATCATAGAACAAGAAAATTTATATTTAGAGCGCGAAAAAGAGCTGCAAAAAAGAGTGAGTATTGGGCGAAGCAGAGAAACTGAGCTTTTATCTGTTAGATATTTGCGAATTTCGCTTAGCGCTCAAAAAGAAGAAGCTCAAAATAAATTAATTGCAGCTGAAAACAATTTGCGGCGCTTGACCCACAAAGAAGAGCTTGGTGAAGTGATCGATAGTTATAAATTACCAGATACCATTTTAGATTTTTTAAGTTATCAAAAACAAATTTATGAAAGGCCTGATCTTTTAGCACAGCAAAAAAAAATTGATGCGTTTGATCTTGGAATTAAGTCTCAAAAAAGTTTGCATCTTCCAACTATTGATTTAGTTGGAAACTATTATCTAAGTAGAACTGGTGGGCAAAAAGATATTCCATGGGATATTCAGCTCGTATTAAATATTCCCATTTTCTCAGGTCTTAGTACGATTTCTAAAGTCTCAGAGTCCGTTGGAATTAAAGCACAGAATTTGTATACGTATAAAAAAATGGAAAGAACTTTATTTTTAGAGCTTGAAAATTTACATCAGTCGCTATTAACACAAATGTTACAATTAAAAAAATATCAAGAGGCAATGAATGTTGCAGAAAAGGTTTATGTGTTGCAAAAAAGAGATTATCAGCTTGGAGTTGTTAGCAATCTTGATGTTTTGCAAGCGATGACCTCTCTTTTAGACGCCAAAAGATCTTATCATAAAAATTATTATGCATTAAAAACGGATCATTTTAGGTTTATAAATTCTTTTAAAAAAGGTGAACTATGACACTCTCAGATATCTCTATAAAAAATCCCGTAATGGCGTGGATGTTAATGGCGTTCTTGATTATATTTGGAGCAATTTCTTTTAATCGTTTGGGGGTAAGTCAGACTCCAGATGTTGATTTTCCGGTAATCAATATTTCATACTCTTATGAAGGTGCTGCACCTGAAATTATAGAAAAAGATATTATCGATCCAGCAGAAGATGCTTTAATGAGTATCGAAGGGATAAAAAGTATTTCATCATCTGCCAGACAAGGCTCAGCATCTATTAGTGTTGAGTTTGTAATTGAAAGAAATGTTGATCTTGCTTTTCAAGATGTGCAGGCCAAAGTAACAAGATTACAGCGAAGCTTGCCAGAAGGTGTTGAGGCCCCTGCTATTTCAAAAAGTAATCCTGAAGATCAGCCAATTTTATGGATGACGGTAGAAAGTGAAGAGTTAAGCATTCGAGAGTTAATGATTTATGTAAGAGATAATATTCAAAATCAGTTTTCAAGTGTTGATGGCGTTGGAGAAGTTTCTCTTGGTGGATATATCGATCCAAATATAACAATCGCAGTCGATGATAAGAAATTATATCGCTATGCGCTTACAGCAACAGATATTATAAATACAATCAAAAATGAGCATGGAGAAATTCCAGCAGGAACAATCAGCGATGGAAAAAAAGAGTACAATGTTAGAACAATAGGAGAGGCCCAATCTTTACAAGCACTACAACGAATGGTTATTACAGGAAGAGGAGGTTCACCTACTTATATTCCAATAACTCTTTTAGATGTAGCGGATGTAAAGGAAGGTTTGGGGGAAATTAGAATACTTGCAAGAAGTAATGGTAAACAAGCCGTAGGACTTGGTGTAAAAAAACAACGAGGAGCTAATGCAGTTAAAGTTACAAAACTTGTTAAAGAAAGAGCTAAAGAGATTTCAAAGACACTACCTTCTTCTTTAAAGCTGCAAGTAAATTTTGACAGTACTAGATTTATTGAAGCGTCGGTCAGGGAGTTAAATTTTACGATTTTGGTT
>CAZCDT010000031.1:0-33360 GCA_964497525.1 uncultured Bacteriovoracaceae bacterium
TGTTATTAGATTATTCATAAAAATATAGTCTTTAATCTTTTTTTGTTTTAGATTTTTTCTTTAATGATTTTTTACATGCTTGCGAAGATTTATCCTTATGACAAGGATGCATTTTTTGTTTTATTTTTTTTATCTCCTGTTGGCATCCCTCTGACAGTTTAGAATGATTTTTCATAAGACAAGTAATAACTTTTTTATGATTTTTTTCAGTATCACTACAAAAAGTGTCTTGATCTATTTTACATGGGCCACTCATCGACATCGTTGTGTTAGTAATTGTACTAATAAATAGTAAAGTGATAAGTAAGATATTAAAAACTTTCATTTAATAAACTCCAATATTATTTTTAATTATGTCTTAACTCAATTTTTATATCAGGATGAAGGCTTCGGTGAACAGGGCAGGCCTCAACGGCCTTTAGATATTTGATTTTATCTTTTTCATCTACACCTTCTGGAAATTTTATATCTATAATAAATTTTGCAACTCTTCTTGGATTTTCCTGCATTATTTTTTCGATATCAATAGCGCAATCCTTCAAGGATTTTGAATTTGTTTCGGCCATTTTTCCCATAATGGTTAGAATACAACTTGCAAGAGATGTTGCAAAAAGATCTGTTGGTGAAAAAGTTCTCCCTTTACCTGCATTGTCTGGGGGAAGGTCTGTGATAAGAGTATTTTTAGTTGGTCCATGCGTTACAACTGTTTGATTATCGCCAAGATGCTTAACATTTATAGTTGTTGCCATTGTTATATCCTCATTGCCGACCTATCAACATCCTGGGCACGTCGGCATACTAAACATCGTTTATCGCCGACTTTACGCCCATCCTGGGCACGTCGGCATACAAAACGTAAGTTTCCAAAATTAAGTGGCATCTGCGTTGTCGCTACGAAGTCTCGCTACCTGCAGCGTAGAATTATACGCTTCGGCAGCTCGCTTCTAGGCTCCTAGCATCTGCCACCTACTTTTGAAAACTTATTAATTACTCCACTTGATGTTGTAGACTTACTACAAAACATCCTGTTTATAAAAAAGGGGACCACTATGGTCCCCCCTACGAGTGATTACCTTTATAGGATACTAGGTAATCTTTGCGAGAACAAGTATGAGATTTATTTTACCATCTCATTTATTACCGTATTAATTGCATTTTTATAGTCGATAAAATTATTTCTAAGATCTCTTAGAGTTAGTGAATATGGAATATCTGGAGTAACTCCAAGGTTTTCAATTGGATTTCCATCAATTCTTACAGCAATTGATCCTGTATATCTAACAGTTTCGATTCCAAACGCATTAGGAAAACTTGCCTCTAAAACATATCCACCAGCACCAGCAGTTGTTGTTCCCATAATTACTGCACGTTTATTATCTTGCATGATTGCAGGGAAGAAGTCTCCGCCAGAAAAATCCAGTGCGTTGATTAAAAGAAGTATCGGTTTTGTATAATGAATCGGGGCAGGATTAATTCTATCTACGGCCCATAAATAGTGAGGCTCAGTAACTCTATTTCCTTTGTTAAATTGATCAATTAAAAAGTTACAATATTCTCTGATAAAAACAACCAATTGGTAGCTTACAGGATAACCACTAAGTGTTGGGCCTAAAACTTTTATAGCATCTTGATCATTTCTAATTGGTGCAAGCTCTTTTAATAAATCGATTGATTCAACAACATCGTTTTGATTAACGGCCATTTTATGTCTTGGAGTAAAAACAGAATTATCTGTTAACATGGAAACAAGGGAATATAGATAAAAAACAGATCCACCTGGATTATTTATCTGATCAATAACCATCGCATCAGTTGTTTGCTCAAATCTTGCAATAATCTTTGCAAAATCTTGCACATACTCATCAGGATCCCAACTACCATCACCACTATAGAATGCAATTCTAACATATCCTATAAGTTTTCTATCAGGAGTCATGTAGATGTAAGCATCAAATGGAGCGTCTGTATCGTTTTCCCAAATTTTTAAACCAAGGCGTGGGAGGTAACTTTTTTTGCTACCAATAGCAAAAGGATTTGCTGTTTCATAGTTAATATCTGAATTTTGGGCCTTCATTTGTCTATTGATTATCGAATATTTTGAAAGAGGAGATTTAAAATCAATACTCTCTTTTTCGCTATTAAAACTCTTCATTCCTGAAGATACAAGCTCTGGAGTGTATTCCCAAATAAGTTGTTGAGAATATACTTGAGTATCTCCTTGTGGGATAACTCCAATATTTATAGTACCTCTAGGAACACTCATTCCACGAGCAGCTCTTCTTGATGTAAGTTTTAATTCTGCAAGCATTTGATCTGTTGGAGTGTCTGACTTGGCGATCTCTTTTTTTACTATACTGATTTCTTCTTCAATTGGTTTATCGTTAAATAATACTAGCTCATCGCCAATAGAAAAAGGGAATGAATCTTCAGATAATTTATTACGGTCTATATAGTTAAAGTAATATTTACCTTGAACTTTCATTACAGAAAATGGAAGTGTTGCGGCCTCCGTTGCATAAAAGCCGTAACTCACATGGTAATCTTGAGTGGAAAGTAAAAAATCTCTTATTGCAAATTGCAGATCTTTTGCAACGACATTCTCTCTTTGAATAATTTGATTTTTGGCATTTTGTAGCTCGTTTTCCATGTTCCAGTTGGCGTATTCACCTTTCCATAGTGTTGGAGCATAGCCTGCATCAAACATTGTTCCCAAAAAATCAATGGTTGATAGCATTCTTGTTTTTGTCTTGGCCATGTCAGCAGATGCCATGACAGAAAAACTTAGGCAAGTGGCAAGTAAAAAACTTGTTTTTTTCATTTTTGAAACTCCAACGGTTAAAGCAAAATCTAAAAATGGATGTCGCTTTGGTTTTAGTTTGGGCATTTTAGACCTCTATAACGCTTTTAAAAACTTACAATGTCTTACATCTTGAAAATTAAGTCAATTTTTACACGGTTTTTTAAGAAAATAATCCGAGCAAAAAAGTCGTAAACGATTATCCTTTACTTTTGGGCCCAAGAACTTTATTTAATATAAAATATATTTAGCACAATGGTGTCTATTTTTTAAATAGGAGAATTGTATGAGAAGTTTTGAGAATATAGCCAAATTGATTAGAACAAAAAGAACAAATCATCCAAAAGGATATTCTCAATCAGAACTATCTCATCTGTTAGGATATAAAAACGGGCAGTTTATTTCTAATGTTGAAAGAGCTCTTTGTAACATTCCTTTAAAAATGCTTAGAAGAGTTTCTGAAATTTTAACAATAGATGCACAAGAGTTAAAAGAGGCCATTTTAAAAGATCAAGAAAACACTCTTGATTTATACCTTTCAAAAGATGCTTCAGAAATACCTGAGGATAATTCGCCAGATCAAGATAGTGGCGGCACGCTATAAATTAATTTTAGGGTTTAATTTTTTTGTAATCGTCAATTGTACCTGAGCTACTCTCAGTATCTTCTTTAAAATTTACTTCTTTTTGTGACTGCAAAGTGTGTGGATCTAAAAAGTTAAAGCCATGTCCTTCTTGAACTTCATCTGGGGCAGTATTATCTGCGGCCGTTAAATGATTTTTAGAAAATTCTAAATCAAGACGTAGTCTTCCACTTCTTTTATCAAAGACCCTTTTGGTATTGTGATCAAAGTATCTCTCCATCTTTCTGATGTCGTGCAAGGCGTTTAAATAGGCTTGTTCTGCTTTTTTAACCTGAGAGTCGTGCTCGCTTTTATTGAATGCCTCAAAATACTTTCTTCTAGCAGCTATATAGACATCCATCATGTAGTCATATTTCCTAAGATTTGCGTCAATATTGTTGTATCCTCCATTCCTATGATCATGTGGTTTTGCAGCTTGTGTATGAGCATGTGCGGTTAGTTTACCTCTGGAATTTGAGTATGCTGCACCTTTTTGTTCATTATCTTGAGAAGGTCTTTTATGCTTATGGTTTCGATGAAAAAATTTTTTTCCAGAACTTTTATTATTTCCACTAAACTGTGGTCGTTGACTATTTTTTGGCTTTTGATTAGTTGTCATATTTTTTTTAGTTCCTTTTTTTTAGAGTCTTAATGTTGTAACAATATCAGTATATAAAAGTTTTTCCAATTCCAAATAGTATATACTTTGAGGTGTTTCAGGCGTTATAAAAAGAGCGTTTTTTCCTAAATTATTAACAATTAGATTATGAAAGTCGATTAGTTTTATGTTTTCACTCACGGCAACATCTTTAATTATTGCATTATGCATTGGTGTTATTTTTTTTAAGTCACAATCAAATGCTTTAGCAAAAAGAAGAGTGTTTTTTGCATCTTCTAAAAGGCCTAATTTTAATTCTGTTATGCCTTTAAGATGGTATGTTTGAGCGTTAGCAAGAGACTCTTCCATTAGTGGTTTAAGGTTAATATAAGCATCTTTATACTTTTTTTTATCGATTAAATCTTTAATGTTTTTTTGAGATGAGGTAATTTTTGAATTTGTTGTATTTTCACAAACCTGATTTGGTGGATACTCTAAATTAATTGGTGTTGTGATAAAAATTAGTCGTGAATTATTTGCCTTTATAAGACTAACCATCTCTAAAAGTTCTAGCTTAAATAATTTTAAAGAAATTTCTAGGGCAAGCTGTTTGTCTTTTGCACTGTACTCATGTTTATCCTCAAGCTTTTCTCCTGAAAGATGTACGAAACGAGGGTTATGATAAATTAAACGAGAAAGCCATGGCATTGTAATCATCAAAGATTGCCATTTTTCATCTTCATATTTATTAAAATTTTCTAAAATTGTAGCTCTTTTTAAAAGATTAAATTTTTGTTCAAAAAACTCGCTGCCCCCTCCCATGTAAATAATTAAAGGAGGAAATTTTTTTAAGGATTTTAGTTTTGCAATACTTCGATGAATCCCATCATAATTTTGTGCCCAATTATAAATTTCAATTTGGCCACTTATCTTTTTAGATGTTTTTTTTACTAAATCAGGGATAATACCTTTTAGTTTTAACGCAGCACCATCTCCTAAAATGATCACTTGTGGGTCAAGTTTTGCTGGTAAACGATCTTTTATTAAAACCTCTTGTACGATGTAGGGCATTGGAAATATGTTTGTTGGCATGGCCACAAATCTGTGAACGATAACAGTTGTTAAGACAACTAAAATAAAAATAGTAATAAGGATTACTTTGGATTTCATTTTATATCCCTTCTATATCTCTTGAGTATATCCGATATTTTTGCTAAATGAAAATGTAAAAATTTGTCATTTGATTGGAATAAAAATAATGGAATTGCTTGCACCTGCTGGTTCTTATAAAAAAATGATTACGGCCATCTCTTATGGTGCAGATAGTGTTTATTTGGCGCTACAAAAATTTGGGTTAAGGTCTGCTGCAACTAATTTTTCGTTTGAAGAGTTACAGATGGCAAGGGATATAACCAAAAAACAAAACAAAAAGATCTATGTTGTTATCAACAGCTTCTTACATGATGAAGAGCACGAAGAGATTATTCCTTCGCTTGAAATGTTAAAAGATATTGGTGTTGATGCTATAATTGTATCAGATCTTGGAACTCTTAATTTGGCCAAGAGATATTTTCAAGGGATAATACATATATCAACTCAAAGCTCCGTTTTAAATACTGAAACTGCAAAGTTTTGGAGAGATCAGGGGGCAAAAAGAATTGTTTTGGCCCGAGAAGTATCTTTAGATTCAGCTTTAAAAATTAAAGAGAGTGCTCAGGTTGAAATAGAGATGTTTGTTCATGGTGCAATGTGTGCTTCTTATTCTGGTCACTGTTTTTTATCTAACTATCTTATGGGCAGAGATAGCAATCGGGGAGGCTGTGCTCATCCTTGTCGCTTTAATTACGATATTGAGGGTAAAGAAGATTTTTATTTAAGCTCTATGGATCTTTGTGCGTTAGAGTTAATTCCTAAAATGATGAAAGAGGGAGTTGATTCTTTTAAAGTTGAGGGCAGAATGAAGGCCAATAACTATTTGGCCACAACAATAAAAAGTTTTCGCATGGTAATGAATGCCGTTTTAAATAATAGTTTATCACAAAAAGAGTTAGATGATGCATTATCTCAATTAGATAAAATCTCTCATCGAAAATATTTTTTAGGTGGACTTTTAGGCGATATAGAAAAAAGTAAATCATATAATCAAAGAGAAGCTGAACCTTTGCATGCAATTTTTGCAGGAGAAGTTATTAGTGTCAAAGATGATTTAGCATTAATAGAGGTTTTACACCCATTTCAAATAGGAGACTGTTTAGAAGTCGTGAGTTTTTCTGGTGCAAATTTTGAATATGAAGTTTTAAAAATGCACTCTTTATTTAAAGAAGATCTCTTGTTGGTAAATCCAGGAAGCGTTGCATGGATTAAAATGCCAAAAGCACAGGTTGGAAATGTTGTGAGACTTTTGCCAAAAGAGAGTCGTTTATGAGTCGTAGAACTTATTTAATAAACAACCCGATGGTATTTGATCTTATAAAGAGTGATTTAAATTCTCAAATTTTACTCGCAGTATCTGGTATTGCAAATAACTCGATGTTTGAAATTTCTAGCTTTAAAGATATTTTTGCTTGGGCCAAGGAGCAAAAAATAGAGGTTATACTACTAGCAGATAAACTTGTATTAGAGTCAGATTTTAAAAACTACATAGATAAAATTTTAGAAGTCTTAAATACTGGCAATATTTCAACTATAAGAGTAAATGATTTAGGTGTTGGTCGTTTTTTTAAAAACAATTATTCAAAGATTGGCCTAGAGCTTATACTAGGGCCAATGGGACCTAATATAAAAAACTATCAAGCTCTTATACAAGAGTTTTTGCCAACAATAAAAAAAGTGATTTTTCCTTTAGATTTATCAAAACAAAAAATCTTTGCCTATATCAATGAGATTTCTGTAAAAAAAGAGATTTTTGTATATGGCCCAATTCTTTTAATGAAATCAAGAAGAAATTTTTTTGAAAAAAAAGATCAGTTTGTAACACTTGTGCCAAAAGAAGGGTGTAATCATGCAGTTCGTGGAATCTCAAAAAAAGATCAAAGCCTTTTATATCACAGTCGTATCTTTTCAATTTTAGATATTTTAGATGAAGAGTTTTTTAAAAAAGAGAGAGTTGATACTCTTGTCGATCTATCTTTTTTTGCATCGACTCAAAATGGTATCAATGGTTGGCAAGATTTAAAAAATGCTCTGATTAAAGATAAAACTTATGAAATTACTACAGGCATGTACCATGGCAATAAAACCAATGTGATGTTTAAGAAATTAAAACGTCATATAAGTGATAAATCTATTGGTGAAGTTATTTCTACGATAAAAGATAGGGGACATTTGATAGAGCTTTTTGATCACAGAAAAAAAGAAATTATTGTCGGTCAAGAGATTACGTTTTTAAGACCTGATAAAAAAGAAATGGTAATAAAGGTAAAATCGTTAATGGATATAGAAGGTGAGTCATTACTTAGTAGTCATTTAAAAAAATATGTTATTCTTGGTTTTTGTGGAGGAATAACTGCAAAAACTCAGCTGTTATAAAATTTTATTAGTGAGCTTGCATCAGTGCCCTTATATGGTTTGTAATTTCATTTGATGAATCGTAATTTGTTTTAAAAATCAACTCATCAATTTCTCCTTCGATTCCTTCTTTGGAAAAAACAAAATGATGAATTGGATCAGTTATTGCAACTCCAGAGCTTGTGTCATAACTTTTTAACACACCATCTTGATAAAATTTTAAGTAACCAAAAAGATCAAATGAAAATCCTAGATGAGTCCAAACATCATTGGTTAGTGGTGTTGCGGTTTTTAAACTATAGCGTTTTGTGGTTTCATTTGTTGGACTAGTTGTCATATGTGCTGCAATATCTCCATTTGGATTTAGCGATATCGATAACAATTGATCGTTGTTGTATGATGTCCAAACACTTGAAAGATAATTTTGATTTACTGACAATCCACCAACCAGAGTTAGTTGATTGTTAAAAATAGTAAAACCTGCACCAGCACGCGCAGTTAAAGATAAGCTAGAGCTATATGCAAACCAATTTTTGCCATCAGCAGAAAACCATACATCGGCCTTGATTTGGCCATCATCTCCGCCAATAAGCCATAATTTATCATCGTAATTTAAAAGAGCATGTTTATCTCGTGCAGAAAAATTGGCATACTCGATTTCATTTGTCCATGTTACACCGTCAGAAGAGCTCCAGACATCAGATACTCTTTGACCTGTAGAGAGTCTGCCGCCAACAAGCCACATCTTGTTTTGAAAAATGGTTACAGCGTGTCCATAGCGTGGCGAAAATGCAGCTGCGGCAGTGCTTTGATTCCAAGTAATCCCATCAGTTGAATTCCAGACATCATTTAAAGGAGTCGTTCCATCATGGCCCGCAATAAGATAAATTTTATCGTTAAAAATAAGAGTTTGATGATCTGAGCGGGCCGAAAAAGTGGCATTAGCAGTTAGCTGAGTATAGTTAATACCATCAGTTGAACTATAGACATCGTTTTTCTTTACGCCATCATCGCCGCCAATAACAAAAAGTTTATTAAAAAATGAAACCACCTGATGTCCACTTCTTGCCGAAAATCCAGCACTACTGGTTTCTCTTATAAAAGTTTCAGCATCAGTTGATGTCCAGACATCTGAATATTTTGTAGAATTATCTGCACCACCAATAACAAAAAGTTTATTTTTAAAATTTACACTTTGAGTGTTGGTTCGAGCAGAAAGTGCGGTGTAGTTTTGAGAGGAGAGAAGTGTTATATCAGAGATGTGGCTTGCTTTCCAGAGATCGGAGAAGTAGCCGAAAGTAATATTCCATCCGCCATATAGATATAGAGAATTATTTAAAGTTGTGGCAAATGAGGTTTGATATGTTACAGGACCATTATTTGTAGATCGTGCAGTAATTGGAAGTGGTAAGCTATCCCTGGTCCAATTATTTCCATCTGTAGAACTCCAAATATCATTTAATGTATAAGGAGAGTTAGACTCATATCCACCGATAATCCACATTTTACTATTTAATAAAAAAGCATCAAAAGATTTTCTTCCAGGCCAAGCAGCATTGTTTGTACTTAACGTCCAATTAGCACCGTCTGTAGAGTAGTAGACATCATTTCTGTTATTTGGTGCAGTTGATGAATATCCACCAATGACCCACATTTTATTATCAAATACAACAGACGAATGAAGAGTTCTAATAGGAAAAATTGTGGTTGTGGAAACTTTAGACCAACTGATTCCATCTGTAGAATTCCAAATATCGTTTCCGTAAAGAGGAGCTCCGTCTGAAACATATACTCCTACAATCCACATTTTATCTTGAAAAACAAGGCATGTATGACCCCAGCGCGGATCAAAACTTGCCGCAGGATTTATAACTTTAAAGTTTTTTCCATCACTTGATTTCCAGACGATGTTACTTCGATCTAGACCATGGGTGTGTCCAGCAATAATATATAAAGCATCTTTATAATTAAGCATGCAATGATCAGAGTGTCCGTGTGCTCTGTCTGCAATTTGTTGCCACGCCAGTTTATTTTCAGGCGCCTCTTTTTTGATGGCAAAAATCTCTTTTTCTTGATTTAAATTATGAAAGTTACCACTTGATGGTTTAAACCAAAAAGATAAAGTACCTGTATCTGAAGTTATAGGAGTACTTGATAAATCAAGCGAGAAAAAATCATCAAAGTTTTTGTTTAAACTTAATGATTGATTGGTATCGGTTAAAAAAGTTGGTGCTGCTAAAAACTGTGGATTTGTAAGTGAGTGGGTAAGTGAGTAGTTATTTCCAGAGCTATCTAAAATATTTCCAGAAAATCCATGATAAAAAACAGTGTTAGCGGCAAGAGGGTTTTGATTAAATCCAGTAATTCTAACACTGATTGTTTTTTGAGTTGTAGCACCAGTAGAATCAGTTGCTGTAAAAATAACAGCACGATTTACTTCTGTTAATTCATTAACTGCAGGTGACGGAGAAAAAAATAGCTAGCAGTGCTATTCCCGTGATTGGTAAGAGATTTTAATCCTTTGCCATCAAGAGAGGAATCATCAACGCTAAAAGTAGAAATTCCTTGTCCGTTACTTGTTGATAAGTTCATAATTAAGCTTCTAAAAATTCCACTTCCACTTTTAGTTATATAGTAGACGCTATCTGCACTATGATTCGTTGTAGAAACTTCTATTTGATAAGTTGCAGGAGCTGCATTCTCATATCCTGTCCCTTGTAAGGCCAAATTGCCTTGATACATATTTACTTGGCCTGCAGGCCCATACTTTAGCGACAATACAGAAGTGATCATGGAAGTTGTGGTTGGATGAAATTTTATACTAATAGAACAAGAGGCATCTTTTGGAATGGCCAAATTTTCACATCCATTTGAGGTTATGTTAAAATTTGTTCCAGTTAGAGAGCTACTTCCTGTATAAATCGTGACGTCATCGCTATTTGTAACCGTAATTATTTTACTTACAGAGTCTGTATCTTTTAAAACATAACCAAAATCATGACTTGCCGGTAAAAAAGTAAGAGCAGCTCCTGATGGCCCTGTTAATAGGTGCGTGATACTTTTTATGGGCTGCCGCATTAAAATAGTACGGTATTTGGTCAGGAGTAAGATAAAAAAATAACAGAGCGTTTTACTTTAAACCGTATCTTTTTGCTAAAATATTTTTCACTCCACTTTCTAGTTGTTCGATATCATTTTCAAGCATGGCCCATATTTTTTCTGCCTCAAGCCAAGCGTAATCATGATCAATTCTGTTTCGTAATCCTTTGAGCGCTTTCCAATTTATAGTATTAGGGAAGTGTTCGATTATTCTATCCGTTGATTTTTCTATTTTAGAAACACTTTCTCCAATCTGTGAAAGTTGCATGCAAATGGCGTCATATTCAAGATTTTGTTCTTTGAATTTTTTTAAAGACAATCCTTTTTTATATTTTCTTATTTTCTCAATATGCGAGATAATTCTTTCAAGATAAATCTGTGCGCTTTTGTAGTCTTTAGGCGACATTTATTTTTGACTCCTCTATATTTTTTTTGAAATCATGGTAAATATTTTTTTTCAGTGTTAAATCAATCTTAACTCCTTGAAAAAGATTTTCAAGAATAAGTTGAATCTCTCCTTCAGTTTCCAAGCTGACATCATAATCAAAATCAATCAATATATCGATATCAGACTGGAGAGTCGCTCTGTTTTTTGCATAGCTCCCAAATAGGGCCAGTTCACAAACCCCATATTTTATTTTAAAAATAGCATAAAGATGACTTAAAATTTTTAAAATATATTTTTTTTCTAGAATCTTCTGCTTTTTTATTTTTGGAGTCGCTACAAGATCTGCTGGCATAAGTCCCAAACCAAAAAAATTTAAAAGATAGTTTAGTTTTGTAAAATTGACGTTTAAATCTCCCTGTTCGATTTTTCTTAAAGTTTTAAGGCCAATACCAATTTTGGTTGATAATTCTTCTTGTGACATGCCTAGCTTTACTCTTTGATTCTTTATCACGATTGAAATATATGGCAGCAAAAATGATTTTTTTTTAATATTTCTAGCTTTTTTTAGTATATCCATTAAGGTATATTAACAGAAAAAATGAAAAACTCAAGAACGTTCGTATTTTTAAAGCAATTCACTAAAGTTTCACTTTAAAGTGCCCGATAAACTTTAACTATATCTATCATTTTTTTGGAATAGAGATGTTTTATTTTAATAAAGTCTTATTAGCTGTTGCACTTTTTCTTTTTTCTTGCCTTGCCTTTGCAGATGGAGAGTCCTTAATTACTTTTGATGAAAATAAAATTTCACAAGATTTAACAAAATCTTTTTATTTGGAACTACTTAAAAGATCAGGAGATCAAATATCTCCAGCTGATCTTGAAAAAATTATGAACACTTCTGCGTCAAGGGCCAGACGGCATTTTTTTGAAATATTAAAAAATCATGAACATCAAATCATAAAAGAAAATGATAAGATGGTTTATAAAATCAAATCGGCCCCAAGTTTTTTCTCTGATCTTTTAACAACTGATAACACTTTTTTACGAGCACTCTCATATAGCTATCTAAATAGTTTGCATCAAGAAACTGCAGATCCTGTAACAAAAGTTTTTACCTCTTTATTTTCAAGTGATGCTCCATCTGTAAAGCTTTTTAAGTACTCGCAGTTTACAGATGCTGAATGGGAAAAAATTAATAAACTGTTTTTTAAAAATGATATTTTAAGTAAGCGATATGGCGATATTATGATTGCTGGAAGTGGCCCAGCATTTTACTTAACAAATGATATTTTTTTAGATGTAGAAGCATTAAATGATCCAACTCTTTTAAAAGACTTTGCTCGCACCATGAGGCATCTTGCTCATACTGGAGTAAAAATCGATAAGGGAGAGTCTGATGGTGCAACAGGATTTCATCGGCCAGGAAGAAATCGAATTGCTTATGTTATTCCTGCTGGAATTGATGCAGAAGTTTTGGTTCATGAAGGACACCACTCTCGTTTTACCCGCTTTAAAGAGACACAAAATCGTTGGATTAAAAGTAAAAAGTATGCAATTCCTTATGAGGTCGACGGGCCTAAAGGCGGATTTTTAACTTTGTTAAATGAAATAAATTCTTGGCGCCATGGTAGTGCTTTTTCTAAGGCGATGAGTGATGCTGAAATTATTGAGCATCTTGTAGAAGTTTATAAAGATCAAGCAGGGGAAGATGCCACTAAAAATTTTTCTAGTGCATGGAGTGAAAAAGAGTTAGAGCAAAAAAGTGTTGCCAGTGCAATTAGAAAAAAAATAGTCGCATTTAACAAACAAAGTGATGAGGAAATTATCAAAAGTATAGAAGAAGCAATTAAAAATAAAAACGAGATTGGGCAGATTAATTTTTTAAGGTTAATGGAGCATCGCTTTGGCGAGAAAAAAGAGATCCCGCAAAAATTTAAAGCCTTTTTAGAAGTCTTAAAAAATGAAGGAAAGACCCTTGATATTGTCAACTCCGCTGCTCAAATTTTAAATCCAGAACAAAAGACCACAAATACATCTGAAGTAAAAAATAATGAGCAGTTTTTAAAAGAGCAAAAAGAGTGGTTGGATGGATTTATAGATCATCAAAAGTTAACTGTTCCAAGTATTGTTGCAAAACATCCTTCTGTCTTTTATTTTGCTATTAAAAATAAAATTTCAGATTCTAAGATAATTTTTGATAAGCTCGAAACAGATTATGGAATTCGTTTAACAAGCAAAGATAAAGATCTAGTAAAAAATGAGTTGCAAAAAGTTGAGGCAACACAGGGATTTACACTCTCAGATAAATTAAAATCTCATGTAGTTGTATGGAATTATCGAAATTTTCAAGATGTTTGGCAGGAATTTTTAGAGAGTCCGACATGGGAAGTCGAGCGACTTCTTATTACTAGGTATAAAGCAGATATTAAGTCTGATCAGGTTGCGGAACTTATAAAAGTAATGCTTGATAAAAATACAGAGACAAAAAGTAGGGCCCATCAATTTAATCTTTTGCAGCGGATTTTTTATTTTTGGGGAAATTATAAAGGCGATTTAAACATTGAGCAAAGAGAGAAGTGGTTGCTTGATGAAAAAATTCAAAAAGCAGTTACTCAGGCAATATTTAATAATAACGATAGAGATGCAAAAGAGGATTTTATAAACTTTATTAATACTCAGATTAAACCAGAGGAGATGCCGCTTCTTAAAAATAAAATTTTAGAACTTATAAGTGATACAGCAACTTCTAAAAAACAACTTTTGCCATTATCGCTATTTTTACGAACTCCAAAAGAGTCAGGAGATGTTTATACATGGGCAAAGGCTCCATTTCTAAAACGCGCAGGTTGGGGAGATTTAATTTCTGCTGCATTTACTTTAGATAAAAATCATAAACATAATCCAGTAAGATCGCTAGAGTTTATAAGAATTGAAATGCCAAAGTTTTTGCTAAAAGAAGACAATGTACAAGAGTTTCCTATTGCTTTGTCTTATGATAAAAAAAGAAGAGAAGATGTATTAAAAATTAAGACCTCATTAAATGATAATCAAAAACAGGATTTAAATTTTATAACTTCTGCAATTAGCAATTTTTTAGACTCCAAAGATCCTGAAATGAGAAAGCAAGCTATTTATACAGCATCATCGAATCCTCTTTATCTTTTAGAATTAGAAAAATCAGTAATAAAAAATTTATCCTCTAAAAATCCAGAGCTGCAAAAAAGTGCTGCCCAAATTCTTTCAATGCTTGATAAAGACTTTTGGCCAGAGGTTGAAAATTATTTTAAAGATCCTTCACTTGAATTATCTCCACGTGAAAAATTACTTCTTGATTCTCGCAAAGAAAGAAGGAATATAACGAGCAATCATGAAAGTTTTTCTTTAAGGTGTCTGCATAAAGTTTATGATCTGCTAGGGTATTAAACCCAGATATACTTAAAGCATTTTTAGTTTTCAATACTTACAGATTTTTCTGCATAAATTATACCTGCTAAGTATAATTTATCGGATATTTTCGACCTGCTAGGTATAATTTATACCAATTAAACCCAGATAATGCATTATCTGGGTTTAATATCTAAATTTTCGGAATAGTTTGTGTTAAGCAGTGAATGGAACCACCAGACGTAATCGAGTCATCGCTATAAATTTCTTTAATAACATGATTTGGAAGCCCTAATCGATATGCCTCTTTTGCTTTTTTATTAAACTCATCTTTTCCTTTATAAATAGGCATCATAACTAAATTATTGGCGATCAATGAATTTGTATAGCTATACCAAGTTCCATATTGGTAAACGCCAGGGATCTCTATTATTTTATATTTTTCACCATTTGGAGCTAAAATGTTTGAAAAATATTCTCTTGCTTTATTTGTTGCATCTATAAATTGTTTTGAATCCGTTTTTGTAATTAAGACTGTATCATCGCTTAGAAGTTTTACAAACATATCGATATGACCTGTTCCATCAACAGGATTTGATGGGTATCCCGCATATTCTAAAACATGAATTGTTTTTACTTTTAAATAATCTTTTAATATTTGATCAACTTTTTCCTTTGGTAAATTTTTATTCCAATAGTATGTTCTATTTGTCATAAAAAGATTTCCAGAAGAATCAACCATTAAATTTCCGCCATCCATAATAAGTGGCATCTGATAAACTTTAAAATTTTTCTTTTTTCCAAGACAGGTTGGAATTTGATCATCTCTTACCCTATATTGATAGTGACGATAAATTGCATCAATTGCCGCAATTTCGTTACTAAAAGATAGAAGTCCAAAAGGACCATAGTCACGCATCCAGACAGAGTCAATTGGACATGCAATATCTTCAAAAAGATTATTGGTTTCTTTATTGTTTCCTGTCATCCAAACATCAGCACCAGCATGTTCTTGAGAAAATTTAGAAATTTGTTGAGCGATATTATAATAACCAGCAGCACCCATTACAACCGATTGAATAGGTTCGTATTCTGCTGGAATTCTAAAATCTTGCGGTGGAGTTTCACCATTTATTTTTGGCAGAGTTGTTTTTTTTATACTCTCTTTGTCTAAATCAATCCAGTTTGGAAGAGGTGTTTGAGCAAAGATGTTAGACGTAAGAAGTAAAAAAGAAATAACACAAATGGATCTCTTCATAAAATTCTACCTTTTAGAAAATGTTTAACATTTGTTTATTGTCCGATACCTTATGATTTTTATCAATTGATGCATCTTTTGCCGATAGAAATTAGGCGACTAAAAAAGTTTTTAAGATTTTCAAGAAATTTTCATTAAGAACTACAATAAAAAGTTCGATAAGTAGTCGTTAATTTCTTTCATTATATTTTAAAGAGGATTTATGAAAATAAAACAAGTCATATTTTTGTTTCTCATTACAATATTATTTAGCATAAGTTTTTTTGCATTTTCACAAGAAGAGTCAGAAGATTTTTTAGATTCAGAAGCATTTATGAATGCTACGGCAAGCGAAGATGATAATCAAACATCTTTGACAGATATAATTACTCAAACCACAGAAATTTTAGAACGTACTCCAGGCGTGGAAGCACCATCAAAAGCAAAAGAGCATACCGATTTACAAGTTGCACTCCGGGCCAATGTTGAAGAGGCAAGAGATTTACAAAGCAGTCAAGCAGTTGATCAATGTATGCAGATGAGCTGTGACCCAAAAACAGTTAAACCTCAATCTTTAAAATGGAATATTAAAAAAAATTGCTGGGACTTACAAGATCAACAAAATTTTGAAGACTTTATTGCTGCCGTTGGCGAAGCAAAAGAAAGAGAACTTTGTGAAAAGCTCTCTGATTGTTTAACATGCATTGATCAAGCATCTTTTGAGAATCACTATAAAAAATCTCAGTGTAAAAATGTTAATGAGTTTAAAAAAATATTAAATGGTAGAAAATTTTATAATCAACCAAATCCAGATACGTTACTGCCTGTGTTTTCTGATTGCGCTGATTTGCCTTATGTTTTGCGAGGGTATTTTGCTTGGAAAAATGGTTTGGGTTACGAGTATCCAAAATCTGTAACCTATGCTAATGCAAAAAATGAGAAAAAACCAGATGGAAATAACAGAGATATTCGCTATAGCTTATCTGGTAATAACGTAACAGCAACAACATCCATAAAGAACGGTGACGATATAAATAATGTTTTAAAATCCACCGTCAACGCGGTTTCTACTGCCATGTTTAGAGTTCATCCAAAACATCAAGGCAAAACAGGAGATAAAAGTGATTTTTATTCTCCTAAAATTTCTCGAGAAAGTATAAGGCCTGGAACTGTTATGTATGATCCGGCCGGACATGTTGCTGTTGTTTATAAAGTAACAAAGACAGGAAGAATTTTTCTAATCGACGGTCATCCAGATAACTCATTAACACTTGCTATGTATGGAGCAAAATTTATAAGATCTCGTCCGGCCGCTGGTGCTGGTTTTAAAAATTGGAGACCGATGGAAATGACATCTGAAAATATGTGCAAACCAAAAGGTGCAGAGGAAATTGATGATTTTTCCTTGGAGCAATATTATGGAACTAATAAAAAAGTGGATGATGATAATTGGAAGAAGGCAGAGTTTTATAATAAAAATGGAGATAAAGAACTCTACTATGACTATGTTCGTTCAGCTTTAACTGTTGGTGATGCTAGATATGATCCTGTTGATGAGCTTCGCATGATGCTTCTTGGAATTTGTTTTGATATAAAAGATCGGGTTAGAGCTGTTGCAAGCTGTAGAATAACAGACAAGTTTCATCCGGAAAAGCTACCAGAAAATATTTATGGAACAGAAGGAGAGTGGGAAACTTATTCTACTCCATCAAGAGATGCAAGGCTTAAAGCCTCTATGGTTGAAGCAATGGATTATGTAAAAATGTTTGTTGAAGGCCATAAAAATAAAAATCCTAAAATCTTTTATGAAGGAAGCGATCTCGTTGGCGATCTTTTAAAAACTTATAAAGAGCATACTGCAAAATGCAAAGTAAGTTATACAAACAGTGTTGGTAAAAAAGTATTTTTAAATACAGATGATGTCTTTAAGAGAGTTTTTAATATGTCGTTTGACCCATATCACTGCCCTGAGCTTCGTTGGGGAGCAACCACTCCTGAAGAACTAAAAAGCTGTCAAGACAGTGCTAATAAAAAAGAGTGGTATAAAGCACAATCAAGGCTTAGAAATGCACATGAAAGAGACTATGAGGTCGCAATGGATAAAACACTTGAAGAACTTAAAACATCAAATCTTGGAAGTGATAAAGCTGCTAATATTGATATTAAGGGGTATTTAGAGTCTTTGATTCCTAAAATGTAATACCAAATCCACTAAATAATGTCGGTTTTTAAATGCCGATTTGTAACGATCTTTTGCTTTTAAATTTTGCTAAAATACTCGACGTAACAACGGCTACGCCTGCGTTTTTAGCTAAAATTTAAAAACAAAATCTCATCACAACTTGCCATTTTTCTCCCGACATTATTTAGTGGGTTTGGTATAAGTTCAGATATTAATGATGATGGGCCTTTTAATTTGTTGTTTTAGAAATTCTTTTTCAGTGCGCATTACGACATCTGTTTGAAATGCTTTTTCAAATTTTACATCTAGCACATAGGCCTTTGCTTTTAGTTCTATCATTAATCGATGTCCTACAATTTTTTCAGAAAACGATATAGAAATATCTTTTTTTAGGTAGATATAGCGACTTGTTAGAAGAATCTCTTGAACAATACTTTTTGCTAAATGTAAATCAGCATCTAATCCTAGATAAAAATCAACACAAACCATCATATCTAGTGCTCCAGCATTTCCTGAGGCAACAACATCAGTAATAAAGCGAGAGTTTGGAATTGTTACAAGATTGTCATCAAGAGTCGTAAGTCTTACGGCCCGAAGACCAATACTTGTTATTTCTCCGTAAGTGTCTCCAAAGGTAACTCTATCTCCCACTTGAAATGGTCGATCAAACAAAAGGATTACCCCGGCAACAAGAGATGATACTAGATCTTTTAAAGAAAAGCCGATTGCAACAGCAGCACTTCCGCCTACAGCGATCATTAGTTCTTTTGGTGGATCTAAAATTCCATATATCAAAATAAATCCACCAAAAATATATAAGAAAAAGTTTAGCACTGTTATAATTTGAAGGATTAAAATTCTTTTTGATGGAAAGTGTTTATTTAGTCTTGAACCAATATGGTGGAATGTGTTGGCAATAAGCCATAAGATGAAGAGGCCTAGAAATAATGATAATAGTTTACTTATTTTTAACATTTGCATAAGTTGCAAAACGCTATCTAGTTCAGAAGTTCCCATAAGTTATTCCAGTTTATTCATAAATAAAGTTTTTTCTAAAAAGTCCTTGTATAATGCTGTGTTGCCATAATGGATGAATCATGTACTGTTGTTTATTTGTGATGATAAATCCACGTTCTAATCCTATGCGTAAGCTATTTTGAATTACAGAATTTTGAAGGTTTGTGACTTCTTTAATTTCTTCTTTACTAAGATCGTCATGACGAATAATTGCTGCAATTACAAATAATTCATCATCAGTCATTCTATCTAAAATATTTCTCGGAAGAGAAGTTGGAGGGCCAACAACTAAGGAGTTATTTGATTTTTTACGCAAAGATGAAAGCCACAGGCTTATTGCGACTTTTGGATTGCCTTTTGATTGTTCCCATAACAGTTCAAAAAAACGATCCTCAATGTAAGTAATGCCCGTTGATTCATTATTGTTGCTTGTTGCAAAAATAATAGGATCAAATTCTAAAGAGAATTTTGATTCTAAATGTCTTTTAAAAATAAGCTCACGAATTTCTTTGTCGTTAAACTTTTCTAAAAAAACAGTTTTGCGAAAGTAGTTTGCATTTTTAGTTACTGCAGAAAGATAGTTCCATGCAAATTTTCCAAAAGTAGCACACCAGAAAAAGTTTTTTGTGTCTGCATTGATTAAAGTTAGCAATAGATGAAATGCCTCAAAACCGTCTTTTTTGCCTATGAAGAGATTTTGTGCCTCATCTATAATTATAACAGTCTTAATCTCTTGCTTATCAAGTTTTAGTAATGATTCAATGCCATTTGAAAAATCAAGTAAAGAACCTTGAGTAAGGAATGATAAAAACTGTTCTTTTGTTGTAATTTTGTTTGATAGTTTTAAAAAAATTACTTTGATGTCTTTTTCTAATTTATGTGCCAAAGCATTTAAAATAGAAGATTTACCACTGCCTGCTTCTGCACAAATAGCAAGGCTGTGTTCATCATGTTCTTCTTGGTTCCACTTTTTTATTTCGTCATAAATAGTACTTAGATATTTGTTTTTTGTTTCGACATAAAACCTTGAATCTGATGCCAGATTTAGATTAAAAAAATTTAAATATTCACTATCAAGATCAATGTTTTGTTTTGTAATTGAGATTTTTTTCTTGGCCATTGTTTCAAGATTTCTTTTGAACAGTTGTGCTGAAACTCTTTTTGCAGACTCATATTGAACAAGCTCTTGATATATTTTTTTAAACATTAAAGTACAAATGAGAAGAATAGCTATTGGTAAGCATGCAATAAATGACCAACGAGGTAACAGACAAAGAAACTTTAGTTTTTCTGCAAATTTAAATTTTAAAATATCTGTTGTTGCATTACTTAATTCTTCTCTCCACCAATATGCTGCAATGGCAAAAATAATAGGTGTAATTATAAATAAAGTTGATAAAAGTAGATGATAAAATAATCCGGTTCTTGCTATGGTTTGGGTTGCATGTAGAATATATGCCGAGATTAAAAAAAATCTACCTAATATTTTTGTTGTTTGTTTGCTTCTTGATGTAATTTTTTTACTTGCTAGATGAGATTGTGGAATATGTACAGTTATTGCTAGAACAATCTCTCCAACAAGTAGTTTGAAAATTTGGTAATAAAAATAGTAGTTAAAATATGGAAGTATTTCGATTAACTCTTCAAGATCGCCATTTTGCACAATTGTCTTTGATAATTTTGTAGCAATAAGCATCATAATCCATGGCAAGTAAGGATTTAAGCGATTAATCCACAAGGCCAGATTCATGGCCCATTTGAATTCACTTTTATCGTGCCTTAACCAATTTTTTACTTTTTCAAGATACTTACTTCCTTGTCTGAGAATCTTGTAAGCAATAAAAGGTGTAATAAAAAAAAGCAGTAGCAAAAATATTCTATGAAATATTGTTAAAAATCCTTCAATACCTAAGGATTTTAATCTTTTTAGTTCAAAAGCTTGATCTTTTAAGAATACAAGAGGTCTATAAGGAATCATCCGTATTTCTCTAAAAAGATCTAAAAAATAATTATTAGTAAAAGTAAAAATATGCGCATCATTTTCTTGAGATAGTTTCTTTATAAGTTCTGATCTTAGCTTTGCTGCAAGGATTAATAGTTTATATTGATTATGTTGTTTTTCTTTTTCATTTCTTCTAAGTAAATTAATTAATTCTTGCTTTTCTCCTAGTGCATGTTGATAGTTGGTTTTTAAAACAAGAATATCTTGATTTTCAGAAATATCATCAAGTAAGTTTTTTGGAAGCTTCGGGCCATCAGGAATAATCGAATCTCTTTTTAAATTGATAAAATTTGAAAGTAAAGAATCTGTAAGCTCTCTCCAAATTGGGATAACTGTCAAATAGGCTTCTTTTATTTCTACTAGCGATGCTGTATTTATATGAGAGATTAAACTTGTGTATCCAGATAGAACTTCTGTTTGTTTATGAGCATTCTTGGTTTCTTCTTCTTGCATGATGGTCAAATTCAAATTTAAGTCGGCCAAATCTTTACGAAACTTTTCAAGAAGTGCTTTTTGTAGTTCAATCTCTCTTTGTCCAAAGTCTTGAGTCTTTTGAGCAATATTTTCCGCAGCTTTTAAGGCAAGTGCTGCATCATCAGCTCTTTTTTGTGCATCATCTTTTTTTGATTGAAGATTTTTTAAAACTTCTTCATTTTGTGACATTTGCTCTTGAGCGAGTATTAGATTTTCTTTAATAGCGTCTGGTCCTTCTAAAAAACTTATTTTTTTTTGTAAAATATCTATTTCTAAATTTTTTATCTGATTAATAAAATTTAGTAATTTATTATTCTTTTCTGTGATGCAGTGAGAATAGATATGGGAGTAGTTAATGCTTGTTTCTTTGTCATAAAGCTCAGTGTGTAAATCCTGTAGTTTCCTGCTTATTGCCTCTTTATCGTTTAAATCAACCATGAGTAAAACAGAAGGAATAAGAGATGTTTTTTTGCCATTAAGAAGAAGATCTAGATCGTCTCTTATTGTTAAAAGTCCATCCACTTCGCTTTGTAATATTTGATTTAATTCATTTAAGGTTGGGCATTTTATTTGAGAATCTTTGGCAAATAAATACGGAATGAATAAGCAAAAAATTAAACTACAAAGGATATTTTTTTTCAAAATCTCTCCTTTTTATATTTTGATTAGCCCTTGGTTGCTCCTGCAGCAAGACCAGAAACAATGTATTTGTGAATGGAAAAAAAGATTGCAGAAATAGGCAAAGCTCCTAACACACATGCCGCTGCAAATTGACCCCAGCGAGAAGAAAAAGCGTCCGCAATAAAAATTTGAATCCCAACGGCAAATGTTAATTTGTCTTGGGTTTTTAAAAGAATTGATGGAAGGATAAAGTCAGAGAATGTTCCAATAAAAGTCATTAATCCAACTACGGCAAGAATTGGTGCCGATAGGGGTAAAACTATTTTATAAAATGCCTGAAATCTTGTACATCCATCCATTATTGCTGATTCTTCTAAAGACTTTGGAATAGTATCAAAGTATCCTTTTATAAGCCAAATATTAAACGGAGTTCCGCCAAGATAGACCAATATTAATCCACCATGTGAATCAGTACCAAAAGCAGGAATTTGCCCGCCGATAAAATCAAGCATAAAATAAAAAGCAACCATGGCCATGATATTTGGAAACATTTGAATTATCATCAAAACTAAAATTGATTTTGATTTACCACGAAACTGAAATCTTGATAGGGCATAAGCTGACGTTGTTGAAAGAATAAGCATCAAAAAAGCGCTAATGGATGCTACTTTTATACTATTAAATAGCCATAGCATTATTGGAAAATCAGATCGTAATTTTTCCCCTGTTTGTGGATTTAGATACTCAAGGCCTAAAATATATCTCCAGTGATCAAAGGATAATTTATCTGGAATTAAAGCAGAGCCAATGCTTCCTGTTGGATTTAGTGAAATTGATACAACATAAAAAACAGGAAATAAAATAACAGTGATTAAAGTTATTAAAAAAAGATGCTTCAAAAGTAGTTCAGCACTCTCTCTTTTTTTTGTAAAACTATGCATGCACTTTTCCTTTAGCGTTTATCTGTTTCTTTCATCATGCCAAACAGTTTAAAGTTTACAAGAGTGATTGCAAAAATAATGAAGAAAATAAAAATTGCAATACTACTTGCAAGACCAAAATTTTGTCCAGCACCACCTTCAAAAGCAAGGCGATATGTATAAGAAATTAAAATATCAGTTTCTCCGGCAGGAGTGATTGCACCAGGAATTGGTGGGCCACCAGCCGTTAAAAGATAAATACCAACAAAGTTATTTAGATTAAATGCAAACGATCCAATCAAAAGTGGAGCAATGGCAGAAAAAATCATTGGCAGTGTTATATGTCTAAATTTTTGTAGTCTTGAAGCACCATCAATAGACGCTGCTTCATAAATGCTTTGTGGTATTGATTGTAATATACCCGTGCAAAGCAAAAACATATATGGAAATCCAAGCCACAAATTAACTGTTAGACAACTGATTTTTGCCCATGTTGGATTGTCAAGCCATGGGATTTTACTTTGGAAAAAGAAAGATAGTAACTCATTTATGACACCAAAATCTTTATTAAACATTCCTTTAAAAATTAAGACAGAGATAAAAAATGGAATAGAGTAGGGAACTATTAATAAAATACGATAAAGGGCCTTCCCATTTAATTTTTTATCATTGATGATTAGTGCTAAGAATAGACCAAGAGAAAAAGTTAAAAATACTGTAAAAAATGCCCAAAGTAGCGTCCATGTTAAAACTTTAAAAAATGAATTTTTGATACTTTCATCTGTTAGAATAGATTTAAAATTTTTAAATCCAACATTAACATGAAAACCAGGAACTAAATTTATGTTTTCGTTGTGATTACTAAAAAAACCTTTATCATTATCAATTTCATAAATAGACTGGTTACGATTATCCTTTAACCCATCTCTCCCCAAATCACTATAAAGAGGATTTTGAGAGGCCAAAAGGTCTGTTCGGTAATATGTAATGATTGCCTCTTGTGGCGTTTTAAAGGAGATCTTTTTTAGATAATCTTTTATTTCAAAAACGTCACCTTTAGAGAGTGGCTTTATAATTGTTTCTTGTGTTATCGCAGATAACATAACTTCTTTTTGTGTTAGAGTGAAATCAGCAGTAAGAATTTCTTTACTATCTTTATTCGTTACTTCAATTACAAATAGGCCATCCTCTTTTTCTTGTAAATTATACGAGTAAATTAAAGAGTCTTCTGGGATATATTTTTCTTCTAGTAGAACTTTTTTTGCGGCATCTAAAGACAAAAAATGACCAGTACTTAGATTTGTAAATGCAATATAAATCGTAAAGATCATTGGAAGAATCATGAATAATAAAAAAGTTAAAAGGCCAGGATACATAAACCTTAAGTGATACGCCTTCGGACTTAAAAAAATATAAATTGATGCCAAAAGAATAAATAAAGCAAGCATCGTTAAATAGATATGACCATTTAACCAAAAAATTGCAGTGATAAAAATACCAATGCTAGAAAACAAAATAGTATTAAGTAAACGAATATTTTTACTGAAATTATTGTCCACCCGAAATCCTTAGGTGAGGTTTAATAATTAAAAAACTAACTACTCTATTGGTATGATATTATAGGCAAAATTATTGATGTTAAAGAGAAATTTATACTTACCCTTTTTTAAATTTGCCGCAATATTTGGCATATCTGGTCTATAACTTAAACTTCCACTTAAATTAAAATGTGCCTTATTAAAATTTGTTGCAGAGCCAAGCTCTACTTCCCAATTATTTGTGGCCAATTTAAATTCATATTCATCGGTTTCTAGAATTTCAAAATCAACAAAATAGACATCTCCTTTTGTCGTTTGAGAAATAAGCTTCATGTTTTCTTGAGTTTGCCAGTTATTATGAGTTCCTTTTAAGTAAAGTTCTTTGCTGATATTCCCACGATCTTGAGATTTAAAAATCATAATAGATGTCGCAGGAATTCTTATGTGATTATTTTTCCCAGCGCCATAGCTAATAATGTTAGTGTGCTTTGAAGAAGCTCCTCCATATTTTAGATCGCTTGAATTAATAATCTCTTCCCACCAAACATGAAAATTCGCTGGAAAATTAATCCACTCGGCATCTCGTTTATCTCCAAAGTTTGCAATGACAAAGAATGATTGATCAGCAGCATTTACTTGATACGCAATGATTTGGTTGTCTGGAGAAACTTGGACATTTGTCACATTTTTATCATTGATTTGCGGATATGCTCTCTTAAAAGCGATAAGATCCTTAATATATGCATGATATCCCGTTAAAAGCTTTTTCTCCTTGTCTGATAAAAATGAAAGCTCTTGAGAATTAGAAGGATCTAAATATTCCCATGGAACTTTATGAGATTTAAGATATCTTTCTAGATCTACATTTTGAGTTGGAAATTCTCCGACATCAATTTTTACACCGTTAACATAAGACCACTCATTCTCCAAAGAGATATCGGATGCCATCTCCTCTCCTTGATAAAACAAAATATGGCCGGGCTTTGTAAATAGTATTCCGTAAGCAAGCTTTCCTGCACTATGAGTAAACTGATTATGTATTAAGCGAAAAGCCGTTTCTGGATTTGGTCCCATCATTGGCCTTACTCTATCAAAGGTAACTGGTTTATTGTTTTGAATTGTCTCTTCAAACGAGTACTCCGTTCGAGCATAGTCAGACAAAAGTCTTACAATTGGGGCCTTCCCGTTATCGCTTACAAAATCATGGCTACCTAAATAATTCACCGTTCTTGTTGGTGGCCCAAAGTTATACTCTTCGCCATTTTGGTTTGCATGATTACTAAATCCCCATAGAGTCGATCTTAAATATGCCATATCAACCGATCTATTATGTGGCCTAAAATGAGTTATTCTTGATTTAAAAAATAGTTGAAACTTATCGTTCCACTGAGAATCAAAACCTGCTCCTCCCTCGATTACTGGCATTGTAAACCAAATATCGTCAGAAAGTTCTTCTGCCGATGAAAAAAAGTTTGGATTATCAAGTTTTAACATTACGTTCATATCTTGAAGGAATTTATATCCACCGTTTAAAACTTGAATCCGATTTGTCATATCAAATCTAAAACCGTCAACATGAAATTCTCTGGTCAAATATAGCATTGTATCCATTAACCATTTTTGTACCATTATATTGGCAAAATTTGGCGCAGGACCCCACTCTGTACTTGCTCCATATAGTTTCGAACTTAAAACCGTGGCACTAATTGGTTCTCGAAGTAAGTTGTTATTTATATGATTGATAACGATGTCTAAGATGACTTTGATATTTTTTTGGTGAAACGAATCAACCATGTATTTTAATTCTTCAGTTGTTCCGATTGTTTTTTCAATTAATGAAAGAGAGTCAAGTGCATATCCCCAACCAGCGTTAAAACGATGTTCATTGATAGGTAAAAGCTCTACTGCTGTAACACCTAAATCGTGCAAGTATGGAACTTTTTCTACGATATCTAAAAATGTTCCTTGAGTGTGTTTTCCATCTACAATTTTAGGATTAAAAACATTTGGCCATAATTGGTAAATAATCCAATTATTAAAATCAAGAGGTGGAATAAGTTTTAAATTATGATCGGCTTGCCACTCATATGTCGAAGGATAAGGAACTACAGCTCGTGCATCCACATACCCGTTATAATATCCACCTTTGTCCTTGTAGGTAATTGCTTTGGCCATCGGATCAATTTTATCAGGGCTTATTGCATTAAAATTTCCAACGCCATAAGTTTCATAAACTCCATTTTTTATAAAGCGAAAGCGGTACTGAGTACCTGGACCTGCATCAGAAATATAGGCCACATGAGATCTATAAGGTGAACCTTTTGCAGCATCTTCAATCATAAAAAATGGTTGTTCTTCATTGTCTCCAATTACAAGATGAACTTGATCAGCAATAGGTTCCCAAATTTTAAAAAACACTCCGCCATCTTCTACTCGGGTTGCCCCCATTATTCCTAAGTCAATCCAGTTTATACCATTTAAGTCTTTGGTAATTCTTCTTTCTGGAATAATCGAATCTTTAAGACCGACAAAATAGTATGGATTGGCATCACTTTTTGTATTAATTTTTATTATGTACTTATTGCTTACTGGTTTATTTAAATCAATTCCAGAAGCACTTACTTCAAACCAGCAATAATTTTCTTCATCTATTCCATAAAGTGAAGGCCATTTTGTCATAGTTCTTTTATCTAAAGGGATAAAATTACTTCTATCGCTTGAATTTTGAATATCTTTAAAAAATACAATTTGAGCATTTGTAATTTCAGAGCAAGAGTCTGCAGCGACCCTAAATCTTTGAGTAAATCCGTCTTTGTATAACTTCAAATAATACTCAGAATCATCGGTATAAAAGCTTTTTTTCCAACTATTTGCGAAAACAGATGAAGAAAAGATGATTAAGAATAAGGAGATCATTAGAGGCAGTGATCTGATTACTTTCATCAAAAATTACCCTTGTTTAAAAGTGAGTAAAACTTTGAAAGTTATACCTTTTTTTTTAATTATTTGATAGTTTTGATGCTAGTTTTAGATAATCTTTTATCTTACATTTCCTTACAATGTTAAATTTTAAAAACTAACAATTATTTTAATGATTCACGAATTTGTTTGGTGGCATCAGTGAGTGCTTCTTTTGATGTTCTGTCACCATTGATGATTAGGCGAATTGCTCCTCCCATTGCTCCCCACACCGCGCCCATTTCTGGCACATTTGGCATGGGTATTCCAACTTTTGCACTTTCCATAAATTTCAAAAGATCGGGGTCTTTTATTTTTAGGGCCTCTAGTGCATCAATTCTTGCTGGTCCTCTTGGATCGGCTTCATAAAGGGCCAAAATGCCTGTTTTTGTAATGATGTATTTTTCGATTAACTCTTTTGCAAGTTCTTTATTTTTAGATGATCTTCTAACAATTAATCCATGTGCGCCCACAAAAGGTTTTGCCACCTGACCGCCTATTGAAGGAATTGGAACAATTTCATAATCAATGGAGCTTTTTTTCAAATCTCCAATTACCCATGGACCATTGATCGTGGCCCAAAGTTTTCCGGCCTTCATTTTATCAAATGAAATACTATAATCTGTTGATGATGGAACGATTTTATCCTTTACCATCTTGTGGATAAATTCTCCACCAAGGACTGCACCATCGTTACTAAGTCCAACATCTTTTACGTCTAGTTTGTCTCCAAGATCTTTAAAAATATATCCGCCTTGAGCGCTAAAAAGAGAAAAGCTAAAGAAGAAATTGGCAAAGTCATATAAAAAACCATATTCACCTTTTTTTTCGTCGGTCAATTTTTTAGCAGTAAGTAGTAGTTCTTCCATTGTGCTAGGAGTTTTATTGTGAATTTTTTTATTATAAATTAGCGCAACAGCTTCAAGATCGTAAGGGTAGCCATAAATTTTGCCTTTGTAGGTAAATGCCTTTAAAGCAACATCTATAAATTCGCTTTTTAGTGCAGGCGATAGATCAAGGGGTTCGATTAATCCACTTTCTGCAAGCTCTCCAACAACATCATGTGCCCATAGGAAAATATCTGGACCTTTTCCTGAAAGTGCGGCAGTTTTAAACTGGCTCGTTAAATCTTTATTTAAAATAGTGATATTTACTTTTGTATTGAACTCTTTCTCAAATTGTGGCGTTATTTTTAACAAAGCGTTTCTAACATTTTCAATAGATGTCCAGATGGTTAACTCTCTTTCTTGAGCAAAAGAATTTACTGAAAATAATAAAATTAAAAAAAAGATAGCTAAAAATTTCATAAGCATTACCTTTAAAAAATTAAAGTAGTAGTAGTATTGCTGCACCAACAAGACCTGATGAATCGCCTAATTGATGTTGATAAATTTTTGGTGCAGCTTGAGGTACAAATGTTGTGTTTTTAAGCATTGTTTCAAGATTTTCATAAATTTCAGGTCGAAGGCTGACACCTCCACCAAAGACAAAGTAATCGGGATCAAATATATTTGTCATTTTTGCTAAAAATTTTACAAGATTTGATTTGTGCTCTTCTATAACATCCATAGCGATTTGATCTTTTTTCTTTGCAAGTTCAAATATAGATTTTGCATCTGCTTTTGATTCTCCACTTAACTTGGCCTTTTCTGCATAGATTGCTTCAATTGCGGTTCCTGCAAGATGTTGTTCTGTACAACCATTTTCACCACAATAGCATTTTCTGCCACCAGTAATTAGTTCTGTATGTCCAAGCTCTCCGCATCCGCCATTTTTACCTCGAAGGAGTTGGCCTTGCGCAAAAATTCCACCGCCTAAACCTGTTCCAATTATCACACCAATGGCGATATGTTTTTTTATTTCCCTTGAACTCTCTTTTTTATATTTTTGACCTGCGCCACAAAGAGCTTCTGCCAATGCAAAACAGGAGGCATCATTTTCGCATAAAATGCGTTTTTTTATTGGCAAGAGTTGATTGAGATCTGCTCCAATATTTTTTTCTATAAGGATGCTGGTATTTCCATTTAACATAACCTGTCTTTCAGGATCAATTGTTCCAGGAAGACCAATACCGATTCCTTCTAATTTATCAAAATCTATATTTCCATCTTGGCAGATGTCTTGGCATAACTTTGCTAAATTACCAATAACTGTTTGATACCCTTTATGACGATCTGTAGGGATTCTTTTTCTTGATAGAATTGTTCCTGTAATTTCTGAATGACTATTTAAATACTCGCGAGGTATGGCAAAGTGATTAATATCTTTATCTGATAGTTTAATATCTTTTAGCAAAACCTCGTCGCTAATTTCTATTAAAGCACCCTCAATTTTGGTACCCCCAATATCAACACCAAGTAAATATTTTTTCATATATTTCTTACCATCCAAAAAGCTTTTAAACTTGTATAATACTAAATTTATGGAGGGAAAATTGGATCATGTAAAGAAAAAATATACATTAGAATGATTATTCTGGACATTAAGATTATTTTAGAGAATATGACAATGTGTAAAAAAATAGTTGGAGAATTACCTTGCAAGATGATCATGATGAGATAGAAAAAAATGTAGATATAGATTCTGAAATGTCTGCTGATTTAGAGTCTGAATTACTCGAAGAAAGCGAGCAAATAGAAAATTTGCCAGCAGTTCGCGGTGATTTTGAGGTTGACCTTTATAAAACTGACAAGTTTTTACCTGCAAAAGGTTTACAATCCGATGCGTTTGAGCTGTATCTAAAAGAGATTTCAAAATACGAACTTTTAAGTCAAGAAAAAGAAAAAGAATTGATTAATCGCTTACAAGAGACAGGCGATATCGATGCAGCAAAAAAACTTGTCATTGCCAATCTCAGATTGGTTGTAAAAATAGCAATGGAATATCGTTTTGCTTATCAAAACATAATGGACTTAATTCAAGAAGGTAATATAGGCCTTATGAAAGCAGTTTCAAAGTATGATCCAAGTAAGGGGGCAAAACTATCTTATTATGCAAGTTGGTGGATTAGATCCTATATTTTAAAATTTATTCTCGATAATTTTAGATTAGTAAAAATTGGTACGACTAATGAGCAAAAAAAGCTCTTTTACAACCTTTTAAAAGAAAAAGAGCGTCTTTTGGCCTTAGGAATTGAGGCCGATGGAAAAGTATTGGCCCAAAATCTTGGAGTTTCAGAAAAGTCTGTGGCCTTAATGGATCAAAGACTTGGTGGTCTTGGTGGTGAAATTAGTATTGATAGACCTTTATCAAGTGATGTGGAATCAGGAACCTTGCAAGATATTTTAGCAAGTGATGGCCCATCTTTAGAGGAGCAAGTATCTGAATCTCAAGGACTTGATCTTTTAAAAAAGCACTTAAAGGACTTTGTTGATGGACTTAAGCCTCGCGATAGAGAAATCTTTCAAAAACGACTTTTAACAGAAGCACCAGAGTCTTTGCAATCAATTGCCAATGAGTACGGGGTATCAAGAGAGAGAATTAGACAGATCGAAGAGCGGTTAATGAATAATTTAAAGGTTTACATGTCTGAATTTATTCGTTAAAACTTATTACTGATAAAATTGTGTCCGTTTCTCGGTTTTTGGGCCAATGGCTTTTGGGCCTTAAACTTGGATTATGGATTTTTTACTAAGGAGTACACTATGTTAACAAAAGAAAGAAAGGCCGAGATTATTAAAAAGTATGCACGAAATGGTAACGATACTGGATGTGCAGAAGTGCAAATCGCACTTTTAACAGAAAGAATCAACACATTGATGACTCATTTTGCAAAACACAAGCAAGATCAAAGTTCTAATAGAGGTCTACTAAAAATGGTAGGTCATAGAAAATCACTTTTAAAGTATTTGGAGAGAACTCCAGAGCGTTATAATAAATTGATTAAAGAACTTGGAATTAGAAAGTAAAAATAAGTAATAAGAAAAGGGCATTTTTAAATGCCCTTTTTTATAAACGTTTTGTATGCCGATGAAGCGCAGGATGCGCGAGAATCGGCGATAAACAGGAAGTTTTGTTAAATAGTTATAGAGTTTTTTTGAAGTGGAATTTTTTGGTTGCAGGCTTTAAAGGATATTTGAAAAGAGGTTAAGTTTTTCGTTTTTTGAAATATCTTTTGAATTGCCCTCCAAAAAATCCTGACAAAAAATTTATTAATTTGTAGCTGCAAATCAATGCTTGAGGCTTGGTGCTTTGGGTGTGATTATTTTTTGCAGCATTTTTTAGGAGAGTTCTATGAATAATAAAAAAGAGTTTAAAATGAATTTTGGCGGTAGAGAAATTATCGTCGAAACAGGAAGAATCGCGAAACAAGCGGATGGTTCAGTACTTGTTAGTTCTGGTGGAACGCAAGTTTTAGTTACAGCATGTTCTGCCGCTGAGGCAAAAGATGGACAGGATTTTTTTCCATTATCCGTTGAATATATCGAAAAATTTTATGCGGCCGGAAAGTTTTTAGGTGGCTTCATGAAAAGAGAGACCAAACCATCTACGAGAGAAACTTTAAATGCTAGATTAATTGATCGTCCTCTTCGTCCTTTATTTCCAAAAGGATATATGAACGAAACGATGGTTACGGCAACAGTTTTATCTTACGATCCTTCTGCTGATCCTGAAGTTCTTGCAGGTCTTGGGGCAAGTGCTGCATTAGCAATTTCAGATATTCCATGGAATGGCCCAATTGGAACTTGTAAAGTTGGAAGAGTTAATGGTCAATTTGTAATAAATCTTTCGCATGACGAGTGGAAAAACTCTGATTTAGAAATTGCCGTTTCTGCGTCAAAAGATGCTATCTTAATGGTAGAAGGGGAGTTACAGGAAGCTTCAGAAAGCGATCTTTTGGAAGCAATTATGTTTGCTCATGAAAATATAAAGGGATATTGCGCATTAGTTGAAGAGATGCAAAAAAGCGTTGGAAAGAAAAAAAGAGAATTTATTCCATCAAAAGCAAATGAAAAATTAATGAGCAAAGTGACTGCTGATTTTTCATCTGCCGCAAGAAGTGCTTTAGCAATTGTTCCAAAGCTTGAAAGACAAAAAGCTGTAAAGGCGTTAGAAAAAGCAGTGAAAGAAGCCATTAAAGCCGATCCAGAGTCTTTTGATGTTAATCCGGAAAGTGATGCATCAAAAGTTGCATTTATGGCCGTTGATGAACTTTTATACGATATGATGAGAGGAGATATCCTAAATTCTGAAAAAAGAATTGGTGGAAGAAAGCTCGATGAAATTAGAAAAATAGAAACAGAAACTAGTATTCTTCAAGGACCTCACGGATCATCACTATTTACTCGTGGTGAAACTCAAGTTATGGGTGTTGTAACTGTCGGAGGTTCTCAAGGTGATCAGATGGTTGATAGTATCTTAGGACTTAGTTATGACAAGTTCTATTTGCACTATAACTTTCCTCCATATTCTGTTGGCGAATCAAGAGGTAAATTTTCAGTAGGACGAAGAGAGTTAGGCCATGGTAATTTAGCGCAAAGAGCTCTTAAAAGAGTTATGCCTTCAGAAGAGGAATTTGCATATACTGTAAGAGTTGCATGTGAAGTAATGGAATCAAATGGTTCTTCTTCGATGGGTTCTGTATGTGCTGGTTCTATGGCATTAATGGATGCCGGAGTTCCTTTAAAAGCTCCAGTTGCAGGTATTGCAATGGGGTTAATTAGTGATGGAAGTCGATTTAAAATTCTAACAGATATTTTAGGTGATGAAGATCACTTGGGTGACATGGATTTTAAAGTTGCAGGAACAGAACATGGAGTAACTGCGATTCAGATGGATATAAAAATATCTGGTCTTACAAAAGAGATCATTAAAGATGCTCTTGATAAAGCTAAAGTTGGCCGTCTTCATATTTTAAAAGAAATGGCAAAAACAATTACAAACAATCGTCAAGAATTTAAACATGGTGTTCCGCGAATGGTTACAACAAAAATTGCTCCAGATAAAATTGGAGCGTTGATTGGGCCTGGAGGAAAAAATATTAAAAAAATTCAAGAAGAGTATGCTGTAACAA
>CAZCDT010000032.1:0-33022 GCA_964497525.1 uncultured Bacteriovoracaceae bacterium
CCTCAAGAAGTTTACGATCAAACTATTAAAGCTTTTGAGCTCTCTGAAAAATATAAAACTCCTGTAATGCTTCGCCTTACCACAAGACTTGCTCATGCTAGACAAGAGGTTAAAAGAATTAATCCTATGCCGATTGTCTCTTTAGGAAAACCACAAGGCGATGATAAACTTGGATGGGTATTAATGCCTGCTATTGCAAGAAAGCAAAACGATAAATTAAGAGCTAAGCAAAATGATTTTGTTGCATTTAGTTCACAAAATAATTTATTAAAACTCAGCGGTAAAAAAGGTGTTGTTGTCTCAGATATGGGTCGCGCCTACTATCAACAGCTCTTAATTTCTAATCCAGAACTTTTAAAGTATAGCTCATTTGAAATAACAAACTATCCAGTAAACGAAAAAGATCTGCAGAAAATGAGTGAGTATTGCGATGAGATTGTAATTTTTGAAGATGGCTATCCTTATCTAGAAGATCAACTCTTAAAACTTAGCAAACATGCAAAAATTTGTGGAAGAAGAAGTAATCATCTTCCATTTGCTGGAGAATTATCGCCACTTAATATTCTGAAAGCATTAAATCTAAAAACTCCTGATGCGGCAAAAAAAGCATCAATTGATCTTCCACAAAGACCTCCACGTCTTTGTGATGGATGTGGACACGCTGATGCCTACAAAGCTCTTACAACATCGTTGGAAGAGCTACAAATTAAAGATTACAGAATTTTTGGAGATATTGGTTGCTATACACTTGGAATGCTTCCACCATTTAACGGTCTACACACTTGTGTTGAAATGGGCGCATCGGCAGGAATGGCGCTTGGGGCCGCATATGTAGATATGGCACCTTCTATTGGAGTAATTGGAGATTCAACATTTTTTCACTCTGGTCTTTCAACAATGGTATCAATGGCCCAATGTAAAAAAAGTGTCACTTTAGTAATCATGGACAATCGAATAACAGCAATGACTGGACAGCAACAAACTATTGCTCATGATATAATTCCAAAGCTGGCCTTGGCCGCAGGATTTAGCGATGAACAAATTCATGTATTAACTCCTCTGCCAAAAAATCATCAACAAAATATAGAAACTTTAAAAAATGTTTTTTTAAGCAACAGACCAAACATTGTAATTTTTAAACGTGACTGCGTTCAAGCGATGAGAAAAGGCCTATACGCACAATTTACACAAAACTAAAAGAGGTATGTCATGACAAATAAACGCCACTACGAATTAATTTTATCTGGAGTTGGAGGACAAGGAGTTTTAACTGTTGCAAAAATTGTCCTGCAAGCAGCACTTTTTGATGGCCTTAAAGGGCTACAATCAGAAGTACATGGAATGAGCCAGCGAGGAGGAGCAGTAAATGCCCAAATCGTTTTAGATGATAATGCTGTAACATCTCCATTGGTTGTTGAGGGAAATACGGATATGCTTATCTCTTTAGAACCTCTTGAAGGATTAAGGTATCTGGAAATGTTAAAAAAAGATGCTGTCTTAATTTCATCCACTATACCTTTAAAAAACATGAATAATTATCCTGAAGATAAAAAAATTATTAAAGCACTAAAAGAGTTTCCAAAAAATTATCTTTTTGACACTGCCGAACATGCAAAGACATTAAACAATCGCCACGCTGGCAACATTACGCTACTAGGCTTTGCTTCGAAGTTTTTATCGATTAAAGAAGATTCATGGATTTTAGCAATCAAAGAAGCATTTGCTCATAAAGCAGATGTTTTAGAAAAAAATATTGAAGCATTTAAATTTGGTAGAAATTTATAGAGGGAGACTTCTGTGACAACAAAACAAAACTTCATTCACGAAACAAAAGTTTACGAGATATTTAAAAAAGCAAATATTGCTGTTCCAAAGTTCGGAGTTTTAAACAAGCAAAGCTCTGCAAGTGATCTTAACTTTTCGGATGGTGAAGATGTTGTTGTCAAAGGAATTGCAAAAGACTTATGGCATAAATCAGATGAAGGAGCATTGTATTTTGTTAATTTCTCCAAAGAAAAAATATTAGAGACAAACTCTTTAATTCAGGAAAATTTAAAAAGTAAGTACGAATGGATTGAAACACTTGTGTGTCAAAAAATAAAGATGAAATCTCTTTTTGGACTTCCAACAGAAGCTTTTTTAAGTATTAATCTCGATCACACTTTAGGGCCTGTTATTAATTTTGGTCTTGGAGGAATTCATACCGAAAATTTGGCATTATCAATGCGGCAAGGAATTATGATGTGGCCAATTGCGGTAACATCTCCAGAAGATGCTCTTAAAGAGTTTAAAGAACACTTTATCGGAAAAGTCTGGCTTGGCAAACTTCGCCAAGGAAAAGCTCTTACAACCGAAAAAGAGGTTTTAAATCTTTTAAATGGTCTGTGGAAAATTGCAGGTAACATAGAACAAGATGGTATTGAGTTTTTAGAAGTTAATCCAATTGCATTAGATGACAAAGGAATCCCTACAATCTTAGATGGAGTAGGTCTTTGCGCTAAAGAAAAATCAAAATATATTCCTATTACTGTCGAGGAATCAAAACTTCTATCGCCCAAAAAAATTGCCATAGCTGGTGTATCAGAAAAAGCTGGCTCATTTGGAAAGAAAATTTTTGATAATCTTTTAACCTCTAAGGTAAAAAAAGAAGATATTATTCTAATAAAACCAGGGGCCGAAGAGTTTCTTGGTGTTAAAGCGTATGCTGATATTTCTATTCTAAAAGAAAACCCTGTCGATGCTTTAATTTTGGCACTACCTGCGGCAATAACGATTGAAACCATTATTAATTTATGCAACCAAGGTGGAGGAGCAGAGATCGTACATGTTGTTGCTGGTGGAATTGGTGATGGAGCAGATAAAGATCACCTTGGGAAAAAATTAACTGATCATTTGCAAAAATTAAGAGAAGAAAAAAAATGGACTCCAAAACTAATTGGCCCAAACTGCCTTGGAACTGTTCTTTCACCTTTAAATTTAAGCACTCTTTTTATTGCCAAAGAGAGATTGCCAATTAACTTTGCCCCAAAAGGAAACATTGGAATAATCAGCCAAAGCGGAGCATTCTTTATTACAAGATTTTCCAACGATCCTGACTTAAAAGTTAAATATGGATTTTGTATCGGCAATCAAATGGATTTAAAAGTTCATCACTTTGTCGAAGCAATGATAACAGATCCAGAAATTAAAGTTATAGGAATATATCTAGAAGGACTACAAGAGCATAGCGGTAAAGAGCTGGCCCTTTCTGCATTAAAAGCAAAAGAGCATGGAAAAAAAGTTGTAATCTATAAAGGTGGAAGAAGCGAAGAAGGAATGAAGGCCGCCGCAGGACACACTGGTGCAATGGCCGGAAATTATGATCTTCAAAGAACTCTTTTTATAAAATCATCGATGATTGTTACAGAGAGTTTAAGAGAGTATTCCAATACTTTAAAACTGTTATCGCACTATCCTAATTTTAAAAACTCTCCAACTGTTACAATTATTTCTAACGCAGGGTTTGAGACTGTTGGAAGTGCAGACTATCTTGGAGCAGACAAAAAAAGAGATCGGCCCAATATGCTAAAAAAACTATCAACTCAAGAGATCAAAGATTTAGATGCCGTTATCTCTTCTGATGGTCTATCAGGCCTTGTTTGCGCAAATAATCCTCTGGATTTAACACCGATGGCCTCTGAAAAAGCCTATCTAAGTTCTGCAAAAGTTTTTGCTCAAGGAACTAGTGAAATCATTGTTGTCTGTATGGTTCCTTTAACAGAAAAAGTTGCGGCATTTGATAAAGAGAAAGTAAGAAGCTTTGCTTTAGAATTAAAGCATCTTGCATCTCACTATAAAAAATCTATTTTAATGGTTGTTGATTCTGGAGATTTATACCACGACTACAAGCAAACATTAATAGATGAGGGCCTTCCTGTTTTTTCATCTATCGAAGAGGCTTTTTTACCGATCAACGCCATGCCTGTTGAGTAATGCAATTGCGGCCTTAACGCCATCAACCGCAGCAGAAGTAATTCCGCCTGCAAGGCCTGCTCCTTCTCCTACAGGATAAAGACCTATTGTATTTTGAGATTGCAAAGTTTCTGGATCTCTTACTATTGTAAAAGCAGAAGAAGTTCTTGTCTCTGGTGCAATTAATAAGGCCTCACTACAAATAAATCCTGGGATGTTTTTATTAAACTCTTCAAATCCTTTTTGCAAACTCTCTAAATACTTTTGAGCAAATAATGTATAGATAGGAGCAGAAGTAACTCCCGACGGACAAGAGCTATTTGGCGTTTTTATGGCGGAGTTAAATTTTTCTAATAAAAAATCTTTTAACGGCATGGCCGGAAGTTTTTTACCAAAACCTTCATATTTCATTGATAAATTCCAAGCACTCTGCTCAATTGAGCGCTGGAATTTTAATCCTGCAAAAAGATCATTTTTGTCAAAATCAATTTGTGGTTTTATAGTCGTAATAATTGCAGCATTCGACCAACGAAGATTTCTTAAATAGTTACTCATACCATTTGACACAAGTCCATCGCGATGAGTACCAGAAGAGATAACAAGCCCTCCCGGACACATACAGAAAGAGTAGGTTCCTCTGTCTAATTTTTTATCATGATATGTCAGACGATAGGTTGCATATTCTAAATTTTTCTTTCCCAAAAATGAACCAAACTGTAAGCGATCAATTACTTCTTTTGGATGTTCTACCCTAACACCAATTGCAAAATCTTTTGCCTTTAGTGAAACCTCTTGCTTATGCAAAAAGGTGTACACATCATCGCCCGAATGTCCTGTGGCCAAAAAGACCGCTGATGAATAGACCTTTTTCCCGTCATGAAGAATAACTCCACTAACGTTTCGATCGTTTAAAATTAAAGAATCAACCCTCGCGTTAAAATTAATTATATGACCTTTCTCTTTTAAATAAGAAATGATATTTGCAACAATTGGCCTCATTTTATTAGAACCAAGATGTGGATTGCTTTTATAAGTGACCTCTTTAGGAGCGCCAAACTGATGTAATTTTTTTAAAACATAGCCTACATGAGGGGATTTTATTCTGGTAAAAAGTTTACCATCGCTAAAAAGACCGGCCCCTCCTGCCCCATAAGAGACATTACTCTCTAAATCTAGCTCTCCATCTTTCCAAAACTTTGCGATTTTAGGCATCCTTTTTTCAATGTCATCACCTCTTTCATAAATTATAGTTTTGATACCATACTCATCTAATCTTAAGGCCGTAAAAAGCCCGGCCGGCCCTGCACCAACAATAATTGGAACAAGCGGCAGATCTACTTTTGAAAAACTAAATTCTGGCACCAAAAACAAATCATTTTGGTCAACAACCTCAACTTTGTAAGTGACTTTAGGCCTTCTGCCTCTACAGGCATTTCTTGCATCAAGAGACTCTGATAAAATACGGAAATCATAAAGATTAGGAACCTCTCTTTTTAAAACGGTCAAAAGCTCCTCTTCAAAATCAAGTGTAAGCGTTAATTCTTTTCTCACCAAAACTCCAATGGACAAAAAAATCCGTATAAAAAAGGGCCTGCAATAATTTACACCTATACCTTTATATGATTTTTTGTCAAAATAGAAGGAGAGGTGAAAAAATGACCTATAATCATTTTAAAAAAATCTCCATTGTTTTATCTTTTGGACTCTTGTTTTTGGCAGGTTGTATGCAATCACCAAGCACAAAAAGAGATGATGGTATTGTAAAAAAAGATAGTACAAATATTACAGATCCTAGTGCGCCAACTTTTGAACATGATAAGAATTATTTTCAATTAGCAGGAACCACTACTTATAACCTTGATGTTCAAAGTGACTACTTTGATTATTTTTTTATTCGTGGCAAACAGATTCATCAATACCTAAATTTTCAACAAATCTCAAGGCCAATTTGCTTTGTCGGTTATTTCCCAAACAGCGATAGCAATAAATTATTAATTTTATCTGCTAATATTCAAAAATATGCGGCCAATAACAATGAACTTGTTTTATCGCTACGGCCTGCAGATATATCTAGTAGTAAAGCTTTTTGTAATCAAATAGGAGTTATAAATAAACTAGACTCACTTTACAGTGGAGCTGGAGTTGCATTTTCTTTAACAACGCTTTGCCCTACTTGTACGGCATCCAAATTAAATACAAGTGAGCTTTTTTTAATGATGCCTGATGGAAATATTTTAAATGATTCTATAAATCTTACAGGCCTTTCTTTAAAAATTATTCCATCAACAAACTCAGGGAATAACACTACCGGATGTAGTGCAAATCCAAGCGTTTGCTCACCGATGTATGATTGTTGTGGAATGCAAGATGTTTGTGTCAATGCTGGAACCTTACAACCAAATGCAAGTCTTGAAGAAAACTATGATCAAGCAATAGCTGCAACGACTCAAAATCCAGCAAGCTACGTTAACTTTCCAAATGTTTATAATGTTTGCAAAAATGTTATTCCAACTCCTGATGATGATAATGATGATGAACAAGATGATACAGCTACCAGCGAATTTTTGCAGAGACAAGATCTATATAGATGTACAACAAGAATAAAAGGTGAAATGTCTATTTGTACCGTTACTTACGAAAATGTTCCATCTATTATTGCTACTGATCTTTTTTATACAGAAAATGATGATCGGAATTTTTTAACAACCTATACTGGAGATAGTGCTCACTATGACGCATCAATTAAAGCACTAACTGGTCATAGTATTTATGAAGTCGTTCATGGCAATAATATTCTTTATCAAAATCGAGAAGATCCAATTGGACTTTCTATTATTGGCGGTAACGATACACTTACTAATAATACAAGCATTACAGGTATTACAAGCTCACTTACTGAAGATACAATAAATAAAGATTTAAAAATCAGATATATGATAGATGGAAGTTGTCGCAGGATCAGTAGCTCTCTTGCACAATGCGATAAATATTATGTTCAAGGTCAAAATATTGCAGAGGTCGATGACCACTACCCTGCAAGTAATACTTTTTTACTACCTCAGTATGCCAATACATCTCGATCTATTAAAGTTAGCGTAAATGACTCTTTAAAAATTCAAAACAAAGATTGGACGCTGCAAGCAGGTGGTCTGTCGCGAATCGAATTTATCGGACCTGATTTAAAAGTATATGACGGTCAAGAAGTCAAAATAACTTTTTATGTCGATACAACACTATTTCCTGTATTAGAAAAAAAAGAAGAAGCAGACAACATAATTAAAGAAAAATGTAAATGTGTTACCAATCAAGAATGTTCTCTTGTTCCTGTATATAGTCCAACAATTCCGGATGCAATCACTTGGTATGAATGTAAATTAGGGCCCAACCCAAATACCCAAAACGAAGAAGAACCAATTACGCCTTTTACTTTAAGCAACAAGCGCGCTCCTCATCGTTTTTTTGATGATGCAGGAAATTACTATAGCACACCAACACAAGGACAAGTTCAAGAGGGTGTGATGTTTTTATATGAAGATTCTCTAAAGCTTCAACCAAATAATTTATCACAATACGTAGGCTTTAATGAAATTTATGGCCAGTTTAATATAGATGCCAATAGTACAAAGCCTGCATATGAGGTGCGCTTAAAAACAAATAGCACTTATGATATTTATGTCCGCAGCGATGGACGTTTTACTCCATGTATCGATTGCGGAAAAGATTATCATCAAAAAAGCTTACCTCTTTTTCCAACAATATCTTCAGAGAGAAATCCGCCTGGCGGCTATGCTCCAAATCCTACCGCAACCAACAAGGAAGCTGTAGAAGCAACTTATCCTTACAGGGGAGATGATCTTTTATTCGGACGAGCATGTTTTGTTCCAGTAACAATGATTCCTTGGACATTTTATCCAGAGTCAGAAAGCGATACTCAAAGAAGAAAGAGACTTTCTGCACAGCACTTTTTATTTGCCAACGGATATCAAAGAGATTGGTATGGATTTGACTATGGTGCAGTTATTGGATCTTTTGATGGAGTGAACTGGTTTGCGATAGGTAGTAAAAGAAGAATTAAAACTGGCATCAATACAAGACTATTTTTAGCAATCAACGCACCACTGCTTGATCTTTCAAGCGAAAGTCACTACAGCGTAACAATTATGGATGGCAGCTTAAATCCAAGTCCAGAGAGTATGCCACAAAAAGACATAGATACAGATGCAGCTGAGTGCCAAAAATATCATATTTGCGATAAAGATAGCGATTGTGTTGCACAACTTGGTTGGGATTATGTCTGCCAAAATGTTTCTGGCATTAAAACTATGAGGCCAAAATTTGATAACACCGCCCAAGAAGAACCAGAAACTGTAACCACAAACACCATCTACTCTCTTATCGGCGCCTCTGGAAATCCCACAAGATGCGTTTACAGAGGGCGAGGTGCGCCATGTATGACAACACTTGATAGCAGTGCTGCAAATAATTATCACGGTACAGGCTCAATTGCCCTAAATGGCTGTTCCTCTAATAATTATTGTCAAAGTTTTAAATCTGGTGCAGCTTGGAATGAAAGTTTTAATACTAAAATTGCACGTTATGGCCGATCAATTGAAACCTTAAATGCTACCTATGATCTTTTAGAAAGTACTTTTGGACTACACGTAAAAATTCCACTGCGCCCCTATAATTATGCAGGTGATGAACAAATACCTTCATCTATATTTGATATTTTAAATTATAACAAAGTTTCCGCGATCTGTATTCCCGGAAGAGAGCCTGATGGTAATCTTACGATTAAAGAGCAACATCAAACAACGCCTACTGATACTCAACTTGGAGATAAATCTAACGGGATCGGAATGACAAAAACAGCAAACACCCTAGATGCACAATATTTAAGCTCTTGTCCAACACTGGATGATACTGGAAGTTTCTTTCACTTAAAATCTGCAAACATCAATAAAAATTTAAATGCGGCCGATCTTGTAAAACTTAGTGCATCTCAAAATTTAACATCAAATATTTTTGCATTATTTGACAGCAATACCTCAATTTTTGATACCGATATAATTAAACCATTTAATGACGGTGAACAAATAGAAAGTTATACGATGCAAACAAATAGTTGTCTTCGTGCACCAGGTGCAACGTGTTTTTCTGACCAAGATTGTACTCCAACTCAAAATGCAGCATCTATTTTAGGCATGATTGATCCAAGTGATTCTGCACAAACTGCAATTTTAAATAAATATGAGTTGCAATTTTTTAAAGAGAGTATGATTTGTTCGCAAAAAACTCCAAAAACTTTAATCCAAAATGGCGTAAGTATTTTTAATTCAAATTATGAGTTAAAAAATAATAAATGCTGTAGAGAAACAAACAAAGAGCTTACCATTCCGACGATGTATGAAAATCTATTTAATAGCAGTACTGTTCCTGGTGTTGATATTGACTTAACTGACAGCGAAAGATTTAGCGGAGTCTCTACAGTTTACAACGAACTTAACAACACAAGTAATTATTACCCTCTAAAGGCAGCAGTTATCGGAGGTGCACTCGTAAACCTTCCAGATAATACCTACACCTATCAGTTTAAAACATTTTCGCTTGCAGCAAAAAAATCCTGCTGCTCTGAAAACTGGGTAAGAAATTTTCATGACAATAATGGCGGAGGACATGTCTGGTCCTCTGCAAAAATGCAAAGAATATCAAAAGCTTCTTTTAACTGTTTAAACTGGAGTATTTGTACCGGAGCACAATGTCCTGCAGACCCTAGCGACTTTAACTGCGCACATGTAGATGATCCCCAAGATTCAAATTGCCGCGCTATTGCAACATATCCAACCGATACAGAAGCACAAAACGTTTTTTACTGGATGGGAAAACTGGAACTTTTAGGAATTCCACAAATAAAAGTAGATGATCCTATAACAAATAGCGAATACCAGTGTAAAGTTAATCCAACAGATCAATCTATTGTGGGAACAGGTATTGCAATTCCTGATATTATTTCTGGAGCAACAACAAGAGAATATTTAAATGGAGCAAGAGAACTTTTTTCGGCAGCAGATCCTTCGGACTTTAATATTGGTGGATCAACAGGTATGCAGATGATTTTTTCTGATTCAAAAATAACTTGCTGTATTCCCGCTGGAGATCTGCTGCAAGAAGGAGAAAACGCATCAAGGTGCTGCACCGGCAAAACAAACTCCGAAAATCGTTGTGTTCTACCAAATTATACAAATATAACAGTTTACTTTAATCGATATGTTTCATCGGCTTTGCAAGACTTACCCGACTATCTATTTGATCCAGAGACAGGATATTTTTTAAATGATCCAACCGGAAGCAAAGTTGCTCAATATGCAGTTGCAAAAAAAGTTTGTGAAGAAAATAGTGTTGCATCAGGAGTTGTAATTTCTTCTTTAAAAGTTGCAGGCCATGAATCAAAAACATATACAATTAGTAGATATGTAACCAGCGCATCCGACCAATTTGGTATTCCTACTTTATACGATCGCGGGATGCGCTGGAATAGTCATCAGTACTGTGTGCCTCAAAACTATACAGGGCCAACAAATTAATGTTGTAAACTTACTCCTACTGATTAGTCCATTTAGGAGTTTTTATAATTTTTGTTATATCAAAATCATTTTGATCCGCTATATCAACAAGCTTTTGATAAATCTCACTAGATATTTCTGGTGTACGAGATAAAAACCATAGATACTCTCTATTTGGTGTTCCAACAACTGCAACACTATAATCTTTATCAACATACAAAATCCAGTAATCACCTGCCCCAATACCAAGATGTCTCAAAAAAGGAACAAAGCTTACTTTTAATTTCGCGCTGGTTTCTCTATCAACAACCCATGCTAGTCCTAAGGCCTGATTTAGTTGTTCTGGATTATGTATACTTTTACAGCTATTTTCAACTCGAATGTTTTTATTCCATAAGGAGTAAACTGCCTTCGTTTGCGCACAATCTTTTTGAAACTCATTTTCAAATTTTGCAATTTCGTACCAAGTTCCAAGATACCTGTTAAGATCGATATTTTTTTCTGTAACTGGTTCTACGGCAAATGCTAAAATTGGTAAAAATGGTAAAAAATAATATAAAACACTTTTCATATATCGCTCTCCTTGTTGTTTTTTATAATTATTACAAAAAAACAACAAATGCTTAAATTGATTAAATAATTTAACTGATCGACAAAAACTATGAAGAAGTGTCAATTTTTTCTATAACTGAAATACAAAATCAAATAACCCGTAAGGGCCGACATCAAAGACGCGGCCAAAATACTAAGCTTTGAACTTAACAATAGTACGGAGTTAGAGAATGCAAGGTTTGTAACAAAAATTGACATTGTAAAACCAATGCCGGCCAAAAAACCAACACCAATAATGCCTCGATAAGAAAGACCTATCGAAAAATTAGCAATCTCTAAACGAATAACTGGCCAGACAAAAAATAAAATCTGTTCAAGTAAAATCGAAAAAAAAATGTTAAGATTACCGACTATGCAAGATCAAAACTTTATATGCCCACTCTGCCAAACACCCTCAAACTTTATTTATAAGCACTCAAAAAGTGAGAAAAAAAACTATCGTTGCACAAATTGTGCTGCTATTTTTTTACCATCTATCTATTTCCTATCACCTGATGCAGAGAAAAAATTCTATCAAAAACATCAAAACGATATTTATGATTTAGGTTACCAACAATTTGCCCTTCCGCTTGTTGATGAGGTTTTAAAGCGCTGTAAAAAAGAGACTCTTGGGCTTGATTTTGGTTCAGGAACAGGGCCTGTCTTATCTTATTTACTAAAAAAAAATGATTATCAGATTAACCAATACGATCCCTACTTTTCGCCAGATACGAAAGTTTTAGAAAAAAAATATGATTTCATTGCATCATGTGAAGTGGTAGAACACTTTCATCATCCATATCAAGAATTTTTAAAATTTAAAAATATGCTAAATCCTAAGGCCCCTCTAATTATATCCACAAGCCTTTATCATGAAAGTATTGATCTAAAAGATTGGTACTATATTCGAGATCCAACTCATGTCTTTATCTATAGCAAAGAAACATTTTTATGGATAAAAAAAGAGTTTGGTTTTTGTGATGTCGAATTTATATCAAATAGATTAGTTGTTTTACTCTCTTCTTAGGGCAAGTTGTATAAACTTATCAAGTTGTCGCGTAATTTTTACCCAAAAAGCGTATTTTTATCGTATTTTTTGCATTTTTTCACTATACAAAAATGATGTAAAAAAACACATCCAAAACAAGGTTAATTTATGCGACGTTTATTATTTTTACTCTCTTTAATCTTTTACTCTACTTCTTATAATTTAGCTTATTCAAATAGCGATCCTCTTAGTGCATTAGAAAAATTTCTTGAAGCACAAATTACTGGAAACAGTGTTGAGATTTTAAAGCAAATAGATACATCAGACATTTCTCAGCACGAATTTAATGCTCTAAAAACAAGAATTGAAAAATTATCATCTTTTACCTCTTTGGAAGAGTTTGAGTTTTTACCTGTTGCCGTTGGAATTTCTAAACAAGGAAATCTGGCCATTGTAAGATTTTTAGCATCATTTGATTTAAAGATTCGCGAAAGCATAATTTCTCCAAGACAAATTTCAGGAAACATTGCTCTTTTAATAAAAAAAGATAATTCATGGAGTGTGCATTCAATTGCTGTCGATGATTTATTAACTACAGAATTTTTTAATTTAAAAAGTTTACAAGAGATAAGAAAAACATTTAGTGCAAATAAAATTAAAAATCTTAATAGCACGCGGCCAACTTATAGTCTTATTGAATTAACAAAAGTAAATGAAGAGATTAATAAGGCCATTTATCAGTGGCAAATCGATGAATCAAAAGTTTCTAAAGATATTGCCTTTTCTGCTTTTGGAAAAATTCCAATAATGGGAGATGCCGTTTCTAACGGATATACTATTTATGAGCGACTAAAAACTATTTGTGTGGAGCTACCACAAGACTATCGCGCAGGAAATCTTGAAGCAACAATGCTTGATATCGGATTAGTTGCATGGGGGCCAGTGCAATTTTTTGCAGAATTTGTTCCAGCTCTAGATATTGCAAGCGATATTGTTGAAGGAAATATTGAGGCCTATCGCTATAACGCCATACAACGATTTAACTATCTTCAAGCAAAAAGACAACTACTTAATGCTAACTTTAAAGAGTTACAAAAGTTTCTACTTCTTAGATTTACGCCTAAAAATATTGTTGCCAAAAATGCAAAAGACTTAGATGGCGAGGTTTATTCACAATGGAAGAATAAGTCATTAGCTTTAAAAAAATTACAATTTTTAAGTGATAAATTTCTAAGAAGTGATCCTGTAATTTATTTTGACATCGGTGCAGAACTACCAATTAAAAGACAAGATAATGAAATGCTTTTCAACATAGCAAAAAGTCTTGGAGCAATTCAAGATGATCAAGATGTTACCACAGATAGCGATGATATCGTTTATCTACCTTTAAGACTAACATATCTGGCAGAATCTAGTATTTCTCAGGGAAATGCTATTTTGCAAAATTTTAACATAGCAGAAAAAAACAATTATCCAACATATAAACTAACGGCCACACGAGGCGAACAAACAATTTCGATTAAACTAAATGATGGCACAAGTACAAATCCACTCGTAATCGATAACTTGGTATTTAATGCCATTGTAGGGATAAAAGTTACAACTAAAGATCAAATAACTCAAAAAATACGCCTAAAACAAAATGTGTCTGAAGAAATAAGTTTTGTTCCACAAATAAAAGAAGAACTAAAAAATAAAATTATTCCACCAACTCTAAATGGACTAAAAGAACTTCTTACAACAATCTTTCATCCAACGATTGTAACTCTAAAGCAAAATTCGACTTGGCCTGATGCATCGTTAAATCTTCTTGCAACAAATAGCGGGGCAACTCGTCTTGATCTTTTCTTTGCTGAAGGGATAAATGCAAAAGCGATACATGAAAGTTTTGAGATAGAGGTTATTAATGAAACTCCTGCAAAATTTGTTTGGGTATTAAAAGAGATATATCGCAAAGGAAAAAATGCAGAAATACTGCCAGAATCAAAAGGAGATTATCTTACTCCTGATGCAGGAGATCTAAGTACTACATCATCTAGTACCTACAAATACTACGAGTATGTAAATGGACGAAATATAGAAAAAACATATACAACATCAACTTCTGGAGATTGGACAATTCCCGCAATAATAGTTCCTGGAACAAGTTTTACAATTAATATGAATGTTTCTCATGATTCTGAAAAATATGAACATCAAGCAACACTTATTAGCACTCTTCCTTCATGGGATAAAGAGTACACAAATCAACCTTTTCCAACACCAATATTAACAAAAAAAATTAAAGCGATAAGTGGTGGAAGAGATCAAGCATCAATAACTCTTTATGCTCCTGGCAATCCAACAGAAGGTCAGCAGGCCAGATTTTCCTTTGCTCTCTATGAAACGAGAGTATCACCAAACACATATATTCCAAAATATGACTTGCGAGCATCTCGTACATTTACATATGTGCTCGTGAAGCAGTAATTGCGCTGTATTTAGAATAAAAACTTCCATATCTATTTGCAGCAAGTACTCTATAAGGCTTTTTATCTTGACCAAAATTTTGATAATACATTTCAATTAAGGCCGACCAATTCGCATCAAACCAGTTCATTATAAACACCATGACGGGCCATATTTTCATGACTAATGCGACGCTCGCCACCATAAAGTGATATCTTTTTTTGTATCAAAATCTATGGCCTGGGCAGATGAGAAAATCAGTACTACAAATATAAAAATAAGTCGGAGCATTTTTATTTCCTTAAGTTGAGATTAAAAATCAATACGTTAAATCTTAACGACAAACATTATCCAAGGTCAAACTAAATAAAGGTGCAGTCTTTGCCCGATTCGTTGACGCCCGCAAATTTGATATAATTTCAACATAGTAGTCTTTTTTTAAAGACTCTATTTGAATTTATCAAAGGATTTGATATGAAATTTTTTTACATCCTGCCTATTTTATTTTTGTTATCATGTAATCACTCAACAACAAAAAAAAACGACGATCAAAGTATAATAAATAATGATCCATCAATTAGCAGTGATGCATTAGAAAAAATCGACTCGCCCTTAACAAAAGACTTCACTAACGATATAGAAAATATTCAAAACTTAACACAAGCCTCCAATCTTTATAAAAACAGATATGGCATGAACAAATTGACCGACAAACTTGTAAGTAATATAGGTCTTGGATATGATTCTTTATATGGCACGAGAAATTTTCAAGTTGTTTTACATGGAGTTTTATATCGTGCTGGAGCAAATAATTTTTATCACCGCACAAATAGACGTGCCAATATCAATCCCCTTCCAGAAGATGGGCTAATAAATTTATGCCAAGAAAGTTTTTTAAAATCAATCTATCTCTACCAAGATAATTTTGCCACTGCATCACCAATTACAACTTGCAAAACATTTCAAAACAAAGAAAATGAATTAGAGTATCTATCGCTACAAAAAAAATACTACGATATCCTAGAACTTGTTTTTGAGAATATTAAAAATTACAAACAAGGGCCAATCTTGGTGCATGGTTATAACGGGTGGATTGAAACAGGCATGATATCTTCTTTGGCCTTGCGACAATTTTGTGATTACGATGCACAAAAGGCAATCGATTATTGGCAAACTACAAGTAACAATAATTCAATAGATACATTTAAAGATCTAAAAGATGAAATTACAAATTTTATTCCTTATTTAGAATTTGTAATTCCAGATGATGTCAAAACATTAATTTGCCCAGAATATACTCCCGCAAGTAGTGTGCCAGAAACGCCTAATGAAGAACCTCCTGTTCCTCAAAACCCTGACCCAATACCAACACCTCTTCCCGATGTACCTGTAGGAGATATGGATTATCTTTTAAAAATGATAGAGTTTTATAAAGAACGCTACAAGGCCTTTGATGTACTTGCAAAAATTGTAGATAACAGAGGGAAAGGATTTAGTGGGCTTTATGGCACAAGAAATCTACGCCCAGTTCTTCATGGACTTTATTATCGTGGTGGTGCAAATAATCTTTATTATCAAACACCAAGAGATAATAGAAATCCTTTACCCCAAGAGGGTCTTGAAAACTTATGTAAAGAGGGATTTGTTACGGCCAATTATCTTTATTCTACAAACTATAGTAGTGCCTCTAAAGAAACTATATGCACAAATCTTAATCAAACAGAGAGTCACTTAAACTATCTAAACATTGTTCACAGCAATAAAAAACTAGAAGAGACAATGATAAAAATGGTTTATGACAATATCCAGAATTACAAAGGTCCAATGTATGGACACTGCTGGAATGGCTGGCATGCCACAGGCATAGTCGCAGCAACACTTCTAAAACAATTCTGCGACTATGGCGATGAAGAAGCTGTTAATTACTGGCTTTTAGGCGCAGATGGCACGGGTGCATCTGATAGCTACAAATCGCACAGAGAAAGAATTTTTAAATTTAAACCGATAAAAAAATATTTAATAAGCGATGAGCTAAAACACAAAATTTGTCCGAAGAAGTAAAAAACTTTTTATATAATTTCGCCAGCAAAAAGAGATTTGCAAAATTTTTGATACGGCATTAGTAAAATCTCTCCGTGTTTTTCTTCTTGGTGTCCTGCATAAACAACAATCGCTGATGATATTTTTTTTGCATGCAATAGGGTATTAAGTCCATTTGAAAATTCAGATCTCCATTTTTTAGAATATTTAACTTCAATACCAACAACCTTTTTACCTTTTGATAAAACAAAATCGACTTCATTTTGTGAAGGAGTACCCCAATAGTTAATTGCAAAGAATTTTCTACTTGAATCATTAAAGGCACGTAGCTCGTTTAAGACGAGAGTTTCAAACAAATTCCCTGCACTATTATCAAGTTTTTCATCTAGGGTTCCGCATAAAGCGCGAACAATACCACAATCAAAAAAATAAAATTTAGGAGTCGAAACTTCTTTTACTTTGGCCTTTAAATGCAAAGGTTCAATCACTATTCCCATAAGCGTATCACAAAGAATCGACATATAATTTTCAAGTGATGTTCGTTTAACACTACTCTCTCTGGAAAGATTAGAAAGATTTAAAACATTACCATTAGAAAGGCTTAGGTGTTTTAAAAAACGATGATATGAATCTAGTTTTCTCACCAACGCTTCTTGTTGAATTTCTTGCTCTAAATAAGTTTGAGTATAAGAGTATAGATAATCTTGTTTTTCGCCATAAGATTTTAGATTAATACTTTTTGGTAATGTTCCAAATAAAAGGGCTTCTTCTAAATCAAAATCTTTATCCAACTCTAATGTCGTTAATGGGAAAAACTGTCGCGTTAATGCTCTTCCTGCCAATAAATTGCTTTGAGTGTGTCTTAATTTTCTTGCACTAGAACCTGCAAGAGCAAATTGATATTTTTTTGGATAATCTTCTATTAATGCATGTACTTCATTTAATAGTTCTGGGCATCTTTGAATTTCATCAACAACAATCTTTCCACTTTCAAGAGCTAAAACCTTATGCCTTAATCTAGAGGGTTCAGCGTTTAACTCTAAATAGTTTTCTGAACGCAATAAGTCTATATAGAGATTCGGGCGGTAAATATTTTTTAACCATGTCGACTTCCCGCTCCCTCTCGGTCCAAATAAAAAGAAATTATCACTCGGAGAACGATATATGCGCTTGTACATTTTTCACCTCTAATCGAAATTTTACGGTAAATTTTCGATTAGTAAAGTAAAAAACGCCGCAATCTAAAGAAACGAATTCGAGCGATTAATATGCTCAACCAAAAGAGACAATGTTGTTTTAAAGCTATTCCACATGGTATCTGGGTTGCTTAATCTATTTTCACCTTTTAAATCATAACGACTCATCTCTAAAAATTTTCTTAATTTCATTTCATCATCAAAGTTTTCAAAGCTTGCTACTTCTTTTTTTAAGAAAGCATTAAGATCAATTAGCTTTTGAGCTACATCATGATCAAATCTACTAACCTTTTTAAAATAACGATCGCGATTTGCATTCCCGTAACTAAACGCTCCACCATTGTCAGAAAAAAAGATTCTAACCTCTTTTTTTAAATTTCCTTCGCTATCTTTTCTATCCATTTTTGCATACTGCAAATTACCACCGCTAAAACGATCCCATTGGCCATTTAGTATATCTACCAAAAAGGCGTTTGATAGATCCTTTGAAAGTCTTATGGGATCAAGTATTTCGTCTTTAACACCTTTTGGGGCTGGAATCACAAGTGAAGCATCAGGCATATCCTCATCATTTCTTATTGCCTTTCTTAAAGGGTGTGTATCATTTTGAGCGACTTCATCCCAGTCATAAGGTCTTGGCCCCCAAGGAGAATATGCAACAACTAAAGCGTTATCTTCTTCCATCATTTTTATAAGATTAGAAATATTTCTAATTTTTGATTTATAAATAGATTTTTCAGCGTCATGCTTTGAAAACTCTTTTTGCATCTTTAGAATTTCTTCTTTAAATTTACCAAATCCTTTATCTTTAATTGCAATACCTGTACCTGGCCCAAAAATTTCTCCAAACCCTAAAAGCGATGCTAATTTATAAGCAAAAATTTCTCCTCTAACACGTGTTGCGCTATTCATTGGAAGTAAAGCACCAAGTAAATACTTTGAGCTAATTCTTGATGAATCCTTGGAATTTCTTTCTGTAAAAAGTCCAGTTTCATCATAAAAAATTTCAACATAAGCAGATGTCCCTCCTCCTCGATGCCACTCAATTGCAACTTTTTGATCTCCTGTATTTAATAAATTTTGTAAATAAACTGCTTGGGCACGAAATTTTTCATGAGATGCCACGATGGTATTATAATCATCAAAGGCAAAAGTTTTAATACTAGATAAAATAAGCATTAGAGACAAAAGAATTAATTTCATAAAAACCTCTTTTTTAACAAATTATTTCAACCAATCTTTTAAAATTATTTCAAATGAATGTTCCACCAATAAAAAATAGCCGCGAGAACTTAAATGAAAAGGATCAATAAATAAATCAAAAATAACCCGCCCTTTGGCCAAGGCATTTATTGGTGTTGGAATTTTGTTTCCTTTTGGAACACTCAGCGTTTTAAACTTGCCATCACTAATTTCTGGCAATGGTAGTGTCTGTTTTTTTATGTCATGTTCAGGGCTTCCAAAATAATGAAGCATCAAACCAAGATGATGAATGTATGCGACATTGTCACCATTGGCCAGACCTTGCATCTTTATCGTAAAATCTTCAAGAGCACTATTTAACTCTTCGACACTTGGTTGCTTCATGTCGTTATAAAATTTACGATATAATGGAATTTTATTCCAATCAGTTTTATTGGTAAAATTAGGATAATCATAACCAGATATTAAAATCTTTATATCAGGACGAATAGAAAGCATCTCTTCAATAATAATTTTTGTATTCCTATATGCATCTTCAAAAACACTTTGACCTTCGTCTAGTGTCATCTCTTTGTCCCAATACCAAAACATGTCATTGCCTCCAATGCTTAAATAGACAATTTTGATACTTGGATCGTTTTTTAAAATTAAAGAGACCCTTTGACCCAGCTTTGATGACGGTAAAAATTCCTCCGTTACTGCACCAATTCGAACTGTACCTTGCTTGCCACAGCCCGCGATATGTATTTTATTATCTGGATGATAATTTGAAGTCCACTTGTTTAGACCTTTACTACGTAACACTGCTGGTATTGAATAGTTAGAACAAACTAAATGTGCCCAACTATCTCCAACAACAAGAATTGTTGTTTTATCTACATTGGAATTATTTGCGTACCCAACACTTAGAAGACAAAATAGCAATAAAGAAATTATAACTTTCATGATGTACTCTCATTTTTTTGTGTGACAAATATCAACACATATTAACAAATTACGCCATTGACTTGTAAAAAACATAAAGGATTTGTAAGAAATTACATGGTGTATACATTTTTTACACTTTCAAATAATACACGATCCGGTTATTATATGCGAATACTATCAAAAAATACTGGAAACTTATGTCTATTACATTCAGACGATTAACTTTTATAGTATTACTTTTTTTTGTAAGTGCATGCGGCACAATCAACCGCATGCAACACCCCAAAATCATCTCAATCGATTCTGTTCCGCGAGGACTAACAGTAAGTGATCTCGATGGAAAAGAGATTGGAATAACCCCTTTTTTTACGCAGTTAAACTCATCCTCTTTTAATACAACCAAACATCTAAATTTCTCTTTTTTTGATAATAAACAAAACATTTCAGAAACAACATCTTCTCAGTGTTTTATAAATTGGTCTGGATCGATTATTTCAAACTCATTATCATCTGTTATTGGTGGTGTTGTTTTACCGATAGTTTTTTTAGGATTTGATCTTTTTAAAGGCACAACAACAATTTGTAAAAACAATATTTTGCATGAATTCAAGCAAGCAATCAAAAAAACAAACAGTCCATCTGTTTTTAAAACTATTCTTATTCCTGCTGGCGTAAGTGATCCTGTACTTGCCGATAAAATTAATAATTTTTTTGTAGAGATGATGCGTGATAAACCTTCTTATAAAAACATAAAAATCATCGATCTAAAAAGAAGTAAGGAAGCGCTACTGATCCATGGAATAGATTCATATTTTAGTGGAGATTTAAAATCAATTCCAACAAATAGTATAAACTCTGCTGCCATGAAATTAAAAGCAGACTACGCTATAATGTTTACCAGCGAAGTCGACAAAGGCAAATTACACATAACTCCAAAACTGTGGGATTTGCACAAGCGAGAAGAAGTTACAACTATAACCTTTAATTCATTTTTCTTGAAAAACTACAATCAACAATCAAAGCTTCGAAAAACTTTTGTTAATAATTTTCACATTCTCCCAAATACTCTTAGCTTATACTATCGTCCAAATTTAATTGTTGAAAGTACAAGCAGTCATCCAGTTTTTAAGGGCCCAAATAGATTTCAAACAACGAAACATCCTAATGCCTTTCCTTCATTCTTAGGAATGCTTAGTTTAGAATCATTAGAACATCCTAGGCATTATAAAATCTGGGATATTTCTTACTCTTTTTTTACAACGCTTGGAACACATTCATGGAAGCTTGATCGCTTTGACAACGCCGCATTCATCGATTCTTCTCAAGTAATCGTATACAACATCTTGTATAACGCAGGAATTACAGGACATACTCCAATTGGAGCATTCTCTTTAAACGGAGGATATGGATTTGCTCATAGTAAATATAGCGATTCTTTGGGTATCAATCTCACACAAAATAGGGCCGTCAGTCGCTTTGGTTTTACATATACTGCATTTTTGAACGAGCGAATTGCTTTTAGTGTGAAATTTGAACAATTATTTTTTAGAACAAGTATTGGGAATCCAGATCTTGGACTAATTAATAAGATTAATCAAACTTCTGTTGGGCTAAATTACTACTACCCTGAAATAAAATTTCTATTTTCAAAAATCTAATACGAATTTTTATAAAAAAACAGAGACATTCTGACACTGATTGATTTCATCTTGACACCATATTTTATCGCGCTGGCCATCATAAAATTACATTTAAAGTAACAACTATACAGATAAAAGCAAAACAATTATTTCTAAAAAATAAGGTCATCTGGCCTTGTTTTGGGAGGGGTTGTATGAATAAATTTATTGCTATTTTTTTGGGGTTACTTGCTATTGGAAAACTTTCTGCTGGAGAAGTTTTTGAATTTGATTTTCGTGGTCTTGGTATTGAAAAATACAGTTTTACTTCATTTGATGATGTAAAACGTTATCGCACAGAGTACTACGAAAGTACTTGCTCAAGAGTTGTTCCAGTCACAAGACAAATATGCGTAAATGTCCCAGTCTATGAAAGAGTATGTACTACAGTAGATGGCGGTATAGAGTGCAAAGAAGTAAATGGAAGACGAGTATGCACAACACTTCCAAGCACTCAAGAATGTAGTAATGTCCAAGTTGGTTCTCGCGTAGAATGTCATAACGAAGTTCACAGAGAAACACAGTACTATAGTTGTACGCTATCAAGAGAAGTTCCATATTATGCAACAGTCGAAACAAAAGTCGATGCATTAGTATCCTTCACAGGTGTTGACAGTGCTGTTTTAGACTTTGGAATGAAGATTACAAGCGGATCACATAGTAGTGATCCACTAATTTTAACAGTATCGCAATCTGATGATATTCAAACTGTTGTTCTTTTTGAAAAACAGTACGATAAAATTGAGTGGTTAGATGATAACCACAGAGTAGTTTCAATTAAATATAATCTTAATTTAATCGACATAAATGATTACTTAAGCAGTATAATTTCTGGCATCAATGATATTTCCTTTAATAAAGAAACTAAAAAATTAAGTTTCACTACAGGAAAAATTCATTCAATGACAGAATTAATTGGAAGTATTGCTATAATTCATGACGAAAATAAAATGTTTGAAAGTAATTTTTCAAAACAAAATGCTTCATTTAGCGAAGTCGCCAATGGTGTGATGGTTACGATTGATCTATCTAAAATTATTTTTGCTGCATCTTTAAACTCATATCAGTTCGTTATAAATACAAGCGTTGCACATAAAGGATCAATTCTAGGAAAAAACAATCTCGATTTAGTTAATCAAAAAGCGCAAGCAACAAATAGTCATGAAATAAAAATAGATACAGTTGCAGGAATCTCTTTTAAAAAGCATCTTATTTTAACAAATGCCAGCAAGCTGTTTGATAAATCGATGGAGCTTAAAGATATTCGTCTTGAAATTTCTAAGCGTTTTAAAAGCAAAGGAATAAATGTCAGTATTGATAATCAATCTCTAAAATGGGAAAACGAAACTTTTTGTTTCAGCATGGGGGCTTCAAAAATAATGTCGGCCCTAGAATTAATGGAGGTAGGATTAGAGTTAGGAATGAATTTAGATGTAAAATAAAGAATCAACCATAATTTCTCTCTTATTGATTATAGCACAGGCACTTTTGTTTTTTACAAAAGTGTTTGTGCTATAACTCTAGAAAAATATATTTCTTCATGTTACAATACAACAATCAAGCAACACCTTTATAAATGGAGTTATCAATGAAATATTTGTTACTATTTTCGTTTTTGTTTGCCGTTATCTCTTGTAATTCAAATGACAAACAGAACATATCTACACAATCTCAAACAACAGAGAGTACAAAGGGAAAACTTTTAGTATTTTTAAATCCAGAGGGCAGACCATGCCAAATGCAATTAGACATTGTAAATAACATTTTTGATAGTATTGCAAGTAAGGTTGATGTTAAACATGTTTTAACAAGTAATCCTTCTGATATGTCGATATTTTACCAGTACGGTGTTAGAGCATTACCCACAGTAATTTTACTAAATGCAAAAGGTGAAGTTGTGAATAGATTTTCTCCAGGCATTCAAGATGACACAACTTTAAAGAGTGCAATAAACTCATGCAAGTGTTCATAGGAGAATCTGGCCCATGCAAACAAGCTCATATCTTTTCTCTTTTTCTGCAGGACTATTAAGTGTTATGTCACCTTGTATCTTGCCAATATTACCAATTATAGTAACAGGTAAGGCCCAAGATTCTAAGTTTCGCCCTCTACTTATTGTGCTAGGGCTAGCATCAACATTTGTACTAATGGGAATTCTCTCTACTCTATTTGGTCAAATAATCTCGCCATATATTTATTCAATTGAAAAAATTTCTGGAGTCGTCATTCTTTTTTTTGGAATCATGCTCTTGCTCGATATAAATATTTTAAAAAATATTGGTATTTTTGGCAGAATTAATTACCAAGGTGAAGGTGCCCTATCTGGTCTCTTTTTGGGAATGACCTTAGGACTTATTTGGATTCCTTGTGTTGGCCCTGTTTTATCAAGTATTTTAGCAATGGTTGCATCAGCTCAAGATATGTATATTGGTATAACTTCCCTACTTGTTTATTCTTTAGGCTTTGCAATTCCTCTGCTTATTGCCGCATATGCAGCACACTTTTTTAGAAGTAAAGTGGTATTAGTGAAACAAAGTCCAGCTCTTGTACGATATATTAGCGCTATAATTCTTATTCTATTTGGTCTTTATATTATTTTCTTTGGATTAATTAATTTTACATTATAATTGATGTTTCAATAGTGTGAGTATATACTCAACACACACTCATGTCATCAAGGAGAAAGTATATGAAAATTGCAATACCTGTTGCAAACAACAAGCTGTGCATGCACTTTGGACATTGCGAAAGTTTTCTATTCATCGAAGTCGACGAAAAAAATAAAAAGATTATTAATAAAGTTTCTCTTACGCCACCACCTCATGAACCAGGTGTTTTACCAAAATGGGTTGGAGAAAATGGCGCAACTTTAGTTCTTGCCGGAGGAATGGGCCAAAGAGCACAAGCTCTTTTTAAAGACAATGGAGTAAATGTTATTACAGGAGTTGTTGAAGCTGGGCCTGAAAAACTCGTTATGGATTATTTGAATAATACGCTCACAACAGGACAAAATGCTTGTGACCATTAATCGATGAAGATTGTAACTCTTGTCGAAAATCTTGTATACGTTCCAAAATTACAAGCAGAACATGGCCTTTCTATTCTCATAAAAGATAACCAAACAAAAGTTTTGTTTGATCTGGGTCAGAGTAATTTATACTATAAAAATGCACGCATGTTAAATATTGATATTTCAACAATTAAGCATTTAGTTTTAAGTCATGGCCACTATGATCATACCGGTGGACTAAAAAATTTTTTAGAAACAAATAAAAAAAGTAAGGTTCATATTAATTCAAAACTATTTCACTTAAAATATGCAAGTGATTGTAAGCGATATATCGGAGTTCCACAAAACATAAAAATAGGCAATAAACGTTTTATAATAAATGATTCAAATATAACAAAAGTCTCTAAAAATATTTTCATAATTAGAAACACTCCAATCATTAACATGTGGGACATTCACTTTAACAAAATGAAAATAAAAAGAAATGGCCAGTTTTACGATGATCAATTTGAAGATGAACAATCATTAATTTGTGTCGACAATAAAAAAATCTACTTAATATCTGGCTGTTCTCATCGTGGCATTACAAATATAATTTTGTGGGCAGAAAAGCTATTCGACAAAAAAATAACCGATGTTATTGCAGGTATTCATACAAAAAACACTTTAACACATACTACCTTAAAGAAATATAAGTATTTTTTCAAACAACACAAAATACAAAACCTATATTTATCTCACTGCACAGGAATAAACGAATTTACATTGCTTAAAAACAATCTCAACTGCAATGTAATTTATAACCACACAGCGATGTGTATTTCATAAAAAGTATTCAAATATCTCGATAAATAAGATCGGGGTAATATTTTTTACCAATGCCCTTCTACATTTGCATTATTCATCAATTCTAACTTATTATCTTGAAAATCTTTTATCGCCTGCTCAACTGTTCCTCCAGCGACTAAATAAGATTTTATTTTTGCAACACTTAAGACCGTAAATGCCTTAGGTCCAAGGTTACCTGTAAGTAAAATTTCTGCATTCTTATCAACGATATTTTGAGCACTTTGAATTCCTGCCCCTTGTGGCGCATTTAAGTTTAAAAGATTATCATGAGCAGTGAATGACGATGTATTTGTATCATATATAATTATAAATTTGGCCCTTCCAAATCGTTGATCAACTTGTGACTTTAAATCTTTTCCTATTGCTGTAATTGCAATTATCATTTCTCACTCCTTATAAAAGTTTACTAAAAACCTGACTCATCTCATCTTTTACAATATCTGTACCAATCGAATTAATCGTTAATTTTCCTGCATCACCATTTTCAACCGTCTTCGGATCAAGCGATATCTTTCCTAAAAACTTTATTTTCTCCTGCTCTGCAAGTAAGCGTCCGCCTTCACTTTTAAAAACATCTATGCGCTCATTACATTTTGGACAGATCAGTCCACTCATATTTTCTATAAGACCTAAAATCTCCACCCCCATCTGCCGACAAAAATTAATAGATTTTTTAACATCAAGGAGTGCAACTTCTTGTGGTGTTGTAACAATTACTGCGCCTTTAATATTGTCCATAGATTGAATTATACTTAACTGTTCATCGCCTGTTCCAGGTGGACAATCAACGATTAAATAATCCAATTCCCCCCAATTAACGTCTTTTAAAAATTGTCTTATCATTGAATTTTTTTTAGGTCCTCTCCAAATAACACTGTCATCTTCTGATTGCAACATAAAGCCAATTGAGACAACCTTTAACATTGAAGAGTATTCAACCGGGATCAACTTTTCATTTTTAACTTCAAAACTTTTCTTAGAAATCCCCAAAAGTTTTGGAATACTAGGCCCATGCAAATCAATATCTAAAAGACCTGTTTTAAATCCTTCAAGTGCAAAAAAACCTGCCAAATTCGATGATATGGTAGATTTTCCGACCCCACCTTTTCCAGACATAACAATTATTTTATTTTTTATTTTAGAAATATTTTCATTTATCTGCTTTGTCTCTTCTACATAATCAGGATTAAAGCTCATGTTTATATAACTCCAATTTTAATTTATCCCACAATGCTAAAATCGCATCATAGGCCTTTCCCGTTTTAATTTCCATAATCCGCTTCTTTTTCATCAGCGCATCATATACTGTTTTATCAAAAGGAATCTCTCCTATTACACTTGTATCATACAGTTTTGATAATTCTTTTATCTCTTGGCATAGATTTAAGTTTAAATCATACTTGTTAATAATAATTCTAGACGGAATTCTAAAATGTTTGGCAAGTTCTAGTGCTCTTGTTAAATCATGAATTCCTGATTTTGTGGGCTCTGTTACAATTAAAATCAAATCAACCCCTGTCACAGAAGAAATCACAGGACATCCTGTTCCTGGAGGGCCATCACTTAACACAAGTTTGGCGTTATTTTTTTCTGCAAGATTTCTTGCATGCTCTCTTACTAAACTTACAAGCTTACCTGAATTTTCTTCACCAATACCAAGCTTGGCATGAGAAAATGGCCCAAAATCACTATTTGAAATATACCATTTTCCAGAGATGGCCTCATTCATTGCTATGGCCTTCTCGCGACAAACATGAAAACAAAATCCACACCCCTCGCACCCGATTTCATCAATGACAAATGAATCATTTTCTTTTTTTATTGCATCAAAATGACAAATGGAGAAACATTTTCCACATTTTATGCAAAGAGTTTGATCTATAATTCCCTTCTTCCCTCCGACAAAATCCTTAGACAATAGCGTTTTAGGATTGCTAAGAAGATAAAGATTTGAGGCATCAACATCATTATCCGTAATGACAATATTTTCAAGCAAACTTGCAAGTGCTGATGTAATCGTCGTCTTTCCAGTTCCCCCCTTACCACTAATCACCACAATCTCTTTATAGTTACTTGCTTGTTCTGAAATGTTTTGAAATAAATCGTCCTCTTTTTTTATATCATGTTCTTTTATACTGCTGACGTTTGGAACCTGCTTATACTTTTGCATATTCTCAAAAATAGTTTCAAAAATATCTTTTAGTTCTGAAAAATGATTAATAAGAACTTTCCCTACAGAATAACTTTTAGCGTACTCAAACGAAAAAGGAATTTTTCCAACAATTGGGATATTACTCTCTTTTGCAAAATCTTGAATAATCTCATCTTGCCCATAGGATCTGTTGATAATAATTCCTGTAGGAATTTTTAACTTCTGACTTAATGCTGCCGCAAGCTTTAAATCATTTAATCCAAAAGGAGTTGGCTCAGTAACCAGTAAACAATAATCTGCATCTTCCATTGTCTTAACGACTGGACATGTTGTCCCTGGAGATGCGTCTAATAAAGTAATAACATCATCTTTAATTTCAGATTTTAAATGCTTTATTACCATCGGTGCCAAACTTTCTCCAATGCTCAAAGTTCCTTGGCCAAAAGAAAATGGTTTATTATTACTTGATAGCTCTACTGTTCCTATCTTTTTTAGCTGCATATTTATGGCCTCTTGAGGACATAGATAACCGCAGGCCCCACACGAGTGGCATAGTTCATTAAAAATTAGTATTTGATCTTTTACTTTTGCAATTGCATTGTAGTTACAAACTGAAACGCATTTCCCACACAAAGTACAACGATTAGTGTCTACTTTTGGGGCAACAACTTCAACATCTTTTACTTTATCAAATATGGCATTAATAAAAAGATTATCGTTTGGTGCCTCAACATCACAGTCTAAAAGCATTACTTTATTCTTACCACCATCAGCAAGAAAGGTGGCAAAGTTTATAGCAACAGTTGTTTTCCCTGTGCCTCCTTTGCCACTGGCGATGACAATTTTTTTCACTACTATTCCTTGGTATTATTTTTCAACAAAAGATCTTTTAGCGCATTTAGTTCATGGCCAATACTGTCTATTTTTAAATTAAGATCTTGGTATGATATATCAAAACTATCACCACCTTGAGATCTTTGACCCCAAAAACCCACACCTCTTCTATGGCCACATCCACGCTGAAAACCACGATGGCCTGCTCCTTGACAAAGGCCCATCCCTCTTCCAGTGTTTGGCCCTTGCCCAAAAGGCCCTGTTCCATCTTGTCTTGGCATAATATCTCCTTTTAAAAAACAAAATGCTGTTTTTTTAAAGAGTATATGAGTATATACTCACTTATGTCAATATTTTTTGATGCTTTTTTATCTTCTGCCAGAATAAACCTGATAATCGCCGCCCTCAATAACAATAGCATGCCCCTCAACCAGTGCTTTAATTATTTTTGCCCTTGAATCTTCAATAATTCTTTGAATTGTTGCTGAGGATATACCCATTCTCTCTGCGGCATCTGATTGCTTCATATGCTCCATATCAACCAATCTCAAAGCTTCTAATTCATCATGACCAATTTTTATTTGTGCAAGTTGAGACATAGGAATTGATTTTGGTTTAAATACATGATTTTGGTACTCTTTTTCAATCAATCTACATTTTTTTGCCCAAGGTGCCATAAAAACTCCTACTAAATATTATGATAAGGCGCCGTCTAAATTTTATACATACTTTAAAAATTTTTCAATTAGCAACAAAAAATTCATATATCCATCTAAAATAGAAAAACTTGTTATTACTTAACTCTACAAAATAGGAATTGCTTTATGAAAAAAACATTATTTGCTCTTAGCTTCTGTATTGCATCCTCTTTTTCTTTTGCACTAGAATCTACAAGTACAACACTTAGTGGGCCTAAAGTAAATTCCGAGCATGCAAGGGCCTTTAATTTAAAATTAAACAATAAGATACAAGTTTCTTTCGACTCTATTACTAATGTAAAAAAAGCGATTCAAGCAATTAATATTGAAAAAACAAAATACAAGTCAAAAAGCAAAGAGTATATCGGACTTTTTGAAATTGCTTGCCTTGCAGATATTATTGCAAATAATTTTCATAACCAAGAAATAGTCAATGCTGCAATCGATAATATTCAAGAAATTAACACCTCCTTAATCTATCGCCAAAGGCGTCCAATCCCACACCATGTATACCTTCACAAAGCACCGGGGATTTATCTTGATGCCATAAATAACCCCGTCGGTTTAGGGAAAATTTCTGATCGTGCAAAAAATTTACAACAAGATCAAGAAACACCAACAGATTCAACTTTTTGGAAGAATCCCGGCGACATTGCTTCCAAAGATTTATTTTATGGTTTTAACAGAAATGAGATGCCAAGATTTGATAATAAAATTTGTGATTATGGTACACCAAAACCAGGAACAGGAACAAATCCTGGCTTTAGTATTATTTGTAATGACAGGACTTACTATTTAAAATTTGCAGAAGAGTCAACATCTGCGTTTGCCACAAGAATTTTTTGGGCACTAGGCTATAACGTCAATATTTTAGATAATGCTCAATTTATTCAATTTCATTACACCAGAAAAATGTTTAAAGAATATAACTCGCGTACAGATTTAACTACATCTATAAAACTTTTTCCATTTTTAACTCTTGGAAAAATTCATTTACAAAAGTACCATGACCCATTCAAGGCCGTTCGCCATGCTGTTTTAAAGTCTGGAGAAAAAATCTCTGGAGAAAATTTGCGAGCATTCTTATTAAAAAATCCAAAACAAAAAATGGAGAAAATAGATGATAACTATATTATTGAAAATGAGAATAAAATTTCTCATATTGTTACCAAGGCAACAAGTATTGAAATAAAACGTGATGATTTTATAGATATTGGCGCATGGACATGGGATACACTAGGGCATCAAGATCGTAGAGAGTTAAGAGGATTAGGACTTCTTGCTGCATGGTTGAACTGGTATGACGCAAGATGGGATAATAACAAATTGCGCTTTTTAAACGTTGATAACAAAAAAATTCTTCAACATGTAATATCTGATGTTGGTTCAGTTCTTGGGGTTGCTGATAAATCCTTAAACAAGCATCACGATAATCCAGAAAAATTTCCAATGGAATTTACAACAAACAAAAATGGTGTATTTAAAATTACCACTTTTCAAACAATAGAGGATAATTTGGCCTTTAAGAAAATGAATACCGATGATGCAAAGTGGATGGCACAAATGATCGCGGCCCTCACTCCAGAACAAATACACGACGCTTTGATTGCATCTGGTTTCCCTAAGACATCATGCGATATTTACTTAAAAAAATTACTTGCTAGAAGAGAAAAAATGTTAAAAGATTTGGAATTATAGGTACAAACAAGGAATTTATCAAACGTGGATTATTTAAAAATAGCTCAAGATGTTTTACATATGGAGGCCCGAGCACTAGAGCTTGCATCAAAACGTCTTAATGACAAATCATTACAAGATATCGTTTCAATTTTTGAATCTCTAAAAAATTTTGGAGGACAACTTGTTGTATGTGGTGTTGGAAAATCTGGAATTATTGCCCAAAAAATTGCATCGACTTTTTCTTCTTTAGGCCTCCCTTCCCATTTTATGCACCCAGTTGAGGCCTTACATGGAGATTTGGGACGCGTTGGTAAATCAGATGCAATTTTATTTATTAGCAAATCTGGAACAACGGAAGAAATTTTAAAATTAGTTCCCTATCTGCCTATTGCTAAAAATATGCGAATTGCAATTTTAGGAAAAACAGATTCAACCATTGCCTCTTTTTGTGACGTCGTTTTAGATGCCTCTATTAGCAAAGAAGCCTGTATAAATAATCAAGCTCCAACAACAAGTTCTACACTTGCCTTGGCCTTAGGAGATGCTTTGGCCGTAATTTTTGAAAATATAGTGGGACTCTCTAAAGAGAGATTTGCAATCAATCACCCTGGGGGGATTTTAGGAAAATCTCTTTTACTTAAAGTGTCAGACCTGATGACACCAATAAATCTTTGTCCAAAAGTTTCTCCTCTTACATATTTAAAAGATGCTATTTTAGAAATGACTACTTATCCCGTTGGTGCTTGTGCAATTCTAGATGAGAATCACCTCCTTTTAGGAATTATGATGGAAGGAGATATTAGACGAACTTTTACAAAAAAAAATAAAGGACTTGAAACCCCTGTAAGTGAAATACTAAATCCAAAGCCAATCACAATAAATCCTGATGCCACGGCAATGACAGCACTATCTTTGATGGAGAGAAAAAATAAGCAAATTTATGTTCTACCAGTAATCGATGAAAATAAGAAGTTTCTTGGTTTTTTAAGATTGCATGATCTTTTAAAAGAGGGACTTGGCAGTTAGTATACTTTAAACCCAGATAATGCATTTAAGATCGTTGCGAGGGAGCAAAGTGCCGATTCAGACAAGGATTGAACAATTTTTTGGGCGAACGCTTATATTAATAAGCGGAGGTCAAAAAATTGTGAAGACGCCGTCTGTATCGAGCAATTTGCTTCCGCAGTAGATTTTAAATGCATTATCTGGGTTAAATGTGCTATAGCTTCATTTCAGTAAGCCAGCTTAGCGCAGGGAGAACACTTTCTCCAGACGGATAGTGTTTTTCTTTTTCTAAATTTTTAACAAGCTGAATACATTTTGCATTTTTTATAAATTTCTTAAAAAAAGAAAAATTAGCACTCAGGTTACTATCACTTAATTTTACTTCAATCAACGACGATGCCTCACTTCTATTTTCCCACATAATACAAAAATCTAATTCTTTTGCGTCTCTTGTTCGTAAAAAATAAAGTTGGCCATATTTACCAATAGTATCTCCTAAAAAATCAATCTGTTTTTTAAGAGACAGTGCAACTAAATTTTCGAGTTTCACTCCTTCATCTCCACGAACTCTTTGTAAATCGTAAAAATAATACTTCGGTTCTTTTAAAAGTGATTTCGTTATTTTTTTGCTATAAGGAGTCACTTTGAAAATAACATATAGATTCTCGAGAATTGTAGGCCATGATTTTATAGTTTTTGGATCTCTTTCTAAATCCCTTGCTAAAGAGCTATAATGGGGAATCAGTAGCTTTTAGCTCCCATAAATCTAAAGGGTACATCCGATAAGAGAAAAATCTTCCGGCCATCGAGTCACCCATTTTTTTTGCAATATCTAATCTAGCGCTACCTGTAACAATAATCCTCGGAGAAATTCCCTCTTTATCATATATCCCCTTTAAAAAAGATTTGAAATTTTTCATTTTATGCAATTCATCAAAAATTATCAGTTCACAACTTCTATCCCATTTTTTCTTCACTATTTTCAAGCGATCTTCTGCCGTATCCCAATTTACATAATCAAAATTTATTTTTAATGATTTCGTGATCGTTGTTTTTCCCACCTGCCTTGGCCCTGATAGTAAAATCAATTTTTTATCCAAATCCTTTATAAGATATGAATTAAGATATCTATTCATAGGTGCAATCCTCACTAATAATACCAAATCCACTAAATAATGTCGGTTTTTAAATGGCGATTTGTAACGATC
>CAZCDT010000033.1:0-32574 GCA_964497525.1 uncultured Bacteriovoracaceae bacterium
TTCCCGAACCAGGCGAACAACAACGGTTGCTGGACGTTGGATAAAAATGCTGCCAATATTAATTTAAAACTAGATAAAGAAATTACATCTGCAAATCAAATTTTACAAAATATTGCAAAACTAAATCAAAACATAACATCTCTTGAAGGCATTGGTGGCGAAACCGCCGATTTAAGAGATCAAAGAGATTTAGCATTAAGAGAACTTTCTAAGATATTTAGCATTTCTGCATTTGTTGATGAAAAAAACAGATACGTTGTAAATGCCAAAGATGTTGGAACTCTTGTTAGTGGAACAGAGGTTCAGGAACTACGTCTTGGTAATGCAGGAGGTAGCGATGGAGATGCTAACTACAGTGCGCAAATTTTCTTTGCAGGTCGTCCGAGTCACCACATAACAAATAAATTCAGTGGTGGTAGTATGGCATCTTTGATCGCAACCCGCGATCAAGACATAACATTTTTAAGAGATAGTATCGATAATATTGCATTTGAATTTGCTAATACGGTAAACGCAATACATCGCAGAGGTTATGTTAATCGACAAATTGCAACAGACGCAAATGGCTCACCCCTTAGTTATGATGAAAAAGGTCCAACAACTGGAATCGATTTTTTCTCAATACCCATAACATCAAAAGGTGCTGCGGCCCAAATATCCCTAAGTAACGAAATCAGACAAGATCTAAAAAATATTGCAACTGCAACAAGAGCAAATTCTCCTGGGGACAATAGTGTCGCGCTTGCAATTTCTCGTTTGCAGCAAGAAAAAATTCTTAATGATGGAACTACTGCCCTCGAAGAGGAATATTTAAAAATAGTTGCTAATATTGGCATGGAAACCGGAAGAGCTCGTATTGATTCAGAGCAAGCTGATGGCATTCTTGCCCAAACCAACTCTCTTCGAGAAAGAATTAGTGGCGTTTCTATAGATGAAGAGGCCGCAAATTTAATACGCTACCAAAACGCATATGAGGCTTCGGCAAAAGTAATGAAGACCGCAGAACAATCACTGAAAACGATAATGGATCTTGTGCGGTAGGAGATAAGGTATGACCAGAGTTTCAGAAAATAGCAGTACCTCTGCCCTACAATATGCGATAGGAAAAACGAAATCACGCCTTGAAGATTTAAATCTTAAAGGAGCAAGCCTTAAAAACATAAACAAACCATCTGATAATCCATTAAGTTCTGTCGAATCACTCGCTCTTAATAGTGCAAATAAAGATAATGCACAATTTTTACGAAACATAAATCATGCAAGTTTGCAGTTGACTGCAACAGAACAAGCAATAGAACAGCTAACAGACTTAATGGTTAAAGCAAAAGAGATTGCTATCGCTCAAGCTTCTGATTTTTATAACGAAGACGTTCGAAGTAATGTAGCACAAGAGATAAAACAAATTTACAATCAAGTACTTTCGATTGCGAACAACAAAGTTGGCCCAAGATATATTTTTGGGGGATATAAGTCTCTAGAGCGACCGTTTACTGCAGAAGGAAAATATCTTGGTGACGATGGCGTCTATAAATTAGAAATTGCAAAAAATTACTTTGCTCCAATAAATCTTACAGGCAAAGAACTTTTCTTTGGTATGGAAAAAGACATTGGTCAAAGACAAATTCATTCAATAAATTCCAATCAAAATGAAAAAAAAGTTGAAACCATTAATTCAAAAGAAAAAGAACCCATAGAATTAACTGCTCCAAAAGTATCACGAGGTCTTGCATCAGTTGAAGATAAAAATAGTAAAAATGAAAGTGAAGATTTTTACAATAGAACAAGTTTATTTGGACAATTACAAACCTTTGTTAGTGCTTTAGAAAACAATGATTCAAAAACGATACAAAATCTTTTAGAAAAATTTGATAGTAGTGTTGGAAGACTGATAACTCTTCGCACACAAGTTGGATCTCTTTTAAATACACTAGAGACATCTAGACAAAATATTGAAGCAGAAGTTATTAACAATTCTACACTATATTCTAAATTAGTAGATGCTGATGTTGCGGAACTAATGTCTGATCTTGGAAAGCAGCAAGATATTTTAAAGGTTAGCTATAAAACAAGTAATCAGATGATCAATCAGAATCTCTTAGATTTCTTAAAATAACTCAATAAACGCAATATTTTTTGGCCTGCGCACAGCAAAATTTTCACATTAAGCACTTATTTTGAGTTTTTTGCTTGCCTTTTCTTTAGCAACATAATATATCGTTTAGGCGATCGAATCAGGATGGTTCCACGAGAGGTTTTTTACATGCTGGTACTAACACGGAAGCTTGGCGAGAGTATTGCGATAGATGATCATATCAAAATTGTTGTTGTCCAAATAAAGGGCAAGCAAGTTCGTTTAGGCATAAAAGCACCAAAAGAGACAAAAATTCATAGAGAAGAGGTTTATGTTGCTATTCAAGAGCAAAACACTGAGGCCTCGCAAACAGATCTTTCTAGAATTTCTGCTCTTTCTGATGAATTACTAAAAAAATAACCGTTTTTTGTTTATCTTTTAAAATTTATCTTAAGACAGAAATAAATTCCTTCTTGCACTTTTGTATTTTTGACTGATAGAATCAATTTAAACGTTGGTTCGACAACGTATTCTTTGGAGGCAAACAGTGAAGATAAGCACCACAAGATTCGGTGAATTAGAAGTTGATAAAAAAGATATTATATTATTTAAAGAAGGCATTCTTGGTTTTGATACATTAACCAAGTTTTTCATTGTTGATCCAGGCGATAGAACTCTAATTTTATGGTTACAGTCTGCAGAAGATAAATCAATCGCCTTCCCTTTGCTAGAGCCAAAAATATTTGCACCAGATTATCAGGTAAAGCTTCTTCCTGCAGAGATGGTGAGCTTGGAATTAGAAAACTTAAATGGGGCAAGCATCTACAGTATTTTGACAATTCCTGCAAATGTAACGGAAATGTCTGCAAACATGAAAGCTCCAATCGTAATCAATAATAAAAATAAAATCGCAAGACAAATTGTTCTTCAAGACAATAAGTTAGATGTTAAACATCTTATGTATAACTCTCTTAAAAAACATATTTCAATGCAATTTTATTCTGACGATACAAAGCGAATTTCTACACCTGCATCTAGTACAAGTGGTTCGGCAGATTCTGCAAAAAAAGAGATCAAACAGACCGTTGTTAAAAACGTCGAATTATCTTCTTAATATAATCAAAGTTGCTTATAAAGAAGTTTCAGTCGCGGTCTTGGATAAGTTCAAATACATTTGGGCGTTAGCATTTGCTGGATTTCTTGCCAAAACTTTTTGCCACTCAGCTTGCGCTTCTAATACTTTTCCATTTGCGTAATATAAAACACCAAGAGCAATACGCCCCTCACAAAAAGCAGGATGCTCCATTTTAAGCCGTTTTAATTCATCAAACGCTTTTGTGACAAATCCCTTTTTTGCAAAAACTTTTGCAATCTTAATTCTTGCCTCTAAATTGTCTCCATCAAGAGCAACCACTTTGTTATACTCAAAAAGGGCATCATCAAGGCGATTATAAGTCATATACATATCAGCAAGTTCATAGTGTTTTGCCGCAAATTTTTTATTCACATGAACATCATTTAAAAATGTATTATTTGTCTTACTTTTTACTCTTTCATTTGCTTGATCAAAAACTTTTTTAGCATCTTCATATCTACCAATATCATTGTATAAAATCGACAAGCTAATTGCAGCATCTGTGTGCGATGGATCAACTAACAAAAGTCTGTTAAAAGATTTTATGGCCTTTCCAATTTCTCCAAGTGCATTAAAACAATTTGCTTGGTACAATAAAGCATCAATATTTTTTTCATCAGAAATAAAAATATTATCTAATACCAATAGAGCTTCCTTATATTTTTTTTCTCCAACTAATTTTTTTACTTGTTCTAGTAATGGGTTTGTATCTTTAGACATACACTTCTCCTAATTCGCCTCAGAATTTATTTTTTTTTTACAAAAAGAGACTGTTTTTTTGAGAGCGTTTTTAAAATCATTAGAAACTTGATTTAATAATTCTTCTCCCTGCTCCAAGCATTCTGAATATTTTTTTAAATTATAGAGAGAATCTATAACTCTAATTGCTGCGTGCTCCTGCAAAGAAACATCGTTAAAGTTTTTTAATATTAATTTATAATGAAACAACGCCGATTCATAATCATTTGTTCTATAATAAAAATCAGCGATATATTTTTCTCTATTTTTGAGCATATCCTCACAATCTTTTATTTTTTTCCTAGCACTCTCTATATAAGAAGACTCAGGATAACGTGAAATAAGTTCGTTGTAGTATTTTATTGCTTCATTTGCAGAACTTAAATCACGATCTATTTTTGATGGAAGTTGATTGTAGTAGGATTCTGCAATTTGCCACAAGACATAAATTATATCCTCATGTTTTGGATGAAACTCCATAAAGAGAGTGTACGCTGCGGCTGCCTCTATATAATTCTCTTGTTTAAACAATATATCGGCCTGCAACATTTCAGCGTGCGTTGCATAAAAACTATATGGATATTTTGATTTTATCAAATTTAGTTTTTCAGTAGCAAGCAAGTATCGCTTGTCCTCAACCATTTGTTGGGCCTCTTTAAATAATATTTCGGCCTCAGTGCTACCCTCTGGTCTTGTTGTACTACAAGCATAGTTAAATAATAAAATAATCAATAATAGTATCTTTATAACAACTTCTTGTTTCATTTACCGCTCTCCAAAAGAAGAATTACCGTGCCAATGATTTTATCATTTGCATTAAGATTAAGTCAAAATATTAAGATTTTCACAAAAATGACACATTCTAAACATTTTAATTTTCAATCTGCTGAAATGAATTTTCATCTGAATAAAATTCACTATAGAATTCTTTCCAAACTAATTTCAGTGCCGCTAAAACAGGTATTGAAACAAGCATTCCTATAACTCCCAAAAAATGAGAGCCGACAATAACACTTGTTACAACTGCAAGCGGATGTAAATTAACAATTCTAGAAACTAAAACAGGAAAAACCAAAAATAGATCAATGGCATTTGCAACAAAATACAGTATAAAAACACCGTATGTAATACTCCCTACTCCATACTTTGCTATAACAAAAATAAATGCAGGGATCGCTCCAAAAATGGGACCAACATACGGTATAATATTCGTTATCCCTGCCCAAATACCAAGAAGCAATGAAAACTCGACACCCATCAACAGCAAGCCAACTGTAATAATTAAACCTAGTATCGTTGCCTCTATAATTTTAGCAATTATGTATCTCCCCATCTGTTTATTAAAGTTATATGAAATTTGATAAACTTTTTCGTAAAGGAAGTTCGGTGAAAATTTTAATAAAAAAGCTCTTTTACCTTCAAATCCACGAAGCAAGAAAAACAAAAAAAACGGCACTAAAAACATCCACTCTATAACGGAAGCAAAATATTTGGGAATATCTGTAACAATTTTTGTTGTAACGGTTGAGTTTACTGCAATAAAATCACGAACGCCTTTTTTACTTACATCCAATCCAAAAGTATCGTTTAATAACCCAATATAATACGAATACTTTTGATCAAGATAGCTTTCTATTTTTGGAAAACTTGTAACAACATTCTGCATTTCCTCTCCTAAATGTGGTACTAATTTTAAAAGAGGAAAAGTTATAAAAAAGATCAATACAGCGTAGATGATTCCAATAGAATAATATTTACGAATACCAAATCTATTCAAAAACGGAATGGCCGGCTCAACCACAATGGAAATAATATAGGCGGCCAATAGAGGTAAAGAAATTCTTGGCAAATCGTAACAAAAGAAAACAGAAACAATAATAATAAAAAAGAAAAAAAATGTTCTAACCAACTCTCGAGTATTGTATTTATTATTTTTTAATTTCATTGCCAGCTTCTAGTTGTTGTATTTTCTTGTTTAATCTAGATAACTCTTTGGTTAAATGACACACTCTTTCTGCCGAAATTGACGATAGACTCTGTAATAACTTGGCCGCAACGGTTGGTCTTGAAGAGATGAGGTCTTCTAAGTCTGGACGATAAATTGCAAGCAAAGTACTTTTTCCTTTAGAGGTGGCAGTGGCCGGGCGATAATTATTTTCTTGCAACAGTGCAAGCTCTCCAAAATAATCACCTTTATCTAATAAAATAACATGGCGCATATCAGAAAATTTTTCTGTTGATATCCCTGAGGCACTCCCTCTGGCCCACAAATCGACATTCCCTTCATATATAAGATAAAAACCAAGCCCGGGATCAAACTGATTAAAAATTATCTCTTGATCATCAAAAATCCTTTCATGAAAAAAACTACCAAGTATCCTTAGCTCTTCATCATGAAAATTGCGAAAAACAATATGTCCTCGTAAAAATTTAGGAATATTGTCTTTTTTGGAAAAAAGTGATGGGCCTGACTGCCAAAAATACACAAGCGTAGAAATATCTAGAGTATCTGATACCTCGCCTTCTTGATAACTTTTTGTCATTTCTTTTTCATGAGAAGTCATGGAATGTCCCCTTTAAAGAATTCCGATATTTTCGCCCTTGATCCAGCCATCTAAATTTCCGGGGAAAATTATTTTAAACCAACCATTGTCAATTTTTGTAAAAATTATCTTACTCCCTGCCTTAACATTTCCTGCATCTGGAAAAATTTCTGACGGGCCAGCTTTTAAGAAAGAATCTTTTAGTAAAATACCGCTTATAAAATAATGATCTACTGTTTTTTTTATAACGATTGGAGCACATGCTAGCAGTATCAACATTAAAAATGGAACAACTCTTATAATTTTATGTTTTAAAAACAAAACAAAGGCACACAAAATAAAAAACAAAGAAATCGATGTAAATAATAGATCGGGATAGCAAGTTAGGTTGCCAATTACCTGTTCGTAAAAAAGATTCGATGAGCTCGCATCTTTAACTGCTAGTTTTTCACGCATAAAATCCAAGTTATTTAATGCCTTAGGACCAATATTTCCATAATGCATAGATTTCTCTATATGGTATCGTCCTAACGCATAATCTCCACTTTTTGCATACAAAGACGATAGATTATAATGAAACATATCCCGACTAAAATAGTCTTTATTTTTTATTAATAGATCAATCCCTTCACTATATTTATGTTGCAAATATTGCGACTCTAATGACTTCATTATTGAAACTGTGTTATTATTCTCCATACAAAAAATTATCATCCGCTATTAAAAGGAAAGCAATGCAAGACATTATTTTCCCCATAGATGAGAATTATAGGAAAACAACAAAAGGAAAAATATGATTTTTGGAGCAAATTCTGACAAGTTAAGTTCTTTAATCGACTCGATTGCAAATGAAATAATAAATGAGCAAAAAAAAATAAACAAAGTTAAAGCAGCCGATAACGATAAAAAAGAAAATCCGAGTAAACTTTTAAAAGAGTATGAACAGCTTCGCGGTAGAAATTTTTTCTTTAATTACGTATCATCTGGTCGAGGTAATGGTCCATTAACAGAATTAATTGATGGATCAATTAAGTATGATTTAATTAATGCTATTGGTGTTAATATTTTAGGGCATGCTCATCCTATAAACGTAAAAGCACACTTAGAAACGGCCTGTAGCGATGTTGTAATGTGCGGCAATTTATTAACTTACCAAGAGCCACACGCACTAACAAAAAAAGTTTTAGAACAAGTTAAAAAATCACGCCTAAAACATTTTTGGTATGCCATGTCTGGAAGTTGTGCAAATGACACTGCTTTAAAAATAATTTGGCAAAAAAAAGCACCAAACTATAAAATACTTGCTCTCGATAAAGCTTTTGCAGGCAGAACTGTTGCTACCCAAGATATAACCTATAATGCGTCCTATAGGGAAGGGATGCCAAAATCAGTTCATGTAGAACATGTTCCAAATTATGATTATAAAAATCCAAATGCAGCTTTAGAAAAAACCATCAAAGGACTTGAAGAAGCTTGGGCCAAAGCTCCTGGAGAATATTGTGCTTTAATGCTTGAACTAATCCAAGGTGAGGGTGGGTTTATCTTCGGAACAAGAGAATACTATGAAGGTCTTTTTAAATGGGCAAAAGATCATGGACTCTATGTTTGGATTGATGAAGTTCAATCTTTTGGTAGAACTCACGAGCTTTTTGCCTTTCAGCATTTTAAACTTGATGAGTATGTTGATGTCGTTACGATTGGCAAAGCATTACAAGCTTGTGGAGTTTTTTATACAGCAGAGTTAAATCCCAAGGCTGGTCTTATTGCCGGGACATTTAATGGTTCTCTTGCTGCTTTAAATGCAGGACTTAATACAGTCGATTTTTTAACAAAGGGAAATTTTTATGGAGAGCATGGGAGAAACAAAAAGATTGAACAAGGATTTATTTCGCGCTTGAACAACTTAAAAAATGGTAGTTGCAAAGGTAAAATTGGTCATATCGGTGGTGTCGGAACAATGATTGCATTTGAAGTTGGTGATGCTTCAAAAGCAATAACAGATACATTTCTAAAAGTACTTTTTGAAAACGGAATTATTGCATTTTCTGCCGGCAGCAATCCAGTAAGAGTTCGTTTTCTAATTCCGGTCATCATAACAGATGAACAAATTGATGATATTTTTAAAATCATTGAGAAAACAATTTTAGAAGTTATAAAATAATAATTTATTAAAGGAGATTTTATATGACGAAAAAAATTCGTGTTTCGATTATGGGTGGAACAGGATACACTTCCGCAGAACTTCTTAAAAGGCTTGTTAAGCATCCAAATGTTGAAATTTCAAAGATTGCAAGTATTGATCATATTGGAGAAAACGTCGGAAAAGTTCATAGAAACTTTAGACGAAAACTTCCATATACTTTTGAAAATCTTTCTGCCCAAGAAGTCGCAAAATCAAGTGACTTAGTTTTTTTAACGCTTCCACATAAAGTCTCTTTTACAAAAGTTCCTGAACTTTTAGAAACTGGTGTTCGTATTATTGATTTTTCTGGAGACTATAGAATTCAAAACGTAGATCTTTATAATAAGTATTATAAAACAACACATACAAACCCAGACAACTTGAAAAAATTTGTCTATGGAATGCCTGAAATTAATAGAAATTTAATAAAAGAGGCCAATTATGTTGCTAATCCTGGTTGCTTTGCTACAGCAATTGCCTTATCACTTTTACCATTAGCAAAAGCTGGATTATTAAAAAATCAAAAGGCCACCATTATAGGACCTACAGGTAGCAGTGGTAGCGGAGTTCATCCAGGAGAAGGCACTCACCACCCAACAAGAAGTAGAAATCTTAAAAGCTATAAACCGCTAGACCACCAACATCTCCCAGAAGTAGAGCAAGTATTAACCCAGGCCGGTGGACAACATTTTAGTTTAAATTTTATTCCAATGTCAGCACCAATCACTCGAGGAATTTTAGTTAACTCCGTTGTTGAAATGCCATCTAATTTAAATAAAGCAGACATTGATAAAGTATTTTTTGACTGCTACGGACAAGAACCATTTATCGATCTTTGTCCCTCTGGAAATTATCCAGAAATTATACATATTGCAGATACAAATACAGCAGAAATTGGATATACAATGCGAGAAGAAATACTTGGAACAAAAACACTTGCAAGTATTTGTGCAATCGACAATCTTGTAAAAGGTGCATCCGGACAAGCAATTCATAATATGAATTTAATGTTTGGACTTAAAGAAGATACAGGCCTTGATGAATTTGGATCTTGGCCATAAAAAATATTTTCCAATTATAGGGGAGCAATTTATGTCTGAAGCTATTGTTATAAAATTTGGTGGAGAAATTGCAGAGACACCAACACTGTTATCTAATCTTTCATCTTCAATAAAAGAACTTGTAAATCAAGGAGAAAAAATAATATTAGTTCATGGTGGTGGCCCTGCAGCAACAAAACTATCAAAAACACTTGGTATTGAACCAAAAATGGTTGGAGGCAGAAGGGTTACCTGTGAAAAAACTCTGGACGTCATGAAAATGTCTCTTGCTGGAACTATTAATAGTGACATTTTAGCAATGCTAAAAAAGCATAAAGTGATCGCATTATCAGCAAGTGGAATAAGTTTTCTCAACGCAAAAAAACGTCCTCCGAAAGCGGTTTCCGGAAGCAATGGTGAAATTATTGATTTTGGTTTTGTTGGAGACATTACAAGTGTTGATACTTTTGCTCTAGAGTCTTTAATTAATAACAATATTGTACCTGTTGTTAATCCACTATCCTGTGATGAAAATGGCCAAGTTCTCAACATAAATGCAGATACCATTTCTGTGCAAATAGCAAAAGCTATAAAGGCCAAAAAACTTGTTTTAATAACTGAGGTTGGTGGAGTATTTAAAGATATTAATGATAAATCGTCTAGATATTCAACACTGACTCATCAAGAAGCAAAAAAACTTATCGCAGATAAAATTGTTGAAGGTGGCATGATTCCAAAACTAGAAGAAGGTTTTACTTTATTTCAAGGAGATTTAGATGTTTTTCATATTTGTGGAATAAGTAAACCAGAAGAGTTGTTACAAGAAATTAAAATGCCTGGAAGTTTTGGTACGGCCATTTTTAAGAACTAATGCCATGATTTCTCTATCGATCCTGATTTAAAATTTACATATCTTGCTAAAACAAATAAGTAATCAGATAGTCGATTAATAAAGATGAGGGCCTGTGAATGCAGTTCCTCATCTTCTTCTTTTTTAAAAAAATCAATCATTAAACGTTCTATTTTTCTACAAATTGTTCTACCAACATGTATGTGTGCCCCAACAATTGTTCCTCCTGGCAAAATAAAATTTGCAAGCTTTGGTAACTGCTCATCCATCTCATCAATTTTTAATTCCAACATTTTTATTAAATTATCAGACAATTTAGGGATTTTGTTTTTATTTCTGTCTAATTTTGGACATGCTAAATTACTACCCAAAGAAAATAGCTCCATCTGTATTGTTTCTAAATCATTTTCTATATCTTTATTTGTTGTTTCTTTTTTTAAAAAAGAAACAATCAGTCCTAAATAAGAATTTAATTCATCGATATGTCCATAAATATTAACTCTTTCAGAAGTTTTCGAAACCCTATCACCGTTTGCAAGAGATGTTTCACCTTGATCACCTGTTCGTGTATAAACTTGAGATTTTGGCATACTTATAATCTCCTTTTTTTTCTATATATTAAAACAGTACTCAGTATTACCACAATAATTATTACAGAAAAAATTTGAGAAAAAGATATCTGGATAAAAAAATGAAAGACACCACGAATTTTATCTTGTCTAAAAAATTCTAAAAAGAATCTGATCATAGAATATAATAGTAGATATAGTATGATAATTTTATTTTTTGCAATATTATGTATCAGCAACCGATATACAAGAATGCCTAACAAAAAAACACTAATCGCTTCAACAAGTTGTACTGGTAAATGAAAAATTTCTCCATAACAACATCCAGAGAAATAACAACCTACCCTGCCTATACCATGCCCAATTCCAAGACCTGGAAGAAAAAAAACAGCATGATTTAATTTCTTTAAAATTCTCATTCGATGCAGAATATAAACTCCAACAATCCCTCCAAGCAGTCCACCATAAAAGACAAGTCCTCCAATGCTCAATACGGCATCAACTATTCTAAAATCAACAATAGGGGTTAGTAGTAAGTAAAAAATTTTCCCAAACATAAAAGAAAAAAATAATACGAACAACAGTATCAGTACTGATGTTTTTTTTACGTATACATTCTGTAATAGATTTATAGTGATTAAAGAACCAACACCAGTCGCAAGGCCAATAAAATATGGATATATCATATTATTAAAAATCACCAACAAGCTAACTATTTTTTTTACTTAAATATAATTGAAAGAAAAAATCCCATATCAAAAGTATCGCTGCAATTGTGATACAAGAATCCGCAATATTAAATGCAGGAAAGTGTGCTCCTTTAAAATAGAAATCTAAAAAATCTACAACATACCCAAATCTAACACGATCAATCAAGTTTCCAATAGCACCAGTTAAAATCAATGTATATGCCATCGTTAGAACTTTGTTGCTATCTTTTGTTTGCCAAATTAAAAACAACAACCAAACACAAGCAAGTATTGGAATAAGTAAAAACAAAAAAGTTCTTATGCTGCTTTCTGCTTGTGCCATAAAGCCAAACGCTGCTCCCTGATTTCTAACGTAGGTCAAGTTGAATAACCCATCGATAATGGGAATACTTTCTCCAAGATAAAAATTATGATGAACAATCATTTTTGTTATTTGATCTAACACAACTAAAACAAAAAAAATAATAAACAACTTAAGCGCCCAATGAATTTGTTTTATCCTCACTGATAATCCTTTGGATGAATCTCATATTTTTCAATTTTTCTAAGTAATGTCTTTTTTGGAATATTGGCCTTTAGTGCTGTTTGATTTATTCTACCTCTATTAATTTTTAAAGCCTGCACAATAAACTCTCGTTCAAATAAATCTTTGGCATACTGAAAATCCATTTTTACATCATTATTTTCCATTTTGATTTCAAAATTAAATCGATAAGAACTGTGATTAACCTCTCCCCTTACCGCTTCATCAATAATAGAATCTTGAATATTCTTTAAATCGATAACATCGTTAAAATGAGAATCATCATTGCTATTTATCGCTTTTTCTTGGGGAGATTTTTTATTTAAAGACTCTGGTAGTGACCCAAGCTGAATCATATCAGAGCTTTCTATAATAAATGCGTGTTCAATAACATTTCTTAACTCTCTAATATTTCCAGGCCAATCATAACTTGATAAAACTTTCAGAGCATCTGGAGAAAGTCCTTTTATTTGCAGGTTATGCACACCATTAAAATATTGAATATAGTAATCAAGCAAAAACGGCACATCTGATTTTCTTTCTCTTAAAGATGGTAAATATACAGGTAAAACATTTAAACGATAAAAAAGATCTTCCCTAAAGCTTCCATCTGCAATCATTTTTTCAAACGGACGATGAGACGCGGCAATGATTCTTACATCTACTTTTACATCCCGATTTGATCCTACTGGATTAAAGGTTTTTTCTTGAATGACTCTTAGAAGCTTTACTTGCATTGAAGGAGTGATATCACCAATTTCATCTAGAAAAATTGTTCCTCCATCAGCAAATTGAAACTTACCTGTTTTTCTCTCGTGGGCCCCTGTAAATGCACCTTTTTCATGCCCAAAAAGTTCTGACTCGATTAAAGTATCTGGAATTGCCGACAAATTAATTGTTATAAACGGGCCATCTTTTCTTGGACCGTTATAATGTATTGCCTTGGCAACAAGCTCTTTTCCTGTTCCAGATTCTCCTCTTATTAAAACCGGAGTATTAACTTGTGCCAAACGTGTAATAACACCAAAAACTTTTTTCATTGCATCTGATTGTCCAACAAACTTATCTTGAGTCTTATCTCCCAAAGAAAGCATCGGTGCCGAAAATGCTGACGTTTCAACAAACGAACGAGCTTTTAATGCTCGTTTAATTAAGGCAACCAAATTTTCTGATGTAATGGGCTTTTCCAAATAATTATAAGCTCCCTCTTTAACAGCTCGAACTGCATCTTGAACATTTGAATATGCTGTAATAATAAGCACAATAATTGATGGATCATGTTTTTTTATTTCAACCAAAGCATCAATACCGCTCATACCTGGCATATTAACATCCATAACTACCAAGTCATATTTTTCACGATAAACCGCGTTTATTGCCTCTTGTCCATTGTCAGCAACTTTTACATGAAATTGATGATACTCTAACGCTTGACGAACAGATTCTTGCAAAACCTTGTCATCATCAACAACTAAAACATTATGCATAATAACTCCTTAAACAAAAGTGGCTCAGGCATTTTTAAACTTAAGCGTAAATGTTGTACCTTTCCCAATCTCTGATTGTACATCAATTATTCCACCATGCAATTCTACAAAATATTTTGCTAAATAAAGACCAAGTCCTGTGCCTTTAATTTTGTGACTATCATCATTTTTTACTCGATAAAACTTCTCAAATACATAAAGTAAATCTTCTTTTGGAATTCCCTTTCCAGTATCTGCAACTTGCAAATATACCCAATCGGGATCATCCCAGGTAGTCAAAACAACAGATGTATTTTCTCCTGAATATTTAATCGCATTTTCCAACAGATTTGAAATTACCCTTTTAATTAAAATTTGATCCATTTCTATCGGGTATAATGCAGATAATTCAGTTTTAACTTCAACATTCTTTTTATCTGCTTCATAGTGCAATTCTTCTACCACGCTCTCAATAATTTGATTTAAATCCTTGTGTGCCAAATTAAGACGCATATTGCGAGACTCTATTTTTGTTAAATCAAGAATAGATGTTATAAACTTATTTAACTCTTTTGTGGCATCTATGATGGCCATCAGGCCCTTTTTATTGTCTATGTTATTTTGATTTTGGTGATATAGCACATCGGCCATTCCTGCAATTTTTGCTACAGGAGTTTTTAAATCATGGCTCATTAATGAAATAAAATTTTGCTTTAATCCTTCGACTTTTTTAAGTAATTCTGCTTCTTCCTCTATCGCAAATCTCTTGCGATACTCGATAATGGCCCGAAATGGAATACTTATATAATATACACCAATAATGGTTAATAATTGATGCACAACAGGTAAATCAATTCCGAATAATACAAAAAACATGTAGGATGAAATAACAACGCACAAGCTAAGACCGATTGTAATAAAAAGTCCTCCTGTTGGTCGCATTTTTCCCATTGCAAAAATCATTAATAGGGCGAATGCTGCAGACAAAAGCATAGAAACCCATAGAGGAACCGTTTGAACAGTTTTATTTTGGATTATAGAAGAAATTATTTGCGCATGTACTGCAAGCTTGGACGCTGAGGCCCTCTCCCTATCCAGTGGAGTTAAAACATAATCGCTATATTGAGAAATATAACTTGGACCAACCAAAACTATTTTTCCTTTAAAAAAATTATCTGGAAAATTTCCAACAACTACACGATGAAACGGAATTGTCTTTATTTTTGAATTAGAAGCTGTTGATGTTAAAAAGTTATAATATCTAAAATAAGCAAACGTTGCGTCTGCATTCCTTTGATAATAAGAACCATATATACTTCTCTCATCAAAAGGTTTTTCTCCTTGTAGCTGTCTGAATTTATTTGCCGTCCAAAGATGCAAGCTTTCATTTCCTGAAATTCCCAAAATTGCACGTCTAACAACACCATCTTGCCATTTATCACTATTTTTTACATCTAATACAGATATTGAATATCCAACATCTTGTAGTTCCACTGGAGGTAGCTCCTCTCTCCATAGCCCCATTTCAATACCAAGTCTTACAAGGCCATCTCTTCCAGAAAAATCTGCAATACTTTTTTTTATATTTACAATGTTGTTTTTTTCTCTATCCGTTGTTGGTCTATTAAATTTTACAAAATAACTAATTATTGCCGGATTATCATTAACCAACTTACTTAATGCTCTCTCATGTGTTGCATAAGTATATGGATATCGATCCCCAAGAAATTCATCAGATTCATCATCTAATGTGACAAGAACAATATTATTATCATTTGACATTACAATATCGTTCTTAACTTTTAGGTCATATAGTAATGATTCTAGAGAAGTAAACTGATATTGAAATAAAACAATAACAAACAGACAGGTAAATAAAATCGGATAATATTTTAAATGATCTTCTATTTTTTTTCTAATTCTTTCCATATTTATCACTTCTAATCGTGGTAAAACATATATAAGAAATTATCTCTATAGCTATCAACAAGTGCAAAATGTCTAACAAGATAATCAGACATTATCTCTGAAGACTTATTATTCAAAAAATATATCTTTGTGCATGATGAAAGAATATCTTTTGGGGAAATTAAAAATAATCTACTTGCTATTTCTATTTCTTTAGAATTGGTCGCGTTATATTCGCCAATAATTTTTTTTGCAAGATAACATAACAACTCTATAGGATAAAAAAGATATTGAAGTGGCCTAGCAATACCTAGTCTTAATTGTGTTTCACGAAAAAAATATTTAAGCCAAAAAGGAATATAAAAAATAATTATCAATGAAAAAAGAATGCTTTTAAATTTATTATTTCCTCTTGCTATTTGATTAATCGCAACGGCCAAAACTGACGATAATTCATTACTGCTAAGCTCTTTTGAAACATTCTCTCCAATAACAATAGAGGGGCCAAAAAAAAAAGAGTCAACAATGTACAAATTATTTGGGTACCTTTTTGAAAAATAAAGTTGTGGTTTATGTATCATGGCACGAAAAGAAAAATTAGTAATAATTTCACAAGAATAACCTCCCGCCTGCAGTCTTCTTGCAGAAAAAAAATTTAGTAATATCTTGTCATGAAAAAATATCAAAATAATAAAAATAGCACATACGATATAAATCACAGGAATAATCAATGAGAAAAGGAGCATAAAAATAAAAAATAATGGCAATACTAATATGGCCAATAATAATAAAAACAATGAGATATTTTTTATTACTTGCTTCAAAAGACTCCCTGATATTACGATGTCTGTCATTATTACAAAGTTACCTTAAAATTATAGACAAGAATCATTAAAAGAGCTATAAATCCGCACGTATTTCTAACTTATTTCAAACAGATATGGCCTTTTCGGTCTTTTTTTATGGGAGAAGTAATATTATGCATTTTCAAAGACTTCTATTTGGCACAGCAGGCATTCCTCATAGTACTCAAAAAAAGAATAATCCTATTGAGGGTGTCAAGCAAGTTCATGCTTTAGGCCTTGATTGTATGCAACTTGAATTTGCTCATGGTGTTAGAATGAAAGAAGAGATTTCTTCAGGTCTTCGTAAAGTATCTTATGAATTAGGTATCCCCTTAACATCGCATGGCCCTTATTACATAAATCTAAATGCCAGAGAGCAGGACAAAATTGATGCTTCTGTTGAAAGAATTATACAAACAGCAAAAATATCTGACCTTTGTGGTGCAGAATCGATGACGTTTCATGCCGCTTTTTATATGAAAGATTCGCCTTATGATGTTTTTGATCTTGTTGAAAAAAGTTTAAACGTTATAGAAGAAAGGTTGGCCAAACTTGACATTGAAATAGAATTACGACCTGAATTAACTGGTAAAACAAGTCAATTTGGCTCTCTTGCAGAATTAATCGCTCTAACAAAATCGGTTAATTCATGCAGTCCATGTATGGATTTTTCACACCTTTATGCTAGAACAAATCAATACAACACATATGATGAATTTTGCGAAGTATTAACAACACTACAAGGTGAACTTTCTGAAAATGCCCTTCAAAACATGCATATCCATTTATCCGGAATTAGCTCTAATTCTAAAGGTGACTTAAAACACTTAAATCTAGAATCTTCAGACTTTAACTGGCGAGACCTTCTACGAGCACTGAAAAAATTTGATTGTCGTGGTTATGTTATTTGTAATAGTCCAAATTTAGAAAAAGATGCAAAAATGATGAAAGACTACTATATGGCATTATAGTAGACAAAACTTATCATGCCGCATTTTCTATTTTAATCAACTTTGTATCTAATAAGCTATTATAGCAAAATTTTTTAATGAACTCAGAATCGTTTGTATATGGAAGAAAAATCATTCCAAGATGCCCAGATATAGAGAAAAAAAGAAGTTCAAACTCATAATTTGCGAAATCACTCAAAATCAGTAGAAGATCATCTGTATCTGAAACGCGATCCACAAGCTCCACAAAATTCATATTTTGCTGTTGAGAAATATACATTTTTGCAAACAAAGACCAATTAATAGGAAAATCAAGTCCAAACTCTCCATTCAAAGAAGAGACTCTATAAAATTGATTATCAATATTAAAAATATCCATTAACAATATAGACTTTTGGCGACAAAAACTAACTAACTCTTCTGTCGTTTTTATGCAAAACTCTTCCTTTTCCGAATCTTCAATAATTCGGTAAGTATCGTTTAACATCATATCTATTAACAAATCCCCATCATTTTTTTTCATACAAAAAAGGTATCGGCTAAAGTTCCTTAAAACCTAAAAAAAAATAAAAACTCGACAAAACGGGGAAAATTATGCCCATTACGCTACAAACCGATATCTATTGGTGTTTGAGCATTAATGTAAGTCTTAACATTATCAACATCTGATAATTTCCAATTTCCATCGACTTTTTCTAAAGTTGCAATTTTCTTTGCCTCAACAACAGTCTGTTCATTTTGGAGCTCTTGATAGCTGATGACATATGTAATACTACAGCGCTCGGCAGAACAATTGGCCAGTCTTATATTTACCGCTTTTTTTCTTCTTGAATCTACCTTTTTAAACTGTTCAAAATCTTCATCGGTCATCATAGTAATGCTTTGATATAGATTTCCTGTTGTCATTTTTAACAATTCATCTTTTGTTTGATTGGCAGCAAATCGATAATCAATATACTTTAATAATACTGATTGTGGATCTTTTTGATCATTACAAGCAAACAAAGATAAACCAACAGCAAACAAAACAAAGATATTGCACAATCTCATTAGAAAACTCCTTGTATTACTACGAATTTGCAATAATGCCTCTTTCTTTAACAATCTGATAACATGCATCCCAAGTAAATATATTACCATCATCATTATTGCATAAAAAACTTATCCCGACACCTTTCCAGTAAGTTGCAATAATTTCCCCATGCGCTTTATACTCTAGGCCGGCATATTTTATTTTTATATCAATCCTTTCGTTGTTAATGGGAGGAGAACCTGTATCAAAAAAGACAAAAATACTTTCTTGATCCCAGTTTGTACAAATACCTTCATACTCGTAACCAGTAGAACCAACAACTACGATTTCTAAATTATGATAGTTTTTTGGGCCAATAATATTTGAAAAATACCGTGGATTATATTGAGCAAGAGAAACCTCAACCATCCAAAGAATGTAAAAGTATGCAGAAAAAAGCATGTATATTAAAAATAAAAATAATATCACTTTATCCAGTGAATAAATAAAAATAAAAAGCAGAATTGTAATCTGTATAATTAAAAAAAACAGTAAAAACCATCTGGAATATGATTTTACATTATAAACACTGTACGAGGTTAAAAACATTAATATACAAAATGGCCAAAATTTTTGAAGAAATAAAATTGCTGTTTTTGTTAAAAAAGGGCCATCTCCAAGATAAATGGCAAAAACGAAATAAAGAAAAAACACAGAAAGCCAAACAAATAAAAAAATATTCCTGACTAAAGCGATTCGTTTAACAACAATTACATCATTCATGATACAAAATCTTCACTTTTATTAACCATTCATTGAAAAATACACAATACATTGCATAATTATATCATATCTTAAAAACTTTAAGGAGAATAAATTTTTATGATCCCTTTTTTAGAAATAAATGATACATGCATTTCTTGTGATAACTGCGTTTCAATTTGTCCTAAAAATGCAATCATAAAAATAGGCCAAAAATATGTTATTGAAAAGTGGGCATGTAACTTGTGTATGGCATGCATGCACATATGCCCTACCAAATCAATTCGGCTTATCTCAAAGCAAAGTAGTGAGAATGCAAAATTAAATACTGATAAATGAAGCATCTAAACCTAACGCCTATACTTCACTACAGTATCTATTATAGTAAATTCCTTCTTTATCGATATCTACAATCTCATCGGAACTTAAAATAATTGACTTTAAATCACGCGGGTTACTGTAGCGACATTTATTAAAACAAAGCACATTATCATTAAAGTACTGATCAACAAAAACATTTGACCTTTTTAAAAACTTTCCAAACAAACTGTCATTTTTTACTTTGGCATCTCTGACAATCTGAAAAATAGATTCATAATATCTTTTACTTGTACCAAAATCCCAATATTCTATACCACATTGCTTAGATGCAACTACAACCTTATAGAGTGCAGGATTTGCAACGGTTTGAAAAAATTTGCTTACTCCTGATTGATACTTAATTTTTTTTAAATTAATAATCGAGACACCAGAATAAGTTATATAATCATTCTGCTGAGAACCATACGGAATTATCTGTGATAATATATTATTATCTTTATCTGTACATAATTGATTATATCCAGAATCCGCTTTTACTGTAACGGGAAATAAAACGACATCTAGGTCATCATCTATCATTCTTAAATATTGTTTAATTAATTCTTGCTGATCAAGCATAAAAAACTGATCACAGTTTAAAATTAAAACATGCTCTAAAGAATCATCAAGTTTCTGCTTTAAATTATGAATGGCCCCACCAATATCTAGTAACTCTGGCTCGTGTAACAATTCAATTTTTAAATCATTCTTGCTGGAGAGAAAATCAACAACTTCCTCATATTTATAATGGATATTTGCATATACTTTCTCAATACCGAGTGATTTTGCAAACTTTACCTGTAATTCGAGCAGTGTTTGAGAAAAAACAGGCCATAGAACTTTTGGTAACAACTGTCCCACAGCACCCATTCTAGTTCCTAAACCTGCACTTAAAATCAAACAACTTTTAATGCTCATAATACGTTTTCGCAAGAAGCTGATATAACTCACTATATTCTTTAAATCGCAATAAAACGGTTCTTACTTTCTCCATTCCATAACCGATATATTTTATGTAACGCAAATCTTTTCTTTGCTTATAGATGTAAGCAAAACTTCCAACCGCCTTAAACACTCTCTGAATAGTCATCAAGTCATACAATCTTAAAAAATCACCGTACTCATCATTATTAAAGAATGATCGGCCAAAATTTTCCCAATAATATTTTTTCAACTTATCCACATTTTCTGGTTGAATAAGATAGTAGCAGTCTTCTAAAAGAGAAACTAAATCATATTGCGGAATCCCCATCCTGGCATCCTGAAAATCTATAATCCTATTAACTGAGTCTTTAATCATTATGTTTCGCGAATGAAAATCTCGATGAGTTAAAACTTTAGGCGTTGAAGAAAGCTCAAGACAAATATTTAAAAAACAACTATCAAAAATACGCTCTTGTTGAGTTGATAACTCAACACCTAAGTAGTTAGTTATAAAAAAACGTTTGGTAAACTGAATCTCATCAAAAAGTTTTTCTTTATCAAACGATAATTTAAAGCAACATCTCTCATTATTTTTATCTGGACCTATTTTATGGATGCGAATTAATTCATCCAGCAATTGTCTATAAATCTCATATTCCTGTAAAGAATCCTGTATCATTGCTAGACGAGATAACAGTGTATCATCCCCTAAATCCTCTTCTAAAAAATATCCTTTTTTTATGTCATAATCATATATCTCTGGCACGGATATACGATTTTTATTCATTACCTCATGCACCATTAAAAATGGCACATCAGTTTTTTGATCGCTTACTACCGGATCGGCCAAACAAACAATGTATGATTTTTTTGTCTTTGTATACAAACGATAATATCTTCTGGTAGACGCATCTCCTGTTAGCTTATCAAGCTGTCCATTGTATTCATCTAAAAAATTATTTTTTCTGCATGATGTTTGAAATAAATCTTCTACAAATAGCTGCTCTGCCTGTTCTGGTCTCATTTTCTGTTTACCTTGCTTTGCACATACTCATTAAATTTATAAAATTGCCGTGAAGAATTTCCTTCAAAATCTTTCACATGTCGCTTCCTATCTGTTTTTTGTTCAAACAAAAATTTCTTAAATAAAAACTCTTCTCGTGAAATGTTTTGAGCATCACCGAGCTGTAAAAAAAAGTCCATAGCGTTTTTATTTTGGATCTGTAACCAATTTAAATATGTATAAGCATCAAAACCAGCTCTCTTCATTACAAGATATGCCCATTTATTAATCTCTTCTCGAATATCTGGAGTTAGTCGCAGCAGGTACATTAAACGATCGACTCTAATAAAACCAACAGGCACAATCGCCCTTTTGGTATATAAGCTTTGTTGTATTCTAATCATTTCGAAACTAAGAGTAGCAACTAATAGATTTTCATACTTGATATATTTAAGCACAAGCCCTGTTGATAAGAATATTTTATTCTTTGGAACAGAAAAGATAAGAGGTATATCCGATTTTATTAGATATACCTCAGGAATAATTTTCTTTAAAAAGAAAGATTCATTATTCTCGATAATTTTCTGCATTATTTCTTCTAGATATACAAGAATTTCCTTTGGAGGAAATATTACTTGAGACTTATTCTCTGTGATAAACAAATCACCAAGATATTCTAAATGCTCTAAAAAATCTGTATTTGTAAGTGACAAATTATTGCAACAATCAGAAATCTTTGCATTACTTGAGGTAGATCGATTTTCATCAAGTAATGAACATGAAATCAATGAATATAAAATACAAACCAAAACCACTAACCGCAAAATCAGATCCTTGTTATGCTTTAACTTTATCTATCTGAGTTAAAGCATAACAAACCATTGATAAAAGCTCTAGCGTGTAAATAAATTATTTTCTTTTATCTATCTTTTTTGCAGTCAAACAAAAGCATTACTCAAATAAAGACTCTTCTTCGCTTTGAGATTCATCTGTTTTTTTCTCATCAACTTCTGTTTTTGACGCTAAAACTCGATCTGCAACATCGGGGATATAGTGCAAGACAAATCCTGCAAATATTAGATTTGGATTTTTGATCATTTCCCTATTATTATCCCAAATTTCCTTCCAACGCTGCTCTTTTTTATACACATCTAAAGAGATAAGACCTAAAGTATCACCTTGTTTTATTAAATAAGGATTACCTTTTGGTGCCCACACAAATTTTTCAGTTGGCTCTTTATATTTTATGACATCACCTTTTTTAATTTTTGATAACTTGAGGTCTGGATTTAGTGCTTTTAACTCTTTCCATTTGTCATAATCGCCATAAATTTTAAATGCAACAAACATAAGCGTATCATTTTCTTGTGCAACATAATCAAGTGTTGCTGACATTAAAGAATCGTTTTCTAGCACTTCAGAAGAAGACTGCGCAACTGTTTCCTCTACTGCTTCATTTACAATTGCTGCTGGCTCCTCTGATGTAACACTCTCATCTGCAGCCGCAACCTCTTCCACACTTTTTTCATCTGTCACAAAATCTAGATCATCATCAATATCTGAATCAGAAGAATCCGAGACCTCAACGTCATAACTCGCATCTTCTTCATTTTTTACATCATTATTTGAACATCCACTCAGCATGGCCAATAACATCAGAACATAAATCATTTTATTTTTCATATACTCTCCTTTATCGTAAGCGATAAACTATACAACGATTTGCTTTTTTATATGTGACGCAAGCTTCCTATCGGATTATTCGCTATAAGCTTTACTTTTTTTTATTTTTTAAAATGTTGGATAAATTTTCCGCATATAAATAAAACTAAAAAACTCGGTTTTTACTTGGCCCATAAAATACAAAGAGTTTGATTGAAAAGCCGATACTAATAAGTGTAAAATAGTAACTGTTTTGCATTTATTTATTTTTAATAAGGTAGATTAATGAATTTTTGGATATCAACACTTTTAAAAACAATTGCCCTTGTGTTTATATCAACTATCTTTTTCACGGCCCACTCAAATGATGTAACATCACAACTTCTAGATGGCGAATCTAAAGCTGGCTATAGTGAAGAACTGATAGATTCTAAAATTTTAAAAATTTCACTGAATAAAAAAATTTATATAATCTCTGACAAGAGTGATTCTTTTTTTAAAGGAGATTATATTTCTATTCTTATTGATTCAGAACTTGCAGTTAGAGCAATCGTTGCAAAAATCGTTGACCAAGAAGCAGGAATAAAGCTTGTCAAAATTTACTCTACAAAGCTATGGCAACAAATACAAGAAGGAATGGATGTAAAAGTAATTCGTGGCGATGATAGTTTTTATGTTAAGGCCAAGGACGATCAAAAAAATAAAAAATCAAAAACTGATGAAGACAAAATTGTAGATGAGTCAGATCTATTTTCAGATATTTCTATCTCTGAAGAAAATCTAGGTTTAGAAGATGACAGCAAAAGAGCTATAAAATCTGATAATATTTTAGCATTAATGTATGGAAATATATCCGGCCAAAACAATGATGGATCGGCAGCGAGCTTTCAACAATTTTTAGGGCAATGGAATTTTCAGGTTGCAGATAATATTTGGGCAGAGGCCGGATATGGACAAAACCTCATAACAGATTATCCTGCCGGAGGAATAGATACAAAACTTATGAATTTTATCGTAAGAGTCAAATACACTGTTGCAGCACCAATGTATAGTTATGTACAGCCATACATTGGGTATCAGCGCGTTTCTGCATCAAGCCCCGGTGCAGGACAAAACATAAGCGATAGAACAAAAGCACAAAAAGAAATAGATAATGTAGAGGCTTTAAATAAAAACACTCTGACTTTTGGAATTACCCTTTTAAAAAGAATGGTTCCAGGATGGTTTATAAAGGCAGATCTCGGTTCTGACATGCTCGCAGGAGGACTAAGTCTTGAGTTTTAACTCTATATTACTCGTTACAATTTTTATTTTTTCTTGCTCTTGTGGAGTAAAATCTAATCCAACGCCTCCACTAGGAAGTCAAATTCCATCATATATCAATAATTTTTTGCCAGATGATGACGACATAAAAAAAGAAACTGCAAACAAAAAACAAGATTTAACTTTTTAACTGTTATAAAGTTTCTGTGTTATCACTTGTTGTATTATCAAATGCATAACCGCTTTCTCTTACTCTTTCATCCATTTCCTCTTTTTCCATTTTCTCTTCAATAACTTCATCTTGATGTAAAAACTGCTCAACACTACTAACTCTTCCAACGACAGGAACATCTTGAAACTCTTTTGTGTCTACTCCACGATCCTCTAATGCCGCTTCGGCTTCTAAATGATTTTCTTCTTGTTTTATTAATGCATCTTCGGTACTCATTTCAAAAACAAGACCTGTTAAAGGGCCAGAGAAAAACGTTAATCGATATTTTCCTTCTCCTCCATTTGAATCTAATCTTCCACTAATCATTTCACCATTTACTTCGGTATTGAAAATATCACCAGCTTCAAGTTCTGCGTTATTAATACTAAAAGATGTGTTGTTTGCACTAATAACCAAGTCTTCAATTGTATTGCCATTTTTTCTTAGAGAACCATTTACTGTATCCTTGCCAAATACCGCATCAGTTCTTGAAGAATCATGTGCACCTAAAACAATTAATTCAACCATTTCTTCACTAGTATTTGAATCATCTTTATTGCTTCCAATCGTTTCCTCTACAACTTTTGCAACAGCCTTTTTTTCATCTACTTTATAAGCTTCTAAAATTTCATAATCTCCATTCTCAAGTTTTTTTACTAATCTAATTTCATTATCAATTGTTAGTGCTGTTACAGAAAAAACTTGATCTTTATTCCCACCAATCATCACTCTTGAATCAGCAACTAAATAAAAATCTGTTTTAATGTTTAAAATTTCTCCAGCGCCAAATGATGATGTATATTTTGTAACCATCCATTTACCATTTATACGCTCTTCATTCGTGCTGTTTTTAGCTAAATCTATGATTTTTGGTGCAGCAATTCTAAAAGAAGCAACATCTCTTTCTAGAGAGTCATCTAATCTTTTTTCAAATTTTATTCTTAAATCTGTAGGATCCTTCATAAAAGATGCGGTTTCATTAAATTTTGCATCTCCAACAATGCTCATTATCGCCCAAAAACCAATACCTGCGGTTAAAACAATGGCCTTTGAAGTATTAAACATTGTCATATAAAACCCCTTTTAAAAACTATATGTTTTATATTATTGCAACATGTATGCCGGCCAGATCACTCTATAGCATCGCTTTATCTATGGTTTGAGTGTTTTTAATTTATTGTTTTTACAAGTGATTATGCAAAATAAAAATACAGTCTAGTTTGGTGTATACTCTATGCTGTATAATAAATAGACAGATATTTATTTTTTACGCACTAATAGTGATACCAATTTCTATTTAGTGTTATTGATATTTTTTATCAATTTCGTGTCATTTTTATTTTTACTTATCCGATAGGCTTCTCATCGGGAATAAGGAGAAAAAAATGAAAAGTTTAATTATTGTGCTAATGTTTTTGTGTTCTTTTGTGGTAATGGCCCAAAGCTCTTTTATCTCTGTAAATTATGAAAATGATGCCAATCTCTACAAGAACGAAGACTCCATTTTTACTGGTGAAAAATCAAGCGATATTACAAAAGTAAAAATCTACATAGATAAGTGGCCAATCGGAGATGCTATAATTTCTGGAGATACTTATACTCTAACATATAAAATAAATACATCAGGAAACAATCGCGTCCTTCGAGTGATCGGCCTTAACGATAGCGATACCGTTTTACAAGAAACCCAACGTACTATAAATGTAACTCCGAAATATGATACTAAATATTTTAATCAGTATATTCTTAAAGCGATTGACTATCTCGATGCAAACTATGCCAAACTTGGATACGATAGTGCCGTTTTAACTCATGATATAGATTTCGGAGAATATGGAACGATTAAGGCATCAAAAAAACCATACAGTATGTGTGTTTCTGCACAACTTGAAATCATTTTGACAGCATATGAAATATATTTTCAAGAAACCGGAGATGACTCTGTATATACTTATCTACCAAAAAATAGTTACGAAAAACTTGGGGCAACAAACATTAAAGGACATATCTGGGTAAACTCAAAATATAATGCTCATGGAACAGCAGACGCTTTGATAAACTTTGGCATGGGAGAAAGAGTCCCTTTTGAAAAATTAACACCAGGTTCTTTTGTAAATATTAACAGAACAACAGGCACTGGTCATGCTGTAGCATTCTTAGGTTTTATAGACAAACAAGGAAATATTTTAGATGAGTATAGCGATAAAGTTATTGGTTTTAAATATTATTCTTCTCAAGGTGTAAAACAAGCTCCAGGAAGTGGCCTTGATTATCGATACGCAATTTTCTCACAATTTGGTTGTCCTAGTATGCCATACAAAAGAGATTGTAATGTAAGATTTTCTAGCAAACAGACCGTTTTAAATACCGGAAACATGCTTCATCCTGCGTTATGGCAAAGAAATAAAACATTTATTCAAACTCTTGCAGATAAAAATCTTGCAGATTCCGTATTTGATGAAAAATATTTTGATGGAAGAACAACTGATGATTAATAGACTTGTGATCTTGCTCTCTTGATGCTATTTTTTGCAAACATACAATATTAACCGATATTAGGAGAGCAAGATGTCCCGCTTAATGCTTGTATCTGGTTCAGCAAATAAAGAATTAGCAAAATCGATCTCAAATATTTTAGATGTTAAACTTACAGATCCACAAATTGTTAGATTTGCCAACGGTGAAATTTGTTGTGAAATTAGCGATACTGTTCGCGGTGCAGACGTTTTTATTATTCAATCAATTTCTCACCCAGTAAATGACAACTTAATGGAAATTCTCATTATGCTAGATGCACTAAAACGCGCATCTGCTGGTTCCGTTACTGTTGTAATGCCACACTATGGCTACTCAAGACAAGATAGAAAAAATACACCTCGCACACCAATCACGGCCAAGCTTGTGGCCGATTTACTTACTGTCGCAGGAGCAACTCGTGTGGTTACAATGGAGTTACACGCAGGTCAAATTCAAGGTTTTTTTAATATCCCATTTGATAATATTTATGCATCTCCGGTTATTTTTGAGTACATTGAAAAACATCTAAAATCAGATAGTATCATGTGTATTTCACCTGATAGTGGAGGAGTCGAAAGAGTAAGACATTATGCCAAAAAGCTAGGGTGCGAATTAGGTATGATCGACAAAAGGAGACCTGCTAAAAATATCGCTCAAGTCATGCACGTCATCGGAAATGTCAAAGACAAAGAGTGTATAATTATTGATGACATTGTTGATACTGCTGGCACTCTGGTCGAAGTAATAAGTTCTTTAAAAAGAGAAGGTGCAAAGAAAATATATGCTTGTATAACTCATCCAGTACTTTCACCACCGGCCTTAGAGAGAATTAAAAATTGCCAAGCTTTAGATAAATTAGTTGTAACAGATTCAATTCCTCTTTCAAAAGAAGCAGCAACCCTTGAAAAAATTCATGTTCTTCCTTTGGCAAAAGTATTGGCACAAGCAATTGATCGCATTTATAAAGAAGAAACAATTAGCCCTTTGTTTATTGAATCTGAGTAGCGAGTTTTTTTGTGAATACCAAGCTTATTGTTGCACTTGGAAATCCTGGTAAAAAGTATGAGAAAACACGTCACAACGTTGCGTGGCGAGTTTTTGAGGATTCGTCTTTAATCAAAGCAGCTACTTGGATAGAAAAATTTAAAGGTTTATATACATCTCTAGAGATTAAAAATAATCGTTTTTTTTTCCTAATGCCGCAAACATATATGAATCTTAGTGGTGAGTCGGTACTTGCACTTGCAACTTTTTATAAAGTTGCCGCCCATGATATTTTAGTTATGCACGATGATCTGGACTTAAATTTTGGGTTAATCGCTTTTAAAAAAAATGGTGGTGCTGGTGGACATAACGGAATAAAGTCTATCATGGAACTTTTTGGCACAGGTAATTTCTTGCGTCTAAAAATTGGAATTGGAAGACCGTTAAATGGACAAAGTGTTAGTGATTGGGTTTTATCAAATCACTCAAAAGAAGAGGAAATTGCATTACAAAAAATTTTAACAACAACAAATGATGCTCTTTCGTTATACTTAAATGAGGGATTTGAAAAAGCATCATCTCGTTATAGTAAAAAGTTAATAATTTGATTATATCAAGGAGTAAAAATGTCACTTAATTGTGGAATTGTAGGACTTCCAAATGTTGGCAAATCAACGATTTTTTCTGCCATGACCGCGGCCCCTGCAGAAGTTGCAAATTATCCTTTCTGCACCATCGAGCCAAACGTTGGGATTGTTCCTGTAAATGATGATCGTTTGCAAAGAATCGCTGAAATTTTTAAGCCAAAAAAAATTATTCCTGCAGTCGTTGAATTTGTAGATATCGCTGGCCTTGTGAAGGGAGCATCAAAGGGAGAAGGTCTTGGAAATCAGTTTCTGGGACATATTAGACAGGTAAATGCGATCGCTCATGTTGTTCGATGTTTTGAAAATAATGATATTATTCACGTCGCAGGAAAAATTGATCCGATTAGTGATATTGAAGTAATAAATACAGAATTGGCCCTTGCAGATCTAGAGTCTGTTGATAAAAAATATAAGAATCTAGATAAGATGCTTAAAAGCCAAGAAAAAGATGTTCAGACAAAAGGAAAAACATTAAAACCCATTTTAGAACTGCTTCTTAAAACACTTGAACAAGGTAAGTTTGCCAGCACACTAAATCTTTCAAATGAAGATCTAGAGCTTTTGCATGATTTGCATCTAATAACCTTAAAAAAAGTTTTATATGTTTGTAACGTTGACGAAGACTCCATTCATTCTGGTAATGAATATGTTGATAAAGTAAAAGAACTTGCAAGAAGCGAAGGTAATGAAGTTATTATCGTTTGTGGTAAACTAGAATCAGAGATTTCTGCGCTTGAAACCATCGAAGAAAAAAAAGAATTCATGGAGGCCGCAGGCATTAGTGAATCTGGATTACATCAATTAATTCATCGCGCATATAAAACAATTGGCCTTAGAACTTTTTTCACAGCGGGACAAGTTGAGGTTCGGGCATGGACATTTAAAGATGGGGCAAAAGCTCCTCAAGCCGCGGGAGTTATTCACTCTGATTTTGAACGAGGATTTATCAAAGCAGAAGTTTATCACTGTGAAGATCTATTTAAATATGGATCTGAAGCAAAAATAAAAGAAGGCGGCAAATATCGCGTTGAAGGGAAAGAGTATGTCACTCAGGATGGTGATGTGATGTTTTTTAAATTTAACGTTTAACGGAGACTCTAAATGTTTCAATAAATGGCGTATAGAGATTTAATTCTTTATTTAGCAATTTATAAAAAAACATATTTCTATATATTAATTTTACATAATCTCTAGTCTCTTTAAACGGTATAGACTCAATCATCATTAACGGATTTTCTGTTGCAAAAAAATCAATCATCCAACGATTCATGCGATTTTCTCCTGCATTGTAGGCAGCAAGGGCAAACACAATATTACCATCATATTTTAATAATAAACGCTTTAAATACTTTATACCTAGACGCAAATTAACATCTGGATTATACAAATCAGAAACTCTAACTTTTTTATCCAAAAATTTTGCTGTAGTTGGCATAAGCTGCATTAAACCTCTAGCACCAACACGAGAAATTGCCTTATCATTAAAATTTGATTCTTGTCTGATAAGACCCAATACCAAATGAGAATCAATATCCATATTGTATTTCTGAATTAAGGAAGAAAGTTCTAGCGGAAATAAAAAATTAAGAATATTGCCCCTTGGAGATAAATTATACTTTGCAACTACTTGCTGTGCTAACTGAAAATAAAGTGAACGATTAATGTCCTTTTCTAAAACCGATAATATTTCACGCAAAAGTGCTTCTCTTTTGTTGACTATTTTTTTTTCTGATTTGTTACTACACGAAATTAAAGAATCAACATCCTCCAAAGAGTCAACAAAGTCTTTTAATTCCCGAGAAAGCATTAAAGATGATCTCGATTGCTCGTATGCTACTATTCTTTTTTTTTGTTGCTCAAACTTTAGACTAAATATGAATTTATCATTTATATGATTTTTATTTTCAACAAAATACCAATTTATCGTTTCTGGAATTGATTGATTTAACTGAACTAGATATCTAATAGAGAGTATACCGTAATATCCAAGGGGATCGTTTGATAAAATATCTTGAAACATCTCTTTAGCTTTTTTTATATCTTTACATTCAAGGTATACATAACCAATCCAAAACTTAGTTTTACTATCAATTGCATCTTTTTTTTCTACAATTTTCTCTTTTTCGATAAACTTTTTTGCCGCAACAATGTCACGCCCAGAGACAAGACTCCATAGTTCTAAAAAAAGTGCATCTTCTTTTTTTTGTCCGTCCGAAATTGACTTAGCAAAAGAAAAAAGCTTCAAGGCCTCTTTTAAAAATCCGTTCCTTTCATACAGGCGACCAAGTAAAATAAATGACTCCCAAAAATCGATATATTCTCTGTTTGTTAAGTTTTTTTTATAAAACTCAATAATGTTATCGCTATATACTTTTGCAAGTGTTCTTTCTTTTTTCTTTATAGCTTTCGTGGCCATTTCAATGAGTAAAACAAATTCATCTTCAGAATTAGAATCTATTAGCTGCTCTAGCAACACACCATGTCTATCTTCGAGTACTCTCTTATCATCTTGATTTTGGAAAAAAAACTTTTTATACGATTCGTTTTCCTTAACAATCTCATAGAGTTTTTTTTCTTTAATAATATTTTTACCCTCTAAATACAGCGGTAATTCTTTTGTAATATAATCAAATAAAAATAAATCTTTCTTGGTTAAATCTAGACCTTTTGAGTAAATATATTTTTTAAAGAAAAGATTTCTACAGCCTTCTGTTAATCCAGTATATAATTCTTTAAAAGTATTTTCTTTATGTAAATCATTCTTAATGGCACACTCCCGTCTCCATTCTCCATAAGTTTTAGCATTTAACACTCTTTCTGAATCAATAAATACTTGTAAAAAATTTTTGAAAGCAAATGATCTACCAATCTTTTTTAGTATTTCATTATTTTCTTTAGCAGGAAGAAGTCCCTTTTGCTGCTTAATCCTCCATGTGTTTATTAATTTTGCTAATTTTATATCAGCAGAAATATCTTCTACTAACAAAGATGTTCGGGCCATCTTCTCCCCAGAAGTCAACATTTTGTTTTCAACAGCTGCACTATTGCTATCAAAGATAAGAATACACAGCCACAAAAAGATAAATTTCTGCATCGAACACATCTTTTAAAAACAAATTTTTATTATTGATTAACTAAAACGATTTTCAAGTTCTGCAATTTTGCTTTGCATTTGCTCAACAATCACCTTTTTTTCTTCTGGGATAAAAGCAATTAATCTATCAAGAGCATTATCTAGCTCCTGCAAGTCTGCAAGTTCCTTGCTATAATCGGCAGAAATACCGGCAAAAGTTTTATTCATTTCATCGGCCAACTCTGGAAAATAATCACCCTTTCTAAAGAAAATTTTCTCCATAACTCCATTATCTCTAAAACCGCGAAGACTCTTCATTATCTTGTAAATTGGGCCAGCAAGTCTATGACCTATAAAAATAGAAACAACAAAAATTAAAACCGTAAAACCCAGATGCCATAAGCCTAATGTAAGCATCAAATAGTTAAGCTTTTCCTCAAGCATTGCCCCTATTGATGGATTTTTACTTATTATAAATCCAATTGTGTTATATAAAGAGATTGGATAAAAAATACTTGCAACCAAAAATAACAAGCAAATATAAATAGCAAAGCGTAATTGAAACTTAGGATTAATAAGATATGTTCTTCTGTTGGATGAGTTACTTTCTTTATATCTTTGAATGG
>CAZCDT010000034.1:0-32063 GCA_964497525.1 uncultured Bacteriovoracaceae bacterium
ATTAATAAGACAAAAAATGGCATTAAAAGTTTTGATTTTTTCATAAGACTCCAAAGGAGTGTTTTTAAAAAGCAGTTTAATGCGGCGCGGCACGCATATCAATAAATTTGCACATTTAGTGTAAAGTTTACCGATTTCAACGTAGGTCAAAACTGATAAAACTTACTTTAGGAGTGGAAAATGACTTACTTTTGAATCTGGCTCTGCCAGTGTTAAGTGTTTAATTTTAAAGATTATTAAACGAGAAACTTCATTTTTTTTCTAGCCTATTGAATACAGTCTGGCACTTTTACTTTAATTTAAAATATCGCCAGCTCTCGCGCTTCAAGCAAGTCGTTCCAATTGCGATACGCTGCGTTCATCGAACAGCCAAGAAACTTGGCCGCCTTATATGCGTTTGTGGCCAGTTTTAAGTTATATACCGTAACAAAATCGGCCCGAAGGTTTGGCCCGAAAAGCAGACGATTTTTCAGCCATTCATTATTTTTTAGAATATGACATCGATCCATTAATTTTTTTGAATTTTCCGGCAAGAGTGGAGCGACGTGAATACCAAGCGCCATAAAATCTTCGTCCACTCCCTTGATTTTCAAATACACCTCGTCGTCGCCATGCTCAAATACTGGCCGCTTGGTTCCAAGTTTTTTTTCGACGGTGGACACAATACTTTTGAAACGATGATCTCCACCGACAACCATCTTCTTAGCAATTGCACCCAGTGTTGCCAATTCAAAAGGAACCAAATCAGCAGTTCTAACCTTTAATCGCTCAACATGAATCATGTCATGATATTCATTCATCCAAAGAAGCATCAGCGAAAACATTTTTTTATCCTGAGGAAATTCTCCAGATTTAATAGTGGCAATGATGGTTTCTTCTGGATTAGCATTCTTTACTGCGCGAGCATTAAAAGCAATCCCCAAAGATCCCCAAGCATCTCGAAGCGCGTCCTCCTTACTCATGACCCAAATCCTTTTTCAATTTATTGAATTGAACTTCGACCCACTGAGGCCACGAGGGATTGCCATCTTTTTTGGCAGTATAATCTGCGGCACGTTTCAATTCATCAAGTGTTGGTTTAATGGCAATCAAATCGGAGTGATCTTTTTGGCGATCACACAGCGCCCAAAATTTTGAAAAAATCAAATCTTGTCTAGATAACGAATAGACTTGTAACGCTCTTCCTGTAAACAGGAGATCGACTCGCTTTTGCCAATCCGCTTCTAGATCTTTCGTGATTGACTCTGGCCCACAATTTAACCAGTGCCCCGAGAGCCCAAGATCACTGGCCACCGATAATGCAGCACTTTGTAACTCGTTATCAATTGGAGGGGCCACCACATCGATATCTTTTGTCGTCCTAGAAATAATTCCGCGTAAAATCAGAGCACCACCGCCACAGATAATGAACGATCTTTTAAGATTTTTTTTTGCCAAATAATAATCCAATAATTCGAGCGATTTCTTCACTTCCATACGCACCTCATTGTATATATTACTTATTATAATCTATTACTGTAATATAAGCAATTTTGCTGGTCAGTTTTTGGTAACTACAGTTCAAGCTGTTGATTCTGCTTTCTTGTGTTGATTCTTTATAACTTATACGTTCTTCAGATCTAAATAATTATTAGAAGGAAATAAAATCATTTTTTCAATTGAATAAAATGGGCCCATTTCAATTATATCTTTAGGATTACCTAGTTAAAGGTTAATTAAAGAATTAAAGTGCCAATTTTCACACGCCCGTGTCAAAAAATTACAGATAATTATAATTTTTAGTTTTTATTATATTAAATTTTATTAATTTCAGTGTGTTTTTGAAAAAACATACTGAAATTAATGAAATTAAAACTTACATAAGTGTTAAAAATTATAATTATCTGTAAATTTTTAACGCGGATATATAAAAATTGGTGCTGGCACTTTTTGCCCTTTTTGCCTTTTTGCTTTAATTAAAGTTTTTTTTAAGAACTGCCGATACATTTTTTTAATTGGATATAGATGTTTTTTAGGAGGATGCAGATGAAGTCATACCTATTAGCTTTTTCTCTTTTTATTGCGACAGTGAATGCATACGCGCAAGACTATGATGGGGCGCCGTGTAAGGGGGGGAAGGAGTGTGAGACAAAATATTATGCAATTTGTGAGACTACTCCTAAAGATACAAATCGACCAAAAGTATGTTTAGAGTATTTTGATTCTGAAAAATTTGCCTATATCGATGAACTAAAAAATGATTGTGGACATAACCCCATTGTAAAAAATAAGAGATGCCCAAAAGGAGGAATCGCTTTTTTTTGTACGGATATACAATATAACCCAGATAATTTAAGCGGAGTTCCTGGGGTATATAATATTGATTACTATATGTATGGGCCGGAAAAATCTGGATATCAAGAGATATTACAGAAGGAGAAAAAAAAGTGTCTTAAGAGAGATCAGAAAGAATGGAAATGGACCGTCAAAGAGTCCGGTACTAATTGGCGCGACAAGCAATAGAGTCAATATTTATTCTCATATATACCAACGTATATGTATTTTTTAGGAAAATATGGTTAATATAAAAAATTTGTGCCCATATTTTTGGGCGGTATAAAAATTATTGCGCAAGTCTTAAATAGACCGCTAATTCTTGTAATTATAAGTTGTTGCATGTGTAAAAATGTTTTTTAAAAAACTAATGATTAGAATTGGCACTTTATAAATTAAAATTTTTATAACAACTAAAGATTTATTAGAAATGTTCCGAATAGCTTGTGTGTTATAATTATTTAGGAGTGCCTTAAAATGAAAACAAAAGTTTATACGTTAGGGTGGATACTTTTTTTTGGCTTCTCTTTTTTTTGTTTTATACCGCTAAATACTTTTTCTAAAGATAGTGTAGCGTGTGACTCATGTGTTAGTACATGTCCAAGTGAAAATCCTTCAACCGTGAAAGGTTCTGAATTCTTACTTTTTGCTGGTGATCTGAGTGAAGAAAGTAATGTAAAAGCATTTCAAGATAGGGCACGACTATGTTCTGTACTAGATAAAGGTATGGTTTCAAAAGATCAACTTAAATCTTTTATTGATGGAACTCTTGAGACTCAAGATAAGCTAGATTGGGTACTTCTTAAAGCGATGAGTGTTTTTGAAGAGTGCTCAGTTAAGCAACAAGCAGGAAATAATAAATGCAGATTGGATGATGATCCAGAAGTGTGTCAGCGCAACGATTTTCAAAAATGTACAAATAATGCGCTAAGTGGAGAAAAATATAAAAAATATGGAAAACCAATTAAAGAACAAGTAAATCGAATAGCAGAGGCTTTTAACGTAAGGGGTTACAGTAATAAAGTGCTTGGAGAGGATCTGGGAAATCCTCCAATACAATCAACAGAGCATAAAGTTAAATCTCTTTGCAATCAAAGCACTGCGGCGTCCGCATTTTCTGGAAGTAGTTTTTGTCAAAATTTTGATGCATGTACAAAAAGAGATATCTCTTTAAATCACAATTTTTATAAGGGAGTGGAGAATCGTTTAAATGGTATAGAAAAAGAAAATGAAGAACTTTTTTATAAAGAATTAAATAGTCGTTTTAAAGATAAGTCTATGTTTACGGTTCATAATTTTTCTGTAACCGATTTTTACAATAAAGAATCGTTTCTTAAGTCTGTTGAATCAGCTTCTAAGAAATTAATTAAGACAAATAATAAAAATCTTTTTTGCGCCTATGAGTCGTACTTAAACTTTATCGTAGAAGATGAACGAGATCGCCAAGCAAACGCAGAAAAGAGTAAGGCGGCCCTAAGAAGCCTAGGGATTGCAGGAGGCTATGCCGGGAAAACGCTTGGTCGTGTTATATACTCAATGGGAAGTGTAGAGACCCCGGCAAGCGTTAAAGATATGATTAAAACAATAACAGACATAAATCAAACAGGGCAGCACTGTTTACCTCAAGGTGAAACGATCTCAACGGTAACTACTAAGCTATATTGTCAAGTAATAAAAGATCGATACAAGGATTGTGATCCAAATAAAAATCCAAATAAAGAATCAAAGGGATTAGATTGTACCGTTGTTCGTGGAATTATTGGCGTTGATACCTGGAAAGATTTTGTAGATGATGAAGGCAAAAAGTATTTTCTAGATACATTAAACGATGCGGGGGGACCGCGTAAACTAGATAGCTTAGGTGATATGCCGTTTCCTATAAATCCTAAGGATATAGATGAAAAAGTAGTTGGGGAAGAATCAGGCGGATTTGACCCATATTCATCCCCACGAGAAAAAAGTCTTCCAAATAACATATCTAGCGCAGTAAGTGGCGTACGCACAAATATGATTGACGGTGTTAAATCGAGTGAAGTTTTAAATGCAAGTGATATAAAGTCTATTGGTGGTGCAGTATCATCGTTTGATCCAATGAAAAACTATCAACAAGGAATAAATGATTTGGTAAATGCTGGAAACATTCTTCCAGCAACACAGGTTGAATCTTTGGAAAAAAATAAAAGCAAAGAGAGTTATACTGCAAGCAGTGCGAGTACACAGGCCCAATCTATACCAAGTGATCCAGTAAAGAGCGAAGTAGATGAACTAAAAAAAGAGTTAGATCGCGTGAAAGAGTTGCGCGCACAAGATGCACTTAATAATCAGCGCGAAAAAAGTCAAATATTAGAGGATCGTATTAGAGAATTAGAAAGCCAGATAAAAGAAAAAGGTGATCTGTCACCTCAAGCAAATACAGGTAGTGGGTCAAATAAAGTAGAAGCAAAAGAAAATGGCGATGCTTCTAGCTCAAAGACAAGTGATTCTCCATCTTCATTTTCTATTGCCCCTATAGAACCAGAAAAGAAAAATGAAGTTAAATCGGTCGATGGATCTGTAGCAAGTGGAGCAGTTCAAAATAGCTCTAGTACATCAGGCGCAAAGGCGGCAAGTAGTGCTTCAGATGTCTCTGCGCTACAAAGTAGTGGTGGTGCTGTTGGTTTTATGCCAGGAGTTGGAAGTTCTGGTGTAACTCTTAGCGCTCCGATGAGGCAAGAGGTCGCAAGATCGTTAAAAGAAGAGTTTGGTGTGGCAATTTTGCGAAACAAGTTTGTTACTTACACCCAAGTGCCAAGTCCAGATTTAATCCCTGATGAAGAAACCTTAATTGTTATTGTTGATAAAAACGATCCTAAAAAAGTAATTAAGGTTTTAAAAAAGGTTAATGGTAAATTGGTTGAAGTAAAAGGTAAGGATAAAGAGAAGTCTGTTCCTGTAAAAGATTCAAAAAAGAAAGCAGAGGAAGCAGATAAACGTGCAAAAGAAAGAAGTGCGCAATATAAAAAAATGATTGAAGAGCTGCAAAAAAAGTAGAATCTTTTATCTATTAACTATATTCTAATTTATACCTTTTATACCAAGATAATTAATTATCTTGGTTTTATTTTATAAACAGGATGTTTTGTATGCCGACGGAGCGCTGGATGCGCGAGAGTCGGCGATGTGATTATCTAAAGGATATTGGCGATGAAAAATCTTGGAAAAAAATTATTACAAAAAGAACCATTTTCAGAAGTTCTAATGGGGAACTCCGCACTTGTGCGCGCCATGATTGAATCAGGTACACAAGTGATTACATCTTATCCAGGTTCTCCTACACCAGAAATTGCAGAGACAATTAGGTTAATTCCAAAAGAAGAGAGGCCCTTTTATTTTGAGTTTTCCACCAATGAAAAAGTGGCAACAGAAGTAGCATGTGGTGCAAGTCTAAATGGATTTTCAAGTGCGGTATTTTTTAAAAGCGTTGGAATAAATGTTGCCGCAGATACCTTTGTTCAGCTCTCTTTATTTGAGCTAATAGGTGGAATGGTTATTATTTTAGGTGATGACCCAGGAGCAAACTCTTCTCAAAACGAGCAAGATAATCGTCACTTTGCTCGTCTCTCTTATATGCCAATCTTTGAACCGGCCAATCCGAAGGAGGCCTATGCAATGTATAAAGAGGCGATGAATATTTCTCGTGAGAAAAAAATGCCGGTAATCTTGCGTCTTACAACGCATGTCTGTCACGCAAAATCAAAAGTAGAGTTTGAAGCTCTTTGTGATTTAAATTTAACAAAGACTGCAAATTTTGATCCAAAAAATGGGCCATATATTCCAATTACCTCTAAAGCGCTTGAATTAAAAGTTCGGGCCTTAAAAAAAATAGAATCTTTTAAAGAGTATAGCGAACACTCACCATTTAATTTCATCATAAAAAATAATTCCCCAAAAGGAGTTATAACAACAGGACTTGTGCGTCTATCTCTTTTAGATGTTATAAACGATGCTAAATATTCTCCAGACATTTTAAATCTTGGAATAGTTCACCCACTACCAAGCAAAATGATTGTTGAATTTTTAAAGAGTCATAAAGAAGTAAAAATCTTAGAAGAGCTTGATGATTTTTTAGAGGTGCAAATTAAGGCCTTGGCATACGAGCATAAATTAGATGTAAAAATTATTGGCAAAGAAAATCAAAACGATTGGATTGGCGAATATACGGCACAAAAAGTTAGATCAATTATTTCTGCGTTATGGCCAGATATGATTGCCGTAAAAGAAAAAAGAGAGAGTGCTGTAAAAGTTCCACAAAGGCCTGCGCAAATGTGTCCAGGATGTGGACATCGCTCTGCATTCTTTGCAATTAAAAGAGCATTAAAAAATGATGATATAACTGTTGCAGATATTGGTTGTCACACTCTTGGTTTTTTACCACCGTATAGTATGGGACAAGCACTTTTGTGTATGGGTGCATCACCCGCTCTTGGCGCAGGGCTGTCTCTTTTTAATGACCAGAGAAAAGTTGTTGCCTTTATGGGGGATTCAACTTTTTTTCATGCAGGTGCAGCAAGTGTTATCAATGCTATTTATAATAAACATAATTTGACACTGATTTTAATGGAGAATGGAACAACCGCAATGACCGGCCACCAAGGGCATCCCGGCCATGGTGAAAATTTTAATGGAGCAAGTGAAATTATTTCTCTTGATAAAATTTTTGCCGCCTATAATATTGAGGCCAAACGAGTCGATGCTTATAATCAGGCCGAGCTAACGCGTTTAGTGCAAGCAGCAGTTAATCTTCCTGGATTTAAAGTTATCATAGCTTCTCATCCATGCATGCTAAAACTTACAAGAGATCAAAGAAGAAGTGGCAAGTATATTTTAAGGCAAGTCGCAGTTGATCAAACAAAATGCGATCAACAGTTAAGTTGTATTGAACAATTTGCCTGTCCGACTTTTACAAAAACTGACGAAGGAAAAATTATTGTTAATACAGATCTTTGTATTGGAGATGGGTCATGCCTTAAAACCTGTCCATCAAAGGCAATCACACCTCCTAAAAAAGTTTAAACGGAGTATTATATGATAAAGAAATTTAATATCTATATGACGGGAGTTGGAGGTCAAGGAATTGGTCTTTTAAGTGAGGCAATTCTTTTGGCATGTCACCACGCAAAGATAAATGCAATTGGAGTCGATACTCATGGATTGGCACAGCGGGGCGGCGTTGTGGAATCATTTCTTCGTATTGGTGAAAATGTTTTTTCTCCGCTCATCGAAGAACAAGATGCCGATATGGTGATCGCTCTAGAACGGCACGAGGCCTTACGAGGTGGAGATAAGTATTTAAAAAACGAAGGTGTGCTTGTTTACTACGATACTGTTTGGCAACCTTTAGAAGTTCGTCTGTCAAAAGCAAAAGAGATTAAAACAAGTGATATCGAAAATTTTTCTAAGCAGATTAATGCAAAACTTTACCGAGTTTTTAATCCCACATTACCAGATATAAGAATGCAAAATATGGCGATCTTAAAAGAGATCGCAACACAAAAATTAATTCCTGGAGTTTTGAAAGAGCACTACCTTTTAGCAATTCAAGATCTTTTAAAAGGTGAGGCCCTTATTCAAAATATGGAGTTTTTTAACTAATAATTAATTTTATATCATGCTCTTCTGCAACATCATTTAAACATTTTTGTATAACGCTATTGCTATTGCGTATTACAATTTCTCCACCGTTGAGTTGTGCTAATTTTGCAATGACTTCATCAGCAAAGCTTGATCCTACAGAATAAACGCCAGCAAAATCCAATTCATATGGGGCACTATACTCTTTTAGGATAATGGGATAAGTACTAATCCCTAAAGGCCTTCCTGAAAGATTTAGCCCAAAGCGTTTTAAATCAACGATACTCATAAAACCTCCATACAAGCATCGATATAACTTGTAACATCGCGTCTGTTATATGAATTAAAATTTCCATCGATAAAAAGTAAAGAGATAATTGTCCCTTTAAAATTAGATGTTGATTCATTTTTTTTAAAATTATCCTTGCCTGCATTAAACTGGAACGTATATCCAATTGCATTACTTTCAACCCATAAAACGGAACTACATTCCATTGCAATTTTTAATACATCGGTAAGGCCCTTTCCTCTTTTTTCCTCATCACTTCTGCAACTTACATAAGGGCGAAATGCCATTAGTATTGCCTTTTCTTCGCTTAAATGAGTATATGCTATATTTTCTCTTAAAGATTGCGCTATTCCTTTGCCAACATCGCCAATAGTGAATAATAAAAATTTTTGATTATCGCCAAATTGAGTCACTTGCATAAAACAAGGATGAGCACCAGCATGGGTAGAAGCATTATCGCTTAATTCTCCCATTGCCCACCCAATATAAGAGCACACTTCTTCAGAATGGCCTTGCCGGGCCAACTGGGCCGTTAAATTATCAACAAACTGTAATTGAGCGCCAACATATCCGAGCTTTGTAATGGGTAGTTTTATCATCTGAGGCATATGAAAATAGTTTAATTTTTCTAATAAAGTATCATTCCAAAAAATTTTTGAATTTAAGTGCACCCGAAGTGCACCAAAAAAATTTAAAGATTTTAACACCGCATTCGTTTCATTAAAAAGTAAATGAATGTAGCAATTATACTCAGTTATTCGAGTAATCAAATGACATATAAATACAATTGTTGCATGTCCATCAATGGCACTAATTCTGCGTAGATCGTATGATGTCTCATCAATTTTGAGCAGTTCAAAGTTTAGTTGGCCCGCGAAGTGATATTCAAACTTTTCAGAGAGAGGAAAAATGTGTGAATACAGTTTTTCTAAAATTTCTAGTTTAGAAAAAAACAGAGTTTTTCCAATTTGGAATTTTTTAAGATCAACTTCTTTGCGATATCTATCAAAAGTGGGTCTAGATATGCCTAATAATTGAGTTGCCGCTTTTGTGTTTATTAAGTCACCTTTAAACATGGGAGAATTTTACATCATCATTAAAATTCTTTCAACTTCTTTAATCTAAAATGTATTTTCAATCACTTATATTGTTTTTTATACATCAGCAGCACATTAAGCCGTCCCAACTTGCCACCGGCCAAGATGGCCCTAGCTATTTATGTACGAATATAATATCGAGCACTAGATGCGGCGCAAGATACTAAATTTATTGGCACACAAGTTGCCTTATATGCTTTATCAGAGCACCGTTTAAACAGGGGGGGATATATGGTGGCAAAGAAAGTAGTCTTTGGCCTTTGCGCTTCATTAAGTTTTTTCTTTATTTTTTCTTCAGAGTCATTTGGACAAAGTGGCAGTATGACCGAAAGTCAGTGTCGTGAAATGGAACAACGATCTGGAATGATTTGCGAATTGCAATTAAGCGGTCAAGAAAGAGTTTGTCATCAAGGAGTATCACAACAAGTTTGTCGAGATGTTCCAGGCGGTCTTGTGTGTGGAATTGAAAACGGCAGAAGAATTTGTAGACAAACTCCTGCAAGAAGAGAGTGTAGCACAATTCCTGGGCAGCAAGTTTGTGAAATGGTTTCGAAGTTTAGTTGTATCTGTAAAAAAGATCCATGGGGAAATACATATCCAACAACTCCTGGGCCAATTCCACCAGTATCAATGCCACATAATGATTTAGCTGGTTTTTGTATGGATAATGATCACTCTCAATTTCAAAGAGCGAAAGATTTTGCTTACTCTGCAAATGGCCTTGATTTACCAAGCAAACAAGAGGCAATTAATTGGGCCTTAGAATATAATCGTACTCACTCATGTAATACGATAAGTATTTTTAAAGAAAGGTTTAACTTGCTTTTTGCGTTTTCTTATAACGTCAAATATATGGATGCAAGTAGCAAAGCACAAGCAAGAAATGCTGCTCTTGAGTGGATTAATAGAGGATATTGTGGCGATGAAAACGCAATTCAGCAAATGATTCGCGACTTTACTCCACAGTTTAACTTTGCATATTCAAGTAATGGTCTTGATATGGCAACAAAGCTTGAAGCAAGAATGTATGCGCTAGATCAACTGGCACCAATGTTTTCTTGTGTAGATGTTTTTAGAAATTTAAGATAAATAGTTCGTAAAAATTAAGGGCCTTAAAGAAGTAGAAATATTTTTTTAAGGCCTTTTTGTTATTTGAAATTCTGTGGCGCTGCCACGTTTTTTGATTCAAATTCTGTGGTTGCCCCACGTTTTTTAAAGAGCTTATTTCTTTGTACTAGTAGTTAGTGTCTCATTATTTTTCTCTTTATATTCACTTGGAATTTCTTTGGTCGAAGTTCGTTCATCATTAATTCTTGCTTGCTCTTTCTCTTTGTTTTTCTCATCGGATTGTTCGAGTTTATATACCATACATTCAAATGGAATTAACTCAAGAGCTTGCCTTAGTTTTTGAATATCGCTTGATAGCATCGCTTGTCCCAAAAGTCCTTGAAGTTCTAGTTTTAAAAATGAAGGAGAAGTTCTATTTAGCGAAATGTCTGTTACTTGTTTTTCTTGATTTGTGCTCATTTTTATATTCACATTATCAAAGTGATCGCTGTTGATATTTAGCAAATATATTTTTTCGTCTGTATTTGTAACGTGTGTATTTGGCAAATTCTTTAAAAGGCCAAAATATTTATCCTTATTTTCCGCTAAAAAATTTACAAACTTTTCATACTCTAAAGTGTTATGGCCAAGCTGTAATTTATGCTTTTCCCAAGATGCGTATTTGTCTAAAGATAGTAACTCTTCAATCTCTTGAGAGCTTATACTTGCATTTTTTGCGAGCAGAGTTAACTCCTGCTGTAGTTTTAAAATCATTGATGTTGTTTGTGAAAATGAGACAGGGTTTTTTGGATTATATTTTGAAAAAAGTCTATCAAGAGTTAAAAGACCTTTTATGTTTTTTCTGTCAACATCTTTGCAAATGTGGTCTGCAATATCAAGAACGGGCATTGAATCTTTATGGCATGAAATGATGGCCTCTAGTTTTTTTATATATGATTTTGGAACATAAATATTTTCTAAAGGTGCGACAAAATATCTCATCGGATGTGATACGTTTTTTAAAGAGATCATCTTTGTTATTTCACTACTTGATTTTGTTTCGGAGTCGCTAAAACTTATTTGATAGATATCTAAAAATGTTTCATCACCATTCATTAAAAAATTTCGAAAATTTTCACACTGCTTACTTGATTTTTCTTGGCATAAGTAGAGTGCTTGATCCATTTTTGCAGGTCGTTTGTCTTTGTTTGGTAGAGCGTATTTTATTGCATCAAGCCACGCTGATGCTTTTTCTTTAAAGTTTTGTGGCCTGTAGTAACTTCGAGATTTTTCATACTCTTTTTTAATCTCCATTAGTCGCTCAAAATCTGATTGATGAAGAAGTATCTGCTGCGTTAAATCTGTAAAAGATTTTAACTCTTGAGAGTTGTTGCAGTCAGCAATAAGAAGTGATGAATACAAATATAAAAAAACTATCAATAGTGTTTTCATAAAAAAGGCCCTCTTTGATGATACTTATCGGATTTTTTTGCTTGGGCCTTAGGCTAATAATTGAGGCAATTCTTGTAAAAAATCTTGCCAAGGAATGACCAAAATACCATCAATTTCTCTTTTAATTGGATCTTGGGATACGATTGCATATTTTTTTATCAAACCTTCTTCGCGTAGCGATTTGAGGCTTGTAAGATGAGCCGAAGTTACTTGCTTACTTGATTTAAATTCAATTGCAAGCTTATTTCCGATAATTAAATCAACTTCTTTTTTGTCATAACTGCGCCAATAATGCATTGAAAAATCTTGTCGCGTATAACTTAAGTAGGCCCGACACTCAAGAATTAAAAAATGCTCGAAACATTCTCCAAAGAGGGGAGAGTTCATAGTTACTTGACCTCTTTGAGTTATTTGATTTACGACAGCGATGTCAAAAAAATAAAATTTTGCACGGCTAATGGCCTGTCTTTTTTTGGTTTTTGTAAATGGTGTTAATTCAAATCCTATTAAAGTGTCTTTTAAAACTTCCACATACTTTTCTATCGTTCGTGGCGGAACACCAGATTCATTGGACAAATTTTGATAGTGCAACTCTTTGCCATTTGAAAGGGCAATTACTTCCATAAAGCGAACGAAATTATCAATGTTGCGAGCTGCGGCCTCTGCTTTAATTTCTTCATGAATATATAATCGAACATACGCCTTTAAATCTTCTTCGGGATTATTTGATTGATAAATTCTAGGGATTCCACCTCTGTTGAAATATTTTAGCAGATCAAAATCATCAATTTCATGCATCGTTAAAGGCATTAAATGGGCCTCCCAGGCCCTGCCTCCGAGCATGTTTGCCCCACTGCGTTTTAATTTTCGAGCAGAACTTCCCGTGAGCAAAAAATTTAAGTTTCTAGATTCAATCAGTCGATGTACTTCATCTAAAAGTTTAGGAAGTTTTTGTATTTCATCAATTACTACGAATTTACACCCGGCAGGAATCTCTTCTGCTAATTGCTTGGGCCTTCTTTGTAAACGTTCAAAAATGTCATCATCTAATAAGTCAAAAGTTAAAACTTCAGGTAGCTCCTCGGCGATTAGAAAACTTTTTCCGATACTTCTTGGGCCGAATAGAAAGAAGCTATTTTTCTCTAAAGTATTTTTTATTGATAAAGAGCGTTTATATTTTCTCATAATATGGCCATTATATGACCTTATTGCCGATTTTTCAAGAATTTCGGCAAGTCGTTGCCGATTCTATTAAAATTTCGGCAACAGAACCTGCTAAATAGTTAAAAACACTTTGTCGGGAGTTTTTAGCATTTTTGACATGAGTTCATAATTTTCATGATACTTGCTGGTGATTTCTTCCAAATCTTTTTTACTTTCAATGAACAAATCTTGATGAGTGATAAGTGCAGATATTAGATCGTTTCCAACTCCACCTGATTGTTCGACACCATATAAATCACCATGGCCTCTATTTTTTAAATCGGCCTCAGCAAGAGTAAGTCCATCATTTGTTTTTTCAAAAATTTCTAAGCGCTCTATGGCCTCTGGAGTTGTTTGATTGTTTGTAATTAAAAAACAAAATCCAGGCATTCCTGCACGGCCAACTCTTCCTCTAAATTGGTGTAGAGAACTAAGTCCAAAACGCTCGGGATTATAAATTGAGATAGATGTGGAGTTGGGAATATTTATTCCAACTTCAATAACACTTGTAGAAATAAGTATGTCGATCTCTTTATTTAAAAACTGATTAAAGATGCTGTTTTTTAGTTCACCCTTCATTCTTCCGTGAAGAGAGACGATCTTTTTATCTGGAAAAAATTGTTGGTACTTATTTAATATTTCATTTAAGGAATCTATTTTTTCTTCCTCGTCATCATCAATTGCGCTAACAACAACGTAGGCCTGCTCTTTGCGATTTAGCCTTGATCTTATAAATTCTAAATATTTTGAAAAATTTTCTTCACTAACGATTCTGGTTTTAATCTCTTTTTTTCCCGCAGGCATTTCTTTTACAATCGAAAGATCTAGATCACCATATTTTGTTAGAGAGAGAGAACGAGGAATAGGCGTTGCTGTCATTAATAGGGTGTGCTTGCCTTTTGATTTTTCAACAATGCTTAAACGTTGTTTTACGCCAAACTTGTGCTGTTCATCAATAATTACAAGTGCCAGATCATTAAATACAACACTATCGCTTAAAAGAGAGTGTGTTCCGATAATAAGATCGACCTCTTTGTTTTCTAAACGATTTAAGATCTCCTTTTTTTCTTTTGCTTTAACTGACGCTGTTAAAAAAGAGACTGAATATTCTTTTAGTTTTTCAGATATTTCTAAATAGTGTTGATGCGCAAGAGATTCTGTTGGACATAAAATTGCCACCTGTTTTTTTTGTGATATTGCTATTAGTGATGAAATAAGGGCCACTGCGGTTTTACCACAACCGACATCTCCTTGAACTAGGCGAAGCATGGGGTTGCCGACTTCTAAATCATGTCGAATATCATAGAGGGCCTTTTTTTGATCTTTTGTTAATTCAAAAGAAAAAATAGAGAAGAATTTTTCAAATGTTTCGTCATCAATTTTTATAACAGGAGCGATTGTGTTTTTTATTGTTAATTTTCTAATATGTGCTTTTAAGTGTTCAAATAAAAAGTTTTCATAGATTAATCTTTTCTTTGCAATCTCTAGATCGACTTCAGTCATGAAATCTTTTTTTCCATGTAGTAAAAGAAAAGTTTCACCACGCATTGGTAGTTGATGCTTTTTTAAAAAACAATCTGGGATTGGATCTAGAATGTTTTTTAAAATTTTTTCAGGAATTTTTTTAAATAGATCAAAAATAAAACGGGATTTTACATCACCAATGGGGCGATACTTCACCTCGACCACAGGAAGTCTTTCATCACCAGAGCTAATATCTGGATTTACAAATCGTGGATTTATGATTTGTTTTGTTCCCCTATATTCTCCAACAATGCCTGCAAACTCAATCTGAGTCATTGTCTTTAATTTTTTTAAAACTGTTGGATAGGTGTTAAACCACTGCAAAAGAATTGTCTCATTTGACTCTTTTTCTCTTACAATAACAGTAATGTTGCAAAGGAGTGGTCCTCTTCTTCTTTTATTCCAAAATTGGTTTTTAGAGTGAATAGAGGCAATTTTTCCTTTTGACTTAAATGATTTTCCAATTTGAGCAGAAGAAAAAGATTCATCAAGAGGATAAAAAATAACTCTTGATGGCATAATTTGCAAGAGATCGCCAATAGAGTTAATTCCTTCTTTTTGCAGTTGTTCGATACTTTTGCTTTTTTTAAAAAGTAAAGCAAGTTGAGTATCAATACTACAATCAGACAAAGAGGATTTCTTGGACTTCGTATTCAAGATTACCTTTTGGAGCTTGTACAACAACACTATCTCCAACACTTTTCCCAATCATCGCTTTTCCAAGCGGACTTAAAAAAGAAATTTTACCTTTTTGAGTATCGGCCTCTTCTTGGCCAACTATTTGAAAAGTAATTTCTTCTTCTTTGTTTAGATCATATACTTTTATTGTTGCACCAAAAATAATTTTATCGCCTGAACCTTTTGACGGGTCAATTACCTGACTGCTTGCTAAAACAGATTGAAGATATTGAATGCGTCCTTCGAGGTGAGATTGTTTTTCTTTTGCTACTTGATACTCTGCATTTTCACTTAAATCTCCAAGGGCCCGAGCTTCTGCAATACTTTGCTTGATTGCTTCTCTATCAACAGTTACAAGTTGATGAAGTTCCATTTCTAATTTTTGCTTGCCTTGAAGTGTTAAAAAATTTTGCTTATTCATTTCTTTTCCTTACTTCTTAAATAGGGCATTCGCTGCGTCGAGATACTTTGTTTTTTGCAATTCTCTTTGTTTGACATTTCTTTCTAGCGTAAAGTATTCACAAAAATTTGACTTCTCTTTATCAACAACTCTTTGGGCCATGGACTCACGGCACTCGTTGTAGGCACTTTTATCAAAGAATTGGCACATTTTACAGCAATGCATATCTTTTTTGCAGTGAGGACACTCTTCTATTCTAGAAATTTTATATCCGATCTCGATATCGAAATCTTTAAGACATGCATAGCATGAAACTTTTTCTGCATTTGCGTTTATGCTCATATTAAAAACTCCTTCCAATTGTGGCAACGATCTCCCAGCTTTTTATTTTATTGGTGGCATCAGATAGTGGTGATAAAAGAATTTTAGGAAAATTTCTTTTGTTATATTCTTCGATCGCTTTTTCTAGATTTTCTTCGTTATTATATTCTAAGGTTTTTCCTACTAAAAAATTAAGGGCCAAAAGTCCAAGGCCACCGAGCATTAATCTTTGTTGCTTACTTCTATTTTGATCTTTATCTACAAAAAGACTTGATAAAAACAAGAGAGTTCCCGTTGTTCCCATTATGACATTTGCTGTTTTTATCTGTGTTCCTTTTTGATATTTTTTAAGATACTCATATGCTTGTGGATCTTTTTCTAGATAGAATTTTAGACCTCCGCCTTTTTCAGTTGAGGTTGTATCAACCAACACTTCTTGAAAATTTATTACCGCAAGTCTGCTACAAGTTTCAGCACTCAATGCTGTTTCCATTGAAGTAATAACGATTACAGAAAAGAAATAAATTATAACTTTATACATCTTTTTAATTATCCAACAAAATTACTAGGGGTACTAATAAAATACATATTCTGAAAAACTTTTAGTCTAATGAGGATACTATATTCTATCATTCATGGCAATTTTTAGAGATTTGAGATAGCATATTGTGAAGTGAGTATCGATATTTTTAAAATTATTAACCAATGAGTAGAGTATGGATCTATTAAAGACAGGAAAGAATTTTGGGCAAACGATAAAAAATGTTGGGCGCTTAAAAGAAATTATTGGAATACTTGCCAAAAATGGTCTGGCAGAATTTATCTCCAGAGGGGTCACTGCAAATATTCCCGATTTTGTTCTTCCAGAATCTACACTAGCGCATAAAGAGGAATTAAAAAGCAGAGATAAAGAAGATTGGCATGGAATTATTGGAATGCGTCTTCGAAAAAGTTTTGAAGAGCTAGGGCCGTTTTTTATAAAGTTTGGCCAACTTTTAAGTTCTAGAGAGGATGTTTTCCAACCGGCATTTATTAAAGAGATGAAGCTTTTGCAGGATCGGGCAAATACGGTTCCATTTGCAGAAGTTAAAAATGTTATTGAAAATTCGCTTTTAAAAAAATTAAATACTATTTTTTCCACGATTGATGAAAAACCATTAGGCATGGCATCAATTGGTGTTGTTCACAAAGCAGTCCTCTTAGATGGAACAACTGTTGTTGTAAAGGTTAGACGTCCAAATATTGCTCGCATTGTTGATGTGGATTCAAGCATTCTCTTTTTTTTAATATCCAATATGGAAAAATTTAGTGAAGAGTTGCGTTTTATTGGCCTGTCTAGAATGATTACTGATTTTTCTTTAGCACTGACCAATGAACTTAATTTTAATATAGAGGCACTAAATTGTGCTCGCTTTAAAAGTAATATTGAGGCCCACGATACTAACGGAATTTTTCATATACCAAAAATTTTTACAGAGTACTCAAGTGATGCTGTTATTGTAATGGAATATATTGACGGAGTTCCATTTACAAGTAATAAAATTATTGAGCAGCACAAAGAGGAAGTAACTACAAAAATATTAGAAGGTGTTCCTATAATAATAAAAAACTTCTTACAGGACGGTTTCTTTCACGCTGACCTTCACTGTGGAAATTTCTTTTTACTGCGCGATGGACGTATCGCAATAATTGACTACGGTCTTATGGGTACGCTTAGTAAAAAAAGTAGAATTACTTTTACTGCAATTATTTACTCGATTTTAAATTTTAACTATGAAAATATGGTCTATGAATTTTTAGATGTTGCAGAGTATGAAAAACTACCAAATATAGATATTTTAATTGCAGACGTAAGATCTGCTCTGTCGCCATTTGTTGGTCTTTCTGTTGGGCAAGCAAATTTTTCGCAAGTTTTAAATTTAATAATTGGGACACTTGTAAAACACCAACTTTATTTACCGCAAGAGTGGTTTGTTATTTTTCGGGCCCTAATAACTCTTGATGGTGTTGGAAAAAATTTAAAAATCAAAATGAATCTTTTTGAAATGCTAGAAGGTGATATTAAAGAAATTTTAAAAACATCCATTAGTAAAGAGGATATGATTGAAAATGCCCTATGGATGGGGAAGGATATTTTACTTTCTCTTCGCATGCTTCCAAGACACATCAAGTGGTATCTTAGAGAGTGGGGAAAAAATAATTATGCTTTTGAAGTGCGAAATAGAGGATATGAAAATGAACTGGCATCAATTGCTAATGCCTTAAAGTTTTTAGGGTTTGCCCTTGTTTCTGCGGTATTGGTTTATGTTGGCGTTTTAAGACTTGAAGCAGGGTATATAAAAACATGGCATGATATACCAGTCTTTTCTATTGGCGCATGGGCCCTTGCGTTTTTCTTATTTATAAGAGGGTATTGGTTTATTAGGAAGTAATCGTAATAAATATTAATTTTTGCAGTGTCCCAGAAAAAGTATCACGCACTATCAAGTCCTGAGAAAAATATTGGTATTTTAAATTCTTGAAACTCTTTTATTTCATCAGGTCCAAAAATAGCTCGTAAGAAATTTTCGCAAGAGAAATGATACTTTTGATTTTTATATATAAAATCAATATTCTCGTTTTCAATTTTCATAATTGATAATTTTCCTGCCGTAAGTATATTTAAAAAACTGTTCATCTGCTTAATGTCACTAATTTTAAAAAAGGCAGAGAATCTTGATTCAGAGACGATATCTACGTTATAGGGCGGCCACCACTTATAAGATGATATTTCCTGAATGAGCTTCTCGTGACTATCGACTGTTCCTGCTTCATGAATTATATCTTTTAAATCAAATCCTTTCTCATAGAAAAAGTAAGATGAAATATCTCCGTTTGAATTTCTTTTTATAAATAATCTTGTTGAATTAATTTTTTCTAAAAGCAGCCAGTCATGATTTGTGCGATTAATGGTGATGCAGTTTTTATGATAATTTGTATAAATTTGTTGCAATCTTTCTTTATCTGTTTTTGATAGATGTGTTAGTTTTGTCTCTTGATATCCATTAGTATTATGAACTTGAAAGTTGCTTACACCTGTTTGATGTTGAATCCCGGCCTGATAAAAAGAAAACTTCTTATAAAAATCTTCTAAATCACTCCAAAGAATCATCATTGTGCATTGATTTGAAAACGTATCAATAATGTGTGTAAGGAGTTTTTTTGCAACACCCAAGCCTCTGGCCTTTTGTGAAACGGCAACGCCTCCAATAAGAATGATGTCAAAAAGATTACCTTTTAAATTTATTTTTCTCTTAATAATTCCCGTGTGAGCAATTACTTTTTCATCTTTTTCATTAAGCACGATAAAACAATTTTGATGATTATCTGTATTCATTAAAGGATAAAAATCTATTTCATAACTATATAAAGACTTATAGTGTAAAGCATCTTCAATAAGAGTAACAGTTTCTCTGACTTTTTCTGGGTGGTTTTTTAAAGTATCAATTCTCATACATATAATGATAGTCGCAGTTTTAGTATTTGATCTTCGGCAAATTTTGCCTAGAAAAAAGTGAACATTTTTGCCTATCAAAAAATAAAAAAGAAAAAAATAAAGATTTAATTTTTTTTCTCGATAGGTGTGATGGTTGCTATTTGCAAGAAAAAGATTTTTTTGCAGATGAAAACTGATAGTTCACGGATGAGCTATCGGCCCAAAATCAAGGAGGATAATATGGGTCTTAGAATTAACACAAACGTTGCCTCGATGAATGCTCAAAGGCATTTAAGCAACACTCGTCTTGCGATGGACAAGACACTAGAAAAATTATCATCAGGCCAAAGAATTAATCGTGCTGGTGATGATGCCGCAGGTTTAGCGATTTCAGAAAATCTAAAAGCTCAAATTACAGGACTAGGACAAGCTGAAAGAAATGCTGCTGATGGTATTTCTTTGGTGCAAATTGCGGAAGGTGGTTTGTCTGAAGTTTCAAACATCTTAATCAGACTTAGAGAACTAGCAGTCCAGGCAGCTTCAGATACTATTGGAGCAACTGAGAGAAAGTTTCTTAACGTTGAGTTTGAACAATTAACATCAGAGATTGATAGAATTGCAAACTCTACAGAGTTTAACAGAGTTCCTCTTTTAAATGGAACTGGGGCCGTTTTTGATATCCAAATTGGAACAAGAAACGATCCGATAAGTGACAGATTAACATTTGATGCTTCAAGTGCTGACGTAAATGTTGCTGCACTCGGATTAAACTTAGCATCTGTTGCAGATAAAATTTCTTCTCAGAACTCTCTATCTGCGATTGACCAAGCGATTATTTCGGTTTCTGGAATTCGTGCCGATTTTGGTGCGCTTCAAAACCGTTTGCAATCAACAATGAACAACGTTGCGGTTGCAATAGAAAATCTTTCATCTGCGAACTCACGTGTGCGTGATACTGATGTTGCTGCAGAAACAGCTCGTTTGACAAAAAATAACATTTTAGTACAAGCGGGTACATCTGTCTTGGCGCAGGCAAACTCCTACACCAAGAATGCATTGCAACTGATTCAGTCTGCATCACAGGTGTAGTAACTAGTAAGTGATTTTTTTCCTGCAAGAAAATATCACTTAATTAAAAGATGAACGATGTAAGTAATAAACGATGATCTATGTCGAAGATGCGGCATGATCTGTTTGGCCATAAAAATAATATTAATTTTCTGGACATGAAGTCCAGGTTTATACACAGGAGGTGTTTATGAATAATGGGAGCTAACAATGGGATTAAGAATAAATACAAACGTTGCCTCTTTGATGGCACAAAGACAGTTAAATAATAACACGCTTAACTTGAATGGTAATTTTTCGAGACTATCTTCTGGAGAGCGTATAAGTAAAGCTGCTGATGATGCTGCCGGATTGGCAATAAGTGAAAACTTAAAAGCACAAATAAGAAGTGTGCGACAGGCCCAGAGAAATACTGGAGATGCGATTTCGCTGATACAAACAGCGGAAGGGGGACTTAGTGAAATTTCAAACCTTGTTATCAGATTGCGAGAGCTCGCTGTTCAAGCAGGAACTGATACGATGGGTGAGAAAGATCGCGCCTTCTCTGACATTGAATTTCAGCATCTCAAAGAAGAAATTGACCGAATTTCCCGCTCCGCGGAGTTTAACGGTAAAAAACTTCTTGATGGTACGTCTGGACAAATGGAGTTTCAAATCGGAACACGCAATGATCCAGTTCTTGATCGATTGCGCTACGATGGGGAATTTACAGATGCGACATTGTCCAGCTTGGGTCTTAATACAGAAGCTGTTACAACAAAACAAGGAGCGCAAGCATCTTTGCAAAAGCTGGATAATGCGCTTGTTAAAATTAACGGCGTTAGATCAAGTCTTGGAGCTTTACAAAATAGATTGGCATCGACTGCTAATAATTTGGGAAGCACAGATGAAAATCTTAGCGCAGCAAATTCTCGAATCAGGGATGTTGATGTTGCAAATGAGACGGCCAAACTCACCAACAATAACATTCTTGTACAGGCCGGTACTTCGGTGTTGGCACAGGCCAACCAGTTTCCGAGTTTAGCACTTAAGTTGTTAAACGCGTAAACTTGACAGATCAAATCGTTTAAATGCCCTTGGTCTCGAATGAGACAAGGGCATTTTTTTATTTTTAAGCAAATCAAAATTTCAGGGCATCTACTGCGACCGACTCTCGCGCATCCAGCGCTTCGTCGGCATACAAAACATCCTGTTTATATAAAGCTCAGGCGCATATCATTTTTTTATTTCATCACTTAAGACCGCTTGAAAAGAGTGCAGATCGCTGTATAATATGAAATATGCGTAGACTTGATAAGGGTAAATTTTGATGAAGAAAAAAACAATACTGATTGTTGGAATCTCCTCATTTGTTGGTTCGAATTTGGCCGAATATTTTAAAAAAGATTATAAGGTTATTGGCACATATAATACCACACCAGTACTTATTCCGGGAGTTTCTACTGTCAAATGTGATATTTTAGTAAAAGAAAATGTCCAGCTTGCACTTTATGCACTAAAGCCAGATATAACTATTTTTGCAGCAGGACTTTCATCGGTATGTGATGGCGCAGAGGCCCCGGGACTTTGTGAGGCCTTAAATACGAATGGTCTAATTAATGTAACTGAATATTGCCAAAGATATAAGTCAAAACTTATTTTGATTTCTACCGTGTATGTTTTTAGTGGAGAAAACAAGCAATACATGGAACTTGATATTCCAGATGCAAATACACACTACGGAAAAAGTGTGGCATCGGCGGAATTTTATGTACAAAAGACATCTTTAAATTATCTAATTTTTAGGACTTCTCTTTTATATGGAAGAAGCTTAAATCCTTTTCAAACAACCTGGTTTGAGGGGTTGCAAAAAAAATTAAAACGAAACGAGATTGTTGGATGTGATAATTATATTTATCATGGATTTTTAGATGTCATGTATTTAGCGACCATTATAGATCTTTGCCTGAATAAATCTGTAACCAATAGGTTATATCAAGTATCTTCTGAGGATGTAATTAACCACTATCAGTTTGCAAAAATATATTCAAAAATTTTTGGAGCAGCTGAAAGCAATATTGTAAAATCAAAATGGAAGTTTCCATATGTTGTTTCTCATACGTCAGCATTTGCAGAGGGAGAACTTCACTTTCAAATGGACACTTCAAATATTGAAGGATACCTAAATGTAAAACTTCCAACTGTAGAAGAGTCTTTAATTTTTACCTATCAAAGAATGTTTGGAGATGATCTTTCAAATAAGCGACAAAAAAAGAGCGAAGGTATTACATTTATATAAAAGAGAACAATAACTGTAACTACTCAAAATTTTAGGGCATCTACGTCGTCAAACTTCAGGATGCTCATCGTTGCGCTGTACATACGTACAGCTCACTTGAGCACCGTCGTTTTTCTAGTAGCTGCCCCAAACTTTTGAATAGTTGATTTGCCCTAACTTTTTGAGTAATTACCAATAACTATTTTGCAGATTTTCTAATAAACTCTGTTAAATAATATTTTACCATTGCCTCTTGATCTACAATTTCACCATTAAAACGCCATGTGATTTTATTAAATGGCCCGATGTGTGCTTTAATTTCGTGAGGCGATTTACTTATTGGGGCATTGCCATGAATTCTTGCCGGAAAAATTTCACCACTACTCATTAAAAACCCAATATTGATCACATCAGAGGCTTTCCTTGAAACAATTAAGCGCAGAGAATTTCTAAAGAGAATAAAGTCATTAACGGTATTTGAAATTTTAAAAATTTTTATTTGTTGGCCCGTTGTTTTTGTTCCTCGATATTCATTAAATTTTGAGGCATAGAGTTCAAATAACTCTTTTATTTGGTCCATGAATTTTATAGAAGATTCTTCTAAAAAATGAATAGGATTAATATGCTCATCAAGATGAATGACACCAGACTCTTCCATGTTTAGCTCTTCTAGAGCAAGGTGTTCGACCCAACCTGTTGTGATGTGATGCGATACAATCAAGTCATTCATAAAATCATCCTGATGTTTTTTAATTAATAGACTATTTTTAATGATGCACTGTGATTATTTGATCGTCAACTATCTGATTTTTTTGGCGGCACAGGAGTGAGTTAGCTATCCTTGCTGTTATCCGCCCGTCTTTTGACAGGTGGGTCCAGTGTTAACCACTTTAGGCTTCTTGCTGACTATCTCTAGTACAAGCTTGCACACCATGATCAGTGACCAGTCCCTAATGTATACTTGTAGGGCAGAAACCTTGGTGCCAACTTCCTGTGCCACTTTTAAGTGTAACAGAAATTCTAAAGAGACGAGAAAAAATCGACAAATAAAATAAAATCAGCATGTTATACGGATGATATACTGTGACGCCTTGCACTACGCCCTGCATGGTGATAAAATAGATAAATATATAATAAAAAAGCTAAAGCTTTGCGGAACGTCTGCCGAGTAGTTTTTTAGAGTTATTATTTTTAAGGGGGATTTATGATTGGCAAACTCCAGCAATTCATAAAAGATGAAGAAGGGCAGACCTCGACTGAGTATATTTTGCTCGTTGTGCTTGTTGCTATGATTGTTATAAAGGTTGGCAAAAATATGGACGACAAGCTGACTGGTATAACTACGAACGCTTTTGGGAAAATTGATCATTTTGTTGAAACAATGACTCCTCCGTAGATTTTTCCTGACCGTTTTTAGATAACTTTTTCAATAAATTTCAAAATAGTGTACTATTGTACACATGGGTTTTTTTAATTTTTTTAAGCATCATTCAGGTCAAGCAGTAATCGAATATCTTTTAGTTGTGATATTTATGACTCTTCTCGCTATTGCTATGGTTAAAAGTTTTAATGAAGTTATGAATCAAACAGTTGGTTCTTTAAGCGTTTCGATTACAAAAGAACTAAGCACAGGAGTCTGTTCTAAAAATTGTTATTACCCTGGATATTTTAATGGTCAAGGAGAATAAAAAAAGTGAAAGATTTTTTTTTATGGCCTATTTTGTTCTTTACCTTTGAACTTATAATTATTTCTTATCTTGATATTCGTGATCGAAAAATTTCTAATTTTTGGTCTGTTTTAAATATTTTATTACTGCCGGTTTTATTTATTTATTTCCCTGCACATTTTTTATGGCAAGAATCGACTCATTGGTTTTTTGGGTTTGTAATTTTTTTTGTAGGATTTCTTCTATATCTTATAAAGATTGTTGGAGCAGGGGATGTAAAGCTTTTGGTTGTTTTTGTTTTTTGTCAGCCAACAAAATTACAAGAAGAATTTCTTTTAACATTATTTTATATGACGGCCGTGTTTGCCTGCCTGCGTATCGCTTATAAAATATTGATCTTATATAAAAAACGAAGGAAATTAAAAAAAGATTATAGCTTTGATAAAATACCTTATGCTCCTATAATATTGTTATCATATATTTGGTGGGCATTTTTTTTATAAGTGAATTTATGAAAAATAATAAAGGCCAATCTCTTGTAGAATATATTTTGCTCCTTGTTGTGATTGCATTTATTGCGGTTGGAATTTTTAAAGGAACATCTATTGGTGAGATGTTTGGTAAAAACTCTAAGTTTTTTAAATATGCAAAACATCAGCTAGAATATACCTACAGGCATGGTAATAATTATACTGGTGGTATTGAAGGGATCGAAGATAATAGTAACTATCAAACATTTCATCACACCTATACGAAAGAATCAGGAGAAAGTAGATTCTTTGGTCCAATAGAAGAGTATGGTGGACGATAATGATTAATAAAAAAACGCTCATTAAAACAAGCAACGGTCAGTCTCTTTTGGAATTTATAATTTCATTTACAATGGTTTTTGCAGTTGTCTATATTTTTATTAGATTGGCAATAAATATGACCAATGGTTATTTGGTTCACTATGCAACTTTTATGGCAAGCAGAACTTTTCTAGTATGGGATAACCATGCAGATGCTCAGGGAAACGATAGCGTTGCCGCCCAAAAGGCCAGAGAGTCTTTTGAAAAATATCGCGTTAATTTATTTGTTGAGAGTGTTTCAGCACTTGGAGGATTGCAATTTAATTTCCCAAACTCAGGAGTAAAGTATCCATTTGTTGGAACATTTGTAGATTTTACACAAAATTTGTCTTTCTCTAATCTTTTGGGAGGAAGTGAACCGCTAAAGTTTAGATCAGAATCTTTTTTAGGGAGAGAGCCAATTAGAAAAGATTGTTTAGAAAGAATCTGTAAGACAATGGAGGGCGCAGGCCTTTCAAAGTGCAGTGGCAATAGAATTCCAAATGTTACTTTTTTTGATGATGGATGTTAGATGTTTGATAGTAAAAGAAAGTTTATCTTTTTAAAATCAAGTAGTGGTCAATCGATGATCGAGTTTTTGATTTTTATGCCATTTTTATTTGTATCGCTTACGATTTTATTATCTATTGGGGCCTCTATAAACGGATCAATTAATCAACAAAAAGCGGCCAGAGGATATTTTTTTTCTTTGAATAAAAATAAATCATCGCTTTTGTTAATTAGCGATTTAGAGATGCAGAAAACGAATGGTATACAGTATAGTGGTTTATCTGCAACAGGCTGGGCCGATAAAATGATTAATGAAGTTACACCACAAGGTCCATGCTATAAAATATCTCCCCTTGGAGTTATAACTTCAGAAAAATGTGATGAAAAGTTTTCAGATCGTAGTAGTTTTATAAAAGTGTTTACAGTTTTTGGAATATGTTCTGGAACATATGATCTGCGCCACGATAATCAGGTTTTACTTTCATGGACTACTGATTCATTTAGAGGATGTACTCTTAGTAAATAACTGTAAGTAATAACCGATTAAGTCAGTTATTATAATAAATTGATTAACCCATATAATGAATTTAGATGATAATTTTCTAATGCTTGCTAGAATATTAGATGGGAAGGTTTGCTTAAAATTTTAAAAGCAATTTCTCATAAATATAATCTAGGAATTTGGAGTTCAAGGATGAACACAAGAGCATTTACACTCGCGCTTATTTTTGCGGGCCTTGCGATTTACATGGTGCATACCTATATCAGTGGGCAAAAAGCAGAGATCATTAAAAAGTTTGGAGTTGAAAATACCGTTGTTGTTGCAAAAGTAGACATCAACGAGTTCGACCTAATAGATGATTCAAAAGTAATGGTTACTTCTGTTCCTCAAAATTTTTTAGCACCAGGAAGTTTTAAAACGATTGCGGATGTTGAAGGAAGTATTGCAACTGTGCCAATCTTAAAAGGTGAACAAATAACCAAACCTCGAGTTACAAAGCCAGGAGCTCGCACAGGACTTGCAAGGCAGGTCGCTGTCGGTAAAAGGGCCATTGCGATGAATATTACCGATCAACAAGCTGTTGGGAAATTAATTAAGCCAGGAGATCGTGTAGATGTATTAGCGGCAATTGATTACGCAGCAGGAAGAAAAGATAGACAAAAAATTATGACTATTTTGCAGGATGTACTTGTCTTATCTACTGGTCTTAGCATGACAAACTCTCTTCCTGTTATTGGAGTCGAGAATCGCTCCACATATCAAAAAATGAATTTAAACACCTACAGCGAATATAATACCATCACATTAGAGTTAGATCCTGTTGAAGTACAAAAATTGGTTTATGTTGTAACATTTTCAAACGCAAGACCATTTTTTTCACTTAGAAATAACAATGATAAAAGTCCATTACCTCTTGAGCCTACAAGGATATTTGATGTCTTAGATGAAAAAGATTCTGCAGAGGCCAAGCAGTATTTTAATGAAAAATTACAGGCAGAAGGAGGTCGCGGTGGCCGTTAAGTCACTTCTAATTTTATTTGTTTTCATACCTTTCTTTTGTGCTTTTGCACAAGATAGTGTTGCTGGTGCAGATACTGTTCTTTCAGAAGATAGAAAAGTTTTAGAAGTAATTTTAGGAATTGATTATATAGAAAAATTAAATTTTGTTCCTCATCCAGAAATTTCTATTGGCAATAGTAATATTTTAACAATAAATGTTGCACGAACAAAAAAAGAGTTGGTTTTAAAAGGACAAAAAACAGGGGAAACGTCTGTTGATGTGCGAGATGAAAAAGGAGATATTTCGGCCCGCTATCTTGTCAAGATTACAACAAACGACAAGTCACAGCTGATTCAAGAATTGAAAGACTTTCTAGGTGATGTCGAAGGAATTGAAATAGGGGTTAAAGGAGATAAGGTTTTTGTTGGAGGAGAGCTTGTTGTTCCTGGCGATATTGGAAAAGTTGCTTTGATCATGGCCAATAAACGCTACGAAGATGTTATAAACTTAATAGAGTTATCACCACAAACTCAGGCAGCAATCGCAAGAAAGATGCAAGAAGAAATTCAAAATAATGGAATGAAGGATGTAACCGTTCGCGTGGTAAATAGACTCTTTTGGCTTGAAGGAATTGTTGATTCGCGAGATAAATATGAGCGCGCAATAAAAATTGCTCTAGCATATTTGCCTGACAATATTGAGACTTTAGCAAGAAGATCTGATCGAATAGAAAAAGCAGATAATAAGTCACTAATTCAGAATTTTATTTCAATCAATGAACAGTCAGCACCGACACCATTACCTAAACTTTTAAAAATGACAGCACAGTTTGTAGAATTGACAAAAGATTACAATCGTATTTTTGGTTTTAAATGGGTTCCTCTTATGAGTGGTGATGGAGGCTCTATTAGTTTTGGAAAAAGTTCTTCCGATGGAATTAAAACAAATTCTAGCAACACTTTAATGGCAACGATCTCGAATCTATTTCCAAAACTTGCATCCGCAAAAAGTGCCGGACATGCAAGAGTTATTCAGTCTGGGACTTTAATTATGCAAGAAAACCAAGATTCAGGAAAAATAAAAAAATCAGAGGATAAACCATTTGTTATCGGAACTGGAGAGTTTCAAAAATCAGATGTATCAAGTGCGAAATTTGATTTAACAATTAATAAACCAAAAATTTTAGAAGAGGAAAATATTAATTTTGGAATTGGTCTTACCGTTTCTGCACTTCGGGGAACTCCACCTGAAACAATGTCTAATGAGATCAGTACTCTTTTAACAATAAAATCCAAGCAAACTGCCGCAGTCGGAGGAATTGTTGTAAATAAAAATGCAACAGACTTTGATAAAAATCCTCCATTTGGCCACGACACTTATGAGGGAGGAGATCCGCTATTTTCTTTTATGCGATCAAAATCTTACTTAAGCAATAAAAGTCAGTTTGTAGTTTTTGTTACTCCGGAGATTATAGAGTCAGCAGTTTCTGGAACAGAAGAAATTAAGAAGAAATTTAGACAAAGAAAGAGGTAATAGTGGCAGGATATATTATTACAGTTATTGGAGGTAAGGGTGGAGTTGGTAAGTCCCAAGTTGCGGCCAACTTAGCATTTGCTTATGCCGAAGAGAGTAGAGGACAGGTACTTCTTTTAGATTTTGATCAAAAGGCAGGTGGTGATCAAAATATAATAACTGGAATGAAACCCAAAAAAACAATTAAAGATTTAGCAGAGTTTCCAGGCGTAATTGATCCAAAAACTATGCAACAGTTTATAACTATGCATCCAAAGGGAGTTGCTTATATTGGAATGCCAACCGATGCATCTTTAGCAACAAGTATAAAGGTTGATGGCATTGGGAAAAGCTTAAAGGCAATTACAAATTTATTCCCGCTAATTGTTATTGATGCAGGAAGTGATCTTTCGCTACTTACAATGAAGGCATTAGAGTTTACTACTATGATAATGGTGGTTGTAACTCCGGATATTTTGGCAGTCAATCAAAGTAGAAGATTACAGCAGGAACTCATCACTCAGCTTTATCCAAAAGATATGATCCAATTTGTTTTGAATCAATATCAAAAAGGTCATCCGGTGACTCCGGAAGTTGTTTCTGGTCAACTTGGAAAACCTATTTTTTCGGCAATAAGTAAAGATGATGCAAATTGTGTAATGGCCTTAAATAAATCAACGCCTGTTTTTTTAATGAGCAAAAATTCTCCTTTTACTCTTGGAATATTGGATTGCACAAGAAAAATAATTCAAAAAAATGTTTTAAAAAGTCTTTCAACATTAAGTCGTGGGTCTGCACCGCTTGAATCAGATAAAAAAGGAGAAGTAGATAGAAAAACATCAAATAGTCCATGGGTCGAATTAAAATCAAGAATTCATAAAGCTTTAGTTGAAGAGATGAATATTAAAAGTGGAAATAGTAACGATCCTAAAGAGCAAATTATTTTAAGAGAGCAAACAAAAAAAGCAGTAGTTGAACTTCTAGGAAAAGAAGATACAAAGGCGGCAATAAAAAGTCGCGAGGATATGAATCAGATCGTAAAAGAAATTTTAGATGAGGCCTTAGGCCTTGGCCCATTAGAAGAGCTTTTAAGTGATAAAAGTATTAGCGAAATTATGGTGTGTGGCCCGCATAAAATTTACTACGAACAAGCTGGAAAATTAAAATTATCCAATGTTGTATTTACAAATGATCGTCAGGTTTTAAATGTTGTAGAGAGAATTGTTGCTCCAATAGGAAGAAGAATTGATGAAAAAACTCCTTATGTTGATGCAAGACTTCGCGATGGCTCAAGGGTTCATGCAATTATCCCTCCTTGTGCTTTAGATGGTTGCACGATAACAATTAGAAAATTTGCAGAAAAAAGATTGGGATATCAAGATTTAGTAAATTTTGGAGCAATGACTCAAGCGATGGCAGATTTTTTAAGAATTGCGGTCGAGGGACATCGAAATATCGTTGTTAGTGGAGGTACAGGTTCTGGTAAAACAACACTTGTGAATATGTTGGCAGGATTTATTCAAGCAAATGAACGTATTATTACAGTTGAAGATTCTGCAGAACTAAGCTTACCACAAGATCACGTAGTTCGATTAGAGACTCGTCCACCAACTCTTGAAGGAGATGGTGCAATAGATATTCGTTTGCTAGTAAAACAAACATTAAGAATGAGGCCAAATAGAATTATTGTAGGAGAGTGTCGTGGTGGCGAAACGTTAGATATGTTACAGGCTATGGGAACAGGGCACGATGGTTCAATGACAACAGTGCATTCAAATAATCCAAGAGAGTGTATTGGACGATTAGAAACACTTGTTCAATATGCAAGTGCAGGACTTCCATCTAAGGCCATAAAAGAAATGATTGCAAATTCGGTTCACTTAATAATTCAGGCCAGCAGATTGGATGATGGAAGCAGAAGAATAACTCATATCTCTGAAATTGGTGGCATGCAGGGAGATGTTGTCGTTTTGCAAGATATTTTTGTTTATCAACAAGAGGGCATAGATAAAAAAGGAAAAATAATTGGGAAATTTATGGCCACAGGTTTTATTCCAAAATTTATCGAAACACTAGAAAGAAAAGGCTACAACATTCCTCGTGGTATTTTTTCTAACGAAGCAAAGGGATAGTGTTTTTATATGAGTGATTTTTTTGAAATATTTATAAAGCTTGTCGGATTAAATGGAATGATGTTTGTCATTTTTTTGCTGACTTTTGCTTTTACTTATAAATATAGTGTTCAAATTTTTCAATGGATTGAAAATCGTATTTCAGGAAATAAAGAATATATTTTAGAAAAATGTGAATTTTTATTTATAGAGGTAAGACCAGACACCGTAACTTATATTTTGCTGGCATCATCTTTTGGTTTTTCAATTTTTATTTTTGGAGTTTGTCTTTTAGCGAGAGAGTTTTGGGCCGGAGTTATTTTAGGAGTTCATGCAGGAATTATTGGCTGGTTTTTACCTCGGCTTATAATAGAGCAATTAGTTAAAAGAAGAATAAAGGCATATCAAAACCAGATGGTAGATGCTTTAACTTTACTTGCAAATGGAATTAGAGCGGGTTTATCAATACCGCAGGCCCTTGGTATGGTTGCCCAAGAAACGAAGGCCCCTATTTCTCAAGAATTTAATATTGTTTTAAAGCAAAATAGAATTGGAGTTCCGCTGGAGGAATGTTTTGAGGCCCTTGCAAAAAGAATTCCATCTGAAGATAACGAAATGTTTGTATCAAGTATTAATATTTTAAGAGAAACTGGCGGTAATTTAGCTGAGACATTTGATACAATAGTGTTAGTCATAAGAGAGAGAATTCGTTTACAGCAAAAAATAGATACAAGTACTGCGCAAGGGATGTTTCAAGGAATCCTTTTAGCATCGATGCCGTTTGTTTTGATGGTTGTATTTTCATTAATGGATCCAGAGTATTTAAAACCACTGACAAAAACAATTATGGGACCAATTGTGATTTTTATTGCAATGGCACTCGATCTTGTTGGAACTATTATTATTTTGAAAATAGTGAAAATAAAAGTTTAAAAGATATTAAAGATTTTTTTTGATTTCCCGACAAGAATAAAGAGTGTGTATTTTTATTTAAAATATTTATACCAGAACAGGGGATTTATAATATGAAGAAAATGTTGTTTATAGTTTTTGCTTTAATTGCTCCCTATGCATTTTTATCTGCTGGAGTAAATTTAAAAAATGGTAATTTTTATGTTAATTATGTAGATGTCGTGGCCCCTGGTGGTGGAAATGATTTAGAGCTTGTGCGAACATATAACTCTAGATCCGTTTATA
>CAZCDT010000035.1:0-31555 GCA_964497525.1 uncultured Bacteriovoracaceae bacterium
AAGTTTATAGCATTTTTTATATGGTTAAACAAACTGGTGCAGGTGTAAGATTTTTATTTTTTAAAGCGATTCAAGAATTAAATGGCACACTAAAAACCCAAAAATGACAGTCAAAGAGCAAGGATGTTTGATGCTTAAACTTTTTTATTAAAAACAAAATAAAATGTTTTATATCGCAAATAAAAGCTAAAAAAATATTTAAAAAAAATTCTTCATCTATTTTTTTAAATAGTTCTAGCGCTAAAATTAATAGTGCAATAACCTACAATAAGGAAAGTATCGTGAACCTTACTTCAAACCTACTTGTGAGTTGTTTTTTATAGAGAAAGTTTTTCAACGGTTGTAATAAATAAATCCTCATCCTCCCAACTATTTGGATAAAATAATGCAACAACGTCGTTGGTGTATATTTCGTAGATGAGGGCCTCATCACCATATTGATCGATGACTTTATCTTTTAAGCAAAAAGATTTGTGACAATTAACGAGTTTGCCAACTTCAAAGTAAGAAAAAGATGAGATATAGTCTGGATAGTGAAACAAAGAAACACTTAAAACACCTTCGGCATTTATATCAACAACTTCCCCTCCCCAGCCAAAAGCATCGCGAACGTAGTCATCAACACAAACGTCTTTATAGCACTTGGTTGTTTGTGCCATTAACGAGGTAGAGCAAAAACATAAAGCAAGTAAAATAAGTTTTCTCATAACTTCCTTTCTGAAATATTTATTTCATGTTGCATCTCAATTGATTCAGCATGGATTAACTGCATTAGATCTGTCACAAAATCTTTTCGAAGAGAAAGAGTGCTTGCATGCTCTAGCCGCTTTAAAAGCATATTATCAAAACGCGAAAGTTTTAAAATTGGGAGATTGTGTTTCTTTTTTATTTCTGCAATTTTAAAAATATACTCCATTCGTTTGCTTAAAATATTTAATAATTCAAAATCACAACTATCGATTTTTTCTCGAAGAGTACTTAACTCATTAATACAAGATTCTTCTTTTTCTAAACTTTTAAGTATTAGAGAATCCAAAATCTTTTTAAATTCTTTTGGGGAGAGCTGCTGTTCTTTATCGCTTAATGCACTGTTTGGATTATTATGCACTTCAATAATTAGCCCATCCATATTTAAATCATAGCTAAATTGAGATATCTCTTTTATTAAAGAGCAATCTCCTGTCATGTGACTTGGATCTGCAATAATTGGTAAAGTAGGGAAGTGGTGTTTTAATTTTAAAGCAAGTTGCCAGTCTGGATTATTGCGATAGATGCTTTTTTTATAAGGATATGTTCCACGATGAATAGCAACAATATTTACAAGGCCGACACTAGTAAAGCGTTCAATGGCCCCAATCCACGCATTTATGTCTGATTGAATTGGATTTTTTATCATAACTTTTGTCGATTTATCTTTTGCAATTTCAAGTGCAAGCTCTTCTACTAAAATTGGATTAACACTGGTTCGTGCTCCAATCCAAAAAAAATTAATATTTGCAGCGCGCGCTTTTTGAATTTGTTCAACCGTTGATACTTCGATTGCTACTTCAATATTAAATATCTCTTTTAACTCTTTAATCCAAGGGAGTGCCGCATCTCCAACGCCTTTAAATGAGTCATGTCTTGTTCTATTTTTCCACACTCCAGCACGCACTATTTTTAAAGGATAGATATCTAAAATTTCTTGTGTAGTTTTAAATAGCTGCTCTTTTGATTCAATACTACAAGGGCCAGCGATGATAAGTTTATTATCACTTGTATTCGTCCAACTTGTTATAGGTGAAAATTTCGGTGTCATATTAGTAATATGATCTTATCAGACCAACAAGTACTCCGACAATTTGAAACTCATCTTCTGGTGTCACGATTATTGGTTTTAATCTACTATTTGCAGGATGAAGTTCGATATGTTCGCTCTTTTTATAATAATTTTTAATTGTGGCATCTCTGTTAACCAATGCAACAACTGTACAACCAGTTTCTGCACTACTTGCTTCTTGGCAAATCACTGTATCGCCATCAAAAATTCCATCTTCAATCATTGAATCGCCTCGAACTTTTAGAGCAAAATGCTTTTTCCCAAGCTTTATCATGTTTTGAGGAACTGTTATAAGCCTATCTGATTGTTCTACAACTTCTAAAGGACATCCTGCAGCAACTTCCCCTAGAAGTGGAATTTCATAACTGATGCTTTGAGAAAAAAGCGCTCCCTCAGATTTTACCTTGATTCCCCTGCGAGCATTCCATTCTAGATCTAGATACCCCATATCCATAAGGTATTTTAGATACCGTTGAACAGACCCATAGGATTTTAAATTAAAATGTTCCTTTATCTCTCTTTGTGTTGGCGGCCTGCCATGATCAGAGGTATAAGAACAAATAAAATCTAAAACATCTTTTTGCTTATCTGTTAGTTGCACGGTTTTCTCCAAAGCATCATACATAAAAAACAATAAACGCAAGTCGTGCGTAAGTCAAGCTGTTTAATAAAAAATAATGTCAGAATAGTTTTGTTGACTAATCTACATATAGTTGGTGTAGCATATTCTAACCCAAAAAATTAAGGAGGGATTGCATGCAGAAACTACTTGTCTTCGGAGTGTTCTTATTTGCTACAACGAATTTGTTTGCTACAGAAAATGTTCAAAGTGATTATTCTATAATTTCTAATGTAGAGGTTTTTGAAGATGTTGTAACTGATTGTGATCTAGATAATATAAAAATAGATTTTGCGGCCAAGAGTTTGATTAATTCCATGTCTGAAATGGGAGAAGTTATTCAGCAGGCAGAAGAACTTATTGCTGTAGGAAAAGCTGTTTGGCAAGTTGTAAAAGATAATAAGGCAGTTGTTAATGCGTTATTTCGGCCATCTGTTCATGTCTTGCCAATATCTGATGAGGAAAATATTTTTTTCAAAATGAGTAACTGGTCTATTCCTAAGTTTAAAAAATATAAAGTTATTTATCAAAATTTACTCGGGATGGATGTTGTAAGATTCTCTTTTTTAGTCAAGGCACAGCATGGTGGACAGTATAATGGCAAAGGACAGTATCTTGCAGATGTAAGCATTGTTCCTACTCAGATAGATGTTTTATGGGGATATACATTTAATGCGCTAACGGAAGTTGTTTATATATCTAATCGTGGAACGATGGATGAGCCAATAGCAGGTATAACATTATCACTAAAGCATAGTGCAGAATTTTTGGCCCTAAATCATTTTTCAAATGCGATGCAGTTTCATATATCAGGTAATGGAGAGATATTGTTGCTTGATTAATAAAAATTATTAGGATGATTTAGAAAATAAAAAACCGCAGAATTTCTGCGGTTTTTTATTTTCGTTTTTAAAGAAAAATTTCTGTTTTATTAAAACCAAAAAGAAACTTTTCCTGCAAGTTCAATAGCTCCAGTTTCGTAGTTGTAATAATTGATTCGCTTATAATGTCTCCGCTCACCAACAACACCTACTGCAAAATGTGCTTTTGGTGAAAGCTTATACTTATTTGCTAAATCAAGTTTATATTGAGTAACTTCGTTTCTTAAATCATCATGCTTTAGTGCAGTTAAATAAAGTAGCTCTCCATTTGCGACAAAGGACCACTTCTCAGCATAAGCATATTCCATTCCAAGTTGATAGGTGTGCTCTTTTTGCTCTTTAACGGCATAACGGTAGTGAATGCTTTCAGAAGAAAATCCATACATTGAATTAAACCAAACCTCTAAATCACCTGATTCATAGCCGCCACCAAAATCTAGCGCCCAGCTATCTGCTTTTGGATTTATTTTGTTGTGAAATAAAATACCACCAAGGGCCAGTTTTAGGTTTTGTGTTGGAAAAAATTCTAGCTTGTTTGCAACACCACGCTCTTTTTTTGTGTTCATTGTAAAAGAATTATCTGTTTGAATTTGATTTCTAGAATCAAGATCCAAGGAACCATCAGTGTTTCGTCGAATGGTATAAGAGTTCCCATAAAAGCTTAAGCTGTTGATAAATTTTTGTCCTTTATTACCAACGGCAAGAGTTGTAACAATCCGATTATCAACATCTGTCCATTTTAAACGATCTCCATCATTTGTTCTGGTTTCTAAAACCGTCCCACCATCAATATAAGTATTTTCCATCGCTCCCCAATGAAGAGAGTGAAATGGTACAGGTCCTTTTCCTGAAGTGATTTTTAGCATTTCATTAACTTTATAAGAGGCAAGAAGCTCCTCTATAATGTTATACTTTGTTCCAATTGAACTATCATCTAAATCGAGTTTTACTTTTCCAGATAAGTTATCTTGATTGGCATAAACTTTTAAATCCATTACACCAATTCCGTTTTCTAAAGTAGCGCTTCTTGATTCGTGTTTATTAAACATAAGTAAATCAAGCGCCATAAAACCTGCAATATTTGTATCAAAGGCCAAGGCATTTAAAGAGAGAAGTCCCAAAGGTAAAATCGCAAGAATTTTTCGTTTCATAGAATCTCCATAATTGTTCAGGGATTGATATAAAAATCAGAAAGTGTCTTTCTACATGAAGAGTTCTAGATTTCAAACAAAAAAGGTAGGGGTGGGTAAAAAAAACTTTAAAAAAAAACGGCCCTTTGCAAGGGCCGTTTAAAAAGAATTTATTTTTTTATCTTAACAGTAATAAAAAACTACTCAGTTCTTTGTTTTTTATCATTCTTTTTAAAATGTTTCTGCCAATCCTCATAAGTGTATGCTGGAGCTTCAGGATCTTTTTTATCTACAGTGGCAACACCGCGTTCGGCATTACTTGCACACCCATAAACAATAAGACCAGATCCAAGCATTAAAATCATGGTCAAGGCGAAGATTTTTGTCATAGCTATCTCCTTGGTTAGAGCTCTTAAACACTCTTATCGGAACCACAAAGAAAAACTTGAGCAAAAAGCTCTGGATTGCCGAAAAAAAATAAAAATCCCATTAAATCTTAAGGTGTTATTTGCCTTATATTTTACAAAAACAACTTAATAATATAGAGTGGAGACACAAAAAAATAGTATTTTTATTAAAACACGGAGAGAGCTATGGCCTACAAAATTTCTGATGAGTGTACATCATGCGGTGCGTGTGCATCTGAATGTCCTGTTAATGCAATTTCAGAAGGTGAAAATCATTATCAAATCGATCCTGCAACATGTATCGATTGTGGTAATTGTGTAGAAGTTTGTCCAATGGAAGCAATTTCTCAAGGATAAAATTTTTTGATCAACAAAAAAGGGCCTTTTTAGCTGTTATAACTTTAATCAGGCCCTCTTTTGTTGTTTTTCTTACTGAAAAGGCGACAAAAAATATTGTTCACTTGATGTGGCCTTTTTTTTACCAGCGAAGTGTAGTAAGTAGAAGTTTTTTTATGTTCTGCCAATTCTAAAACAATCAACCGTGTAATTTTTTTATGAATTCTAATCAACTAAAAAAAGAGATAAGATCCTATCAAGATAAAAAAGCAGCTTTGTTTTTAAGTGGTTTTTTTAAGACAAAAAAAGGGGAGTATGCCTTTGGTGATATTTTTCTAGGAATTAAAGTTCCTATCCTTCGTACTATTGCCAAAAAATATTCAGATTTTAAATTAAAGGATTTAGTTTCGTTAATAAAATCCAAATACCATGAAGAGCGATTTGTTGCTTTAATTTTAATCGTTAATAGAGTGAAAAAAAGCAAAGACCCTACGGTCATAAAAGAGTGTTATGAGTTTTTTATAACTCACCTCGATTATATAAATAATTGGGATCTGGTCGATGTTTCTGTTTTACATGTTATTGGCAGATACCTCTATGAGAATAAAAGAAAAAAAGTGATTCTTTATCAATGGGCCAAGAGTAAAAATTTATGGCATCGTCGAATTGCAATGCTTTCGACTTTTTATTTTTTACGGCAAAGAGATTTTGGCGATACCTTAAAACTGGCAAAACTTTATTTAAACGATAAAGAAGATTTAATCCACAAGGCCTCAGGTTGGCTTTTAAGAGAAATTGGTAAAAGAGATAAAGAAGTTCTTGTTAAGTTTTTACAACAACATTATAAACAAATGCCAAGAACAATGCTTCGATATGCAATTGAAAAATTTTCAAAAAGAGATCGGGCACAATATCTATCAGGATTTGTTTGTGACACGTGATAAAGTCTTTAAAAAAAAACAACTAGTAGTTTCTCCATTCTCTTTTGATGATAAAGTGGCAAAAGTTTTTGATGATATGGTTTCAAGATCAGTTCCTATGTATCAAGAAATTCATAAAGTGATGTGCGATCTTGCTCAAAACTATTTTAACAAAAAATCACTGGTTGTATATGACCTAGGATGCTCTACTGGCACAACAATATCTTTGCTAGACCTAGTATTTAAAAAAAATAAACAGCAGGCCTTTTTTATTGGAATCGATAATTCAATGCCAATGTTAAAAGTTTGTGAAAAAAAATTAAAAAGATCTAAAGTAAGAAATTGGCTTTTAACCTGTGATGATTTAACTGTGATGGATTTTAAACAATGTGACATGGTTGTTTTAAATTATACATTGCAGTTTGTAAAAAAAGAGTTTCGCGTAAAGCTTTTAAAAAGAATTTATACTGCCTTAAATCCTGGAGGCATTATTATTTTTAGTGAAAAAATAAATTGTGAAGGAGAAATTATTCATAAGCTGGCCACCAAACTTTATTATGATTTTAAAAGACGGAATGGTTATTCGGAATTAGAGATTTCACAAAAAAGAGAATCTTTAGAAGATGTACTGCTTCCAATGACTGCAGGGGAAAATATAAAAATGTTAAAAAAGGCAGGATTTAAAGAGCAAGAGATGTTATTTCGCTCTTATAACTTTGCTTCATTTTTGGGGATAAAATGAATCGCATTCATTATTTAGATCAATATTTTAAAAAATGTAATTTGCCAAAGATTTTGGAAATGGTGCAAGAGTGTGATTCTTGGAATAATCGAGATTCACAAAAAAAATGGCGAGAAATTTCTCAAGATTTGCCTGAAATTCCTCAGTCAGTTTCTTTTGATGCATCAAAAGATCCAATGATAATTGGCAAAAACGATGAAATGCTTCAAGAAGAAAAAAATAAACTACTTATCGCTTTAGAGCATTTAATTCCGTGGCGTAAAGGGCCATTCTCTTTTTTTGGCATCGACTTAGATGCTGAGTGGCGTTCTGATTACAAGTGGCAAAGAATTGAAAATCACCTTCCAGACTTAACAGGAAAAAATGTTTTAGATATTGGCTGCAATAATGGCTATTACATGTTTAAGATCTTAAACAAAAATCCTCAAATGGTTCTGGGAATAGATCCGATTATCTCTTATAAACAGCAATTTGAACTTTTAAATCGTTATGCTCAAAAAAAAGAGCTACACTTTGAAAATTTGGTAATAGATCAGATGGTTCACTTTGGAGCTATTTTTGATTGTATCCTTTATATGGGAATTATTTATCACCACAAGAATCCTTTAGGGCACTTGGAGTTAATTCATAAGTTACTTAGACCAGGTGGCACAATCGTTTTTGAGACGATGGGAATTCCGGGAGAGGGTGATGTCGTTTTAACGCCAAAAGAGCGTTATGCTATGATGAGAAATGTATGGTTTGTTCCAACCGTTAGTGCTGCAATAAGCTGGCTTAAAAGAACTCACTTTAAAGATATTCAAGTTGTGGCCCAAGATTTTTCCACAACAAAAGAGCAAAGAAGTTCTAGATTTTGTCCTGAGCGTTTTTACTCTTTTGATCGTTTTATAGATCAAAATGATCCAACCAAGACAGTTGAGGGATATCCTGCTCCAATAAGATTTGCAATTTTAGCAAAAAAATGATACGAGCGTATAAAAAAAGAATAACATATTTTGTTGATATTCAATTTTAACCTATCTATAATTTTTAGGTTGTAAGGAAACATTTATTCTAACAAGGAAGAGGTGATTATGAAAAATCTCGTGTCGAAAGTTTGTGCCTTTATCGGGGCGCTTATTGTCTCCGGCAGCACTTTTGCTGGTGAGGCAGATCTGAAAATTCCAGAAATAAATACGATGCATACCATTTTTGGAATGCAAATCTCTGGAACAACATTGCTCATGCTTGGTATTATAATTTGTATACTAGGTATGGTTTTTGGGTTGTATGAGTTTTTTAAAATTAAGGCAATTAGAGCACATAAAAGTATGCTTGATATTTCATCATTAATTTATGAAACATGTAAGGCATACCTTATTCAGCAAGGTAAATTTTTAATCGTATTAGAAATTTTAATTGGTGCATGTATCGTTGTGTACTTTTGGTTTTTACAGCACATGACGCTTCCTCATGTATTTTTGATTTTAGTTTGGTCGATAATCGGAATTTTGGGCTCTTATGGTGTTGCATGGTTTGGTATTCGAATTAATACTTATGCAAATAGTAGAACTGCCTTTTTATCGCTTCAAGGGAAACCATATCCAGTAATGGATCTACCTCTTCGCTCGGGAATGAGTATTGGCGTTGTTCTAATTTCAGTAGAATTACTACTTATGCTTTTTATCTTATTAGCTGTTCCAAGAGAAATTGCAGGAGCTTGTTTTATTGGGTTTGCAATTGGTGAATCTCTTGGTGCTTCAGCTCTTCGTATTTGTGGTGGTATCTTTACAAAAATTGCAGATATCGGTTCAGATTTAATGAAAATTGTTTTTAATATTAAAGAAGATGATGCAAGAAATCCTGGAGTTATCGCAGATTGTACAGGAGATAACGCAGGAGATTCAGTCGGCCCTACAGCTGATGGTTTTGAAACATATGGAGTGACTGGGGTTGCTCTTATATCTTTCATTGTTTTGGCCGTTGGAATGGTAATGGGTGGTAATGGTGAAATTCTTGCAAATCCAGGTGCAGAAAGTTTACAGGCACTATTTATTGTGTGGATCTTTGTAATGAGAATTTTGATGATTGTTACATCGATTTTTTCATACTGGATTAATAATGCAATTTCAAAATCTCTATTTGCAAACAAAGCTCATTTTGATTTTGAACTTCCATTAACATCTCTTGTATGGATTACTTCAATTTTATCGATTGGTGTGACATATGTTGTAAGTTACGAACTACTTGAGGCAGTAGGCTCTGGTCTTTGGTGGAAAATGGCAACAATCATTAGTTGTGGAACTATCGCTGGAGCAGTGATTCCAGAACTAACAAAAATATTTACATCTGCAAAATCAAAACATGTTGCAGAAATTGTAAACGCTTCAAGAGAAGGTGGAGCCTCTTTAACTATTCTATCTGGTCTTGTTGCTGGAAATTTCTCGGCCTTTTGGAAAGGAATGGCAATTTTAGGTTTAATGTTTTTAGCTTATTTGACAGCAAATATGGGCCTTGATCAATTCATGATTTATCCAACAGTATTTGCGTTTGGACTTGTTGCGTTTGGATTTTTGGGAATGGGTCCTGTAACAATTGCAGTTGATAGTTATGGCCCTGTTACAGACAATGCACAGTCTGTATTTGAGCTTTCTCAAATTGAAAATATTCCAGGTATTGCAAAAGAAATTGAGGCAGATTATGGATTTACTCCAAACTTTACTCAAGGGAAAGAGTATCTAGAAGAGAATGACTCTGCTGGAAATACTTTTAAAGCTACAGCAAAGCCTGTGTTAATTGGAACAGCGGTTATTGGCGCTACAACAATGATTTTTTCAATTATTTTACTATTACAATTAAAACTAGATCTTTTAGATCCAAAAGTTTTATTTGGGATGATTGCTGGTGGAGCTGTTATTTATTGGTTTTGCGGAGCTTCAACACAAGCGGTTACAACAGGCGCATACAGAGCTGTTGAGTACATTAAGAAAAATATTCGTCTAGATAGTAGTGCAAGCGCTTCAGTTAAAGATTCAACTGAAGTTGTAAAAATTTGTACTCAGTATGCACAAGCTGGAATGATTAATATTTTTGCAGTTATCTTCTGCTTTACTTTAGCATTTGCATGTTTTGATCCAACATTTTTTGCAAGTTATTTAATTGCAATTGCAGTGTTTGGTCTTTATCAAGCTATTTTTATGGCCAATGCCGGTGGAGCTTGGGATAACGCTAAAAAAGTTGTGGAAGTTGATCTAAAAGAAAAAGGAACAGATCTTCATGCCGCAACAGTTGTTGGTGATACTGTTGGTGATCCGTTTAAAGATACATCTTCAGTTGCTCTAAACCCGATCATTAAATTTACGACACTATTTGGTCTACTTGCAGCTGAAATTGCAGTAACTGCTTTGGGAACTGCTTTATGGATTGGTGTTGCTTTATTTATTGTTGGTCTTTTCTTTGTATGGAGATCATTTTACGGAATGAGAATTACTGCAAAGAAATAGTTCTTTAAAAAATTATACAAAAGTCAGTAAGGGGAGTTTTAAAAAACTCCCCTTTTTTTTTCTTTGGCCAAGTGAAAAAAATTGCCGATTAAAAAAAATCATCTTTTCTAGTAGAATAGAGCATGTTCAAAGGTTCTAATTTTAAGTAGAAGGTAGGTTTTAAAGATGAGCACGGAAGTTATAAAAGTAAAAAAAGATGAATACTTACTAAAAGAAAATGAAGAAAGCTGTAACATGTACTATCTTCAAAGTGGTACGATGAAAGTTTATAAGAATAAAGCAAGTCATGAAACAGAAATTGGTGTTATTTATTCTGGAGAGTTAGTAGGCGAAATGTCTTTTCTTGATAAAAAACCAAGGTCAGCTTCTGTAAAAGCTTGTTCTGATTGTGAGTTAATTGTAATTCCGGCCGATAAATATGAAAAATTATCGAGTGAACTTCCTGTATGGTTTAGAGCATTAATTGTTACTTTGCTTGATAGGCTTCGTCGCGCTAATGCAAGAATAAAAGTTTAGCTCCATGCTGGAAGAATTGAACGTATAATTTCTTTACTCTCTATACTTAGCGGATTTTGATCAATAGAAAGGGACTTTAAATTATAAAGTTTTTTTATCTCGTCTCCAATTTCTTCTATTTTGTTATTATCTAAATTTAATCTTTGCAGATTTGGAGGAAGGCAATCTTTTATTGATTCAATTTTATTGTTTGAGAGATCAAGAATCTCTAAGGGATATAATTTTTTAAACCATGATGGAATAGAGTTTAAGGCATTTCCTGTTAGAAAGATCTTTTTTAAAGGGGGAATTATGTCTATTGACTCCGGTAGGTTTACAATATTGCAATTTTTTAAAGAAAGTGATTCCAAGGAAATATTATGAAACAATCTAGGGTCTATACTTATCAAACTGGCATTATAGATAGAGAGGCGTTTTAAATTTTTTAATGAAAAAATAATTTCAGGAATTTCTTCAATGCCCTTAGTAACAAGATCGACTGATTCAATATCTGGAGAAAAAAAATTATTATTGAGCTTTTGTTTTTTTTTTATTTTTAGATAGAGTGTTTTTTTTGCATCAAGCATAAGCTAATACGCCTTCACTTTTTTTTTCATTTTTTTGAAATTAGTTAAGAGCTTTAGAGAATACATCACTGCAGAAAAAACAGATAGTAGTGCCGCAATATAAATTAAGAAATTTCCGATTAATGGTAGATAGAGGCGATCTTCATTAATTATTAGACAAATTATGGCAATCATTTGCATTGCCGTTTTGTATTTACCAAATTTGTCTACAGGAATAGAAAATCCTCTCTCTGTTGCAAGAAGTCTTAAGGCCGTGATGTATAATTCACGTAAAACTAAAATTATAACCAAAAAAGTCGGGATTTGTTCCAGTCCATGTAAAATAATTAAGACAGAAATTACCAGAAATTTATCTGCAATTGGATCTAAAAAAGAACCAAAGACGGTTATGATTTTTCTTTTTCTTGCAATATGTCCATCAATAAAGTCGGTTATTGAGGCCACAATAAATAGTGCTCCAGCAATCCAGCGAAGCATTTGATGCCACGAAGTATAAAATTCACCATCTATCATATTTATACCAAGAGGCCCGATTATTAGTGGAATTAAAAACATTCTGAAAATAGTGATTCGATTAGGGAGATTGTCTATTTCCCAAATGTCATGTTTTTTTGTAAGAGGTGTCGTCATATTTTATGAATTTGTTGAGTGATTTATATAGGTGCATACTTTATCAAACTATAAATGATCTAGTCAATTTTTACTCTCTAACAAGCATATTCGTTCTTTAGTATACTAAAGAGTAGACGGTGTTTATTTTTATAAAAACATTTTTAAAGGATAAGTGATTTCATGGAGAGACATTTAAATTTGATTAAAAACGAAGAGGAAGTTATTGAAAAACGAGTATTGCCAAGATTTCCTTTTAATTTTCTAATTTTTAAAAGTGAAAGTAGTGCAGGTAAGGATAAAACATTTGAAGTTCGTGATATCTCTTTTACTGGTATGAGTCTTTTGTTAAAGGATAATAATCATGATTTTGTCACTGGTGGTCAAATTTATGGAACTTTGCAGTGGAAGGGCCATATTCTTCTAATTAAAGGAATTGTAAAATGGATAAAGGATAGTTTACTAGGAATTCATTTTGCAAGTGGAAAGGAGTTTGAAAAAGATATTAAGAATTTTTTTAGTGTAAAAAATATAGCAAAAACAATGCGGCCAATTCATGAAGAAAAGCTAGATTTAGAACTTCCAAGCAATTTAAAATATTGGCTTCGAAGTGATGGCCCGTTTGAACTTTTTGTTTGGCAACACACCGATGGAGAAATTGCAAAAATTAATTTTATTATGCTTGATAAAATTATCGAGTGGGAAGATGGCAAAGGTGTACAAAGCGGAAGAATTATTTCAAGAAGAGATTTAGATCTTCCTTTAAATGATGGTGCTGAATTTGAGGTCTTGCTAGATAATCAAATCGATCAGGAGAAAATAAAATTATCGGTATCTTTAATAGAAGAGTTACCAATAAAAAATTTACCAAAAGAGGTCAATAATTTTATCACAAGAAAACTTAGAGTTTAGTTTGGAGTTTTTATGGCATATATCGAGCATACAGAAATCTTTGATATTGAGATTGAAAAATTTTATAAGACAATTATTGATTATGCCGCTTATCCAAAATTTTTAGATGGAGTTTCTAGCGTTGAAATTTTATCTCAAACAGATGAGAAGGCCCAAGTTGAGTACTCTGTAAATTTAATCAAAACATTTAAATATGTTGTCGATTTAAAACAAAAGTCACCAACTCTTGTAAGCTGGAAATTAAAATCGGGAGATCTTTTTAAATCAAATACTGGCTCTTGGAAGTTAAAAGAGTTAAAAGATGGTAAAACCCAAGTTACATATACGCTAGACGTCGAGTTTAAAGGATTTATTCCAGATGCTTTGGTAAATAAAGTGGTCGCAAGCAATGTGCCTCAAATGCTAAAGTCATATTTTAAGCGCGCAAAAAAACAAAAATGAGACGTGAAAAAATAAAAAAAAGAGTTGAAGAAATCCAGGCAGAATTGGGTTTAATAAATCTTATTGCGGTAAGTAAGTATTATCCTTTTAGCGATATTGAGATTGCTTACTCTCTTGGTTTGAAAAGTTTTGGAGAATCAAGAGTTTCAGAGTTACAAGAAAAGGCCGAGCAAAGCAAAGCGTTAAAAATGGATGATCTTATGTGGCATTTTATCGGCCACTTACAAACAAATAAAGTGAACGCTTTATTAAAAATACCAAATCTTTCATATATTCACTCTGTTGATTCCATAAAATTACTAAAAGAACTTATAAAAAAAGAGCACTTACTTGGAAGTTTAAAAGTAGGCCTTTTTTTAGAGGTTAATACATCAGGAGAACAGCAAAAGCATGGAGTGTTGAGTTTAGAAGAATTAAAGCAGATGATTGATTTTTTTATGAGCAGTAGCTCTCGATCTTTTTATATTGCAGGACTGATGACCATGAGCAGTATTAGAGCAAGTGATTTTATCTCATCCACAAAAGAGTGCTTTCAGAAATTAGTAGATATAAAAAAAATATTGGAAGAGCTATATCCACAGGTGTGCTTAAAATTATCAATGGGAATGAGCGAAGATTATGTAATTGCAAAAGAGTATCAAACAGATTTTGTCAGAATTGGTAGTAAAATTTTTGAAGATTGATTTCATTTGTTACTTTTATAAATATCAACTAAACTTTCAGTATTATTTAAAGCTTTAATAAAGATGTAAAAAGAAGATGGAATATTTATCAGATCTTGCTTTGGAATTTGCTGCGAATCCTTATTGGATTGCGATTTTTAGCTTTGTTGCAATTTTAATTTTTGCACCAATTCCAGAAGAGGGAATTGTCTTTGTTTGTGCTTATTTATCTGCCAAGCATGGGCATGGAGTGTGGATTCCCACTTGGATTGCTTGTGTTCTTGGAATGTTTATTACAGATTATTGGTTCTTTTTGTGGTTTAAACTACTTGGAAGAAAAGTTTTTGATATTGCTTTTATTGCCAAACACTTTCCGCCTGGCCCAAGAGAAAAAGGATTAAAAAGAATAAAAAAATATGGAGCATGGGCCGTTTTTATTGTTCGATTTATTCCAGGAGGAATTAGAAATCCGACATTTGCAATGGCCGGTCTTGCCAATCTTTCACATAAAAAATTTATCTTAGCATCGCTTTCTGGCTGTATCTTAGTGAGTATAATTACATTTTCTTGTGGGTATTTTCTTGCAGATTATCTTCCACCTGTAGAAGAGCTAGTTATTTTGATAAATAAAAAGGGACGTGTTGTAATAACAGTAATTCTTAGTATTTTTCTTCTTGTCTGGTTGGGCCGTAGAGCATATAAAAAATATAGTGTTTAAAATTTTATGAGGAGTATTTTTATATGTCCTATGATTTTTATTCTTTATTTCCTCGTATGACAAAAAAGGTTACGTTATCTGATATTACTGTCAGAGAAGGAATGCAGCATGAAGAGAAATATTTTTCTTATGAGGCAAAAAAGTTTTATCTAGAAGAGATGATTTTTGCAGGTGTTAGAAATGTTGAAGTAACAAATCTTGGAAATCCTAAGGCCATGCCTCAATTTAAAGATGCCGAAGAGTTACTTAAATATTTTAAAGGTGAAGAGTTTTCAAAAAAATGCCAAAAAAGAAAAATAGATCCAAAAAGTATCTGCTTTACGGCAATAACAATTAGAGAAAAAGCCGTTGATCGTGCAATAGAATTAACCAAAAAAGGAATTGGCCCAGATCGTTTGTTAATGATGGTATCAACAGAAGAAGAACATCATTGGGCAAACTCAGGAACAACATTAAAAGAGTATTGGCAAGAGGCCGAAAGATCGATCAAAAAGGCACGAGATTATGGAATGAAAATGTGTGGAACGGTTAGTACTATTTGGGGAAGCCCGATAGGAGGTGCCACAAAGCTTGAAGATGCTGTTGCATTTTCAAAGAGATGGCTAGATATTGGTGCACATGATATCGAACATGCCGATCATGATGGCTCCGCAAGTGCGAACCAAGTTTATCGCTATTATTCAATGATACTAGATGCAATACCAGATCCAAAGCTTCATATCGCTCACTTTCACGAGACAAAAAGAGTTGCGGCGGCATCGGTTTTAGCAGCTCTACAAGCAGGTATTTGTAACTTTGAGGCAACACTTGGAGGGACTGGGGGCCAGCCAGCAAATTTTGTCGATGATTGTCCTGTAAAGGGAACAGGAGATTACTACTATGTTGATCCAAGATATGTAGGACTTATCACTTTTGAAGATACACTTGTACAAATCGATGAAATGGGAATAGAGCACGGTATCGACGTTGATAGGGTCTTGCAAATTGGTCGCTTATTTGAAAAAACAGTTGGAAGGAAATTGCGCTCTGAAGCAATCTATAATGGGCGAACTCAAAAAAATGGACATCCTGAATTTAAGCGTCCAGGGCTTTTAGAAAGAAAAAAAGAACTAAATTTATAGCGAATAAAAATTTTGAGTATTCGGCCTCCTTGACGCAAAAAAAAAATCTATCAAATTTTTAATAGAACTTGTAGTTTTTTATTGTAAAAAAAACAGAGTGTTTTTGTCCACTATGCAAAACTTTGGTCAAATTCAAACAAAGGAGTGTATGTCGATGATTTCTGTAAAAAATTTGAAAAAAGAGTATGACCAGATTTTAGCAGTAAATAATGTTTCATTTACTGTCAAAAAAGGTGAGATCTTGGGATTTTTAGGACCAAATGGGGCCGGAAAATCTACTACAATGAAAATGATTACGGGGTTTGTTTCTCCAACTAGTGGAGAGATTAGAGTTTGTGATCATCTTGTTGATGGAGAGTCTATTTTATCTAAAAAAGAGATTGGTTATGTTCCTGAAAATGCCCCATTATATGGTGATCTTAGCGTAATTCAATTTTTGAAGTATTGCGGAAAACTTCGAGGGTTAAACAATCAGGATCTTTTAGAGAAAGTGTCTTACGTTATAAAATCTTGTTCTTTGCAGTCAGTGGAAAATCAAGAGATAGACACTTTATCAAAAGGATATAAAAGACGAGTCTCTCTTGCACAGGCGCTAATTCATGATCCTAAAGTTTTAATCATGGATGAGCCAACAGATGGGCTTGATCCAAATCAAAAACAAGAAATAAGAGCAATGATAAAAAATATTTCGAAAGACAAATGCATAATCCTTTCAACGCATATTTTAGAAGAGGTTGAGGCATTGTGCGATAGAGTTATTATTATTGCATCAGGAGAAATAAAATTTGATGGTGCTTTAAATGAGCTAGTTAATAAGTCAGATCGAAAAAAATTAGATGATGTTTTTTGTGCAATAACCACCAATAAAAAAATTGAGGGGGTTGTATTATGATATCTGCAAATATTAAAACCATTTGGCAAAGAGAACTGAAATACTATTTTTCGACACCGATGGGATATATTTTTTTGGTTATCTTTTTGTTTGCTATTGGATATGTCACATTTGAACCTGGAAGAGGGAATTTCTTTTTAGCACGTCAAGCTGATTTAAGTGCATTTTTTAACTACATTCCTTGGCCATTTCTATTTTTGATTCCGGCCGTAGCAATGCGCATTTGGGCAGAAGAAAGAAAAAATGGTACAATAGAGCTTTTGCTGACAATGCCGATTACTTTATTAGAGGCCGTTTTTGGAAAGTTTGTGGCCGCATTTAGTTTTTTAATTATTTCTTTACTTGGAACTTTTCCAATGATTATAACCGTTTTTTATCTTGGGAGTCCTGATTTTTTTGTTATTGTAAATGGATACTTTTCGGCCATTCTTCTTGCAGGAACTATGTTATCTGTTGCAACTTTTTTTTCCGCAATTAGTAAAAATCAAGTTGTTAGTTTCATTCTAGGAGCAGTGGTTTGCTATCTTTTTTTGATGGCCGGTTCTCCTCCGATTCTACAGTTTTTGTCTGGAATTTTCCCTCGCTATTTTATTGATGTTTTTGAATCTTTGAGTTTATTGAATCACTATGAGTCTATGATTAAAGGAGTGATAAATTTTGGAGATGTGTTTTACTTTTTGGCAATGATTATTGGCTGGAATATGGCAACCATCTTGTTATTAAAAAATAAAAAAGCACAATAGTGGAGAGTGGTTATGAGAAAAAAACAGGTTAATAATTTAATAGTTATTTTAAGTGTAATCTCGACAATTCTTTTTATATATATTGGCAGTACTCTTTTTGGCAAAGTTAAAATAGATGTTACATCGGATCATCTATATTCGTTATCGCAAGGAAGCAAGGATTTACTCGCAAAGCTTAATTCTCCTATTTCGCTCAAGCTGTACTATTCAAAAACAGCTGCAATGAAGGGCTCTGAAGGGATAAGAACTTTTAACAATTATTTTGAATATGTAAAAAAATTATTAGAAGAGTTTGTCTCTCACAGTGGTAATAGACTGCAACTAGAAGTGATTGACCCACGTCCAGATACTGATGAAGAAGAAGATGCTATGCGGTTTGGTTTGAAAAAATTTCACTTAACAGAAACCGAAACCTATTTTTTTGGTCTTGTCGCAATCAGTGATTCTAAAACAGAAAAAGTTATTGAATTTTTTGACCCAGCAGCACAGGAAAAATTAGAGTATAGTATTGCAAAGTTAATTTATTCTGTGACAAATTTTAAACGGTATTCAGTCGGGATACTATCGACACTCGATATTTATAACGAAAATTTAAATCCATATATTGCTCAAATTATGCGAATGCAGGGGAAAACCGATGGGCAAAATTGGTTTATTACAGAGATGTTAAAAGAGTTTTATGATCTAAAAATGATTTCAAAAGATGCTAATGAAATTCCAAAGGTTGATCTTTTATGGATTGTTCATCCAAAAGGTTTAGAACAAAAAACACTATTTGCTATTGATCAATATTTATTAGAGGGAGGAAAAATTGTTTTAATGCTTGATCCAAAAGTTGCGGCCCTTGAGCAAGGCATGGGGCAAGGCAATGTTGGGCCTAGTGATTTAGGAGCGTTACTCTCTGCTTGGAATATCAACTTTCATCCTGATAAATTTGCTGGTGATAAGTATCTTGCAGGGGTTGGCCAGGTTCATCCAAGCATGCCACCTCAAAGACTGTTGCCTATATTAAGATGTACTAAAGAGTGTAGCACGGATTACAAAGATGTAATAAGTTCTTCACTTAATGATCTCGTTTTTGTTTTCCCTGGCGTGCTTGAAATTGCAAATAAGGATTTTCGTAAGAATATAAAAATTGCACCATTTTTATCTACAAGTAAAAAAGGAAATTCTTACTCTGCAAATCAGGGTGATTTTTCTTTTATGCTGGAAAATTTTAGAGATGGTTCTTCTCCTGTTGTGCTTGGTTATAAATTAACAGGTCACTTTGATTCTGCCTTTCCCAGTGGCCTTATTATAGAATCTGAAAAAAATAAAAAGAAAGAACAAAAAACAGGGCATAAAGAATCACAAAAAGATGGGGCGGTGATTATTTTTGCTGATATTGATTTTATTTCTAATCAGTTTGCTTTTAGAAATAATTTGTTCGGACTCTCTCTTGCTAACGATAATGCATCGTTGCTTCTTAATGCTTTTGATAACTTGGTCGGTTCTGTGGATTTAATGAATATTAGATCTAAAGAAAAGTTTTCAAGAAATTTTACCATTGTTGATAAAATCGAGTTTGATGCTGCAGAAAAAACCAAAGATAAAGTTATGCAAATAAACAGTAATATTGAGCTTGCCAATAATGAATTAAAAAAATTAGGGCAAGCAGCACAAGAGGGAGCAAATATCGCTATTTTAAAAAATGAAGAGCTAAAAAAGAAAAAAGAGTTAAGTAAAAAAATTGCTGCGCTCAAAAAAGAGTTGCGTGAGGCAAAAAGAGAGGGGAGAGAAAAAGTTGAGTCTTTAGGAAGATTTTTGCAATATTTTAATACGCTTTTTGTGCCTTTGTTGTTGATTGGTTTTGGAATATTTTTTAATTGGCGCAAGCAAAAATAGAGTAAGCGAGGAGATTTATATGAAAGATAAACTATTACAAAAAGTTGGTTTGCTTACAGGGATCTTGTTTGTTATTTCAATAATCGTATTTTTTAATGAACATAAAATGGTTGTTGGAGACGTCAAGGGCAGTTACTTAATCAAAGGAGTAGATCCTCAAAAAATTGAAAAAATTGTTCTAGTAAAACGAGACACTCAAAAGACGCAAGAGCAAATAGTGTTAAAACGAGATGGTGATTTTTTTAGAGTAGAAAATGTAAATAACTATCCCGCAGATAATCAACGAATTAATGACCTATTATTTACTATATCTAATGCCCAGATTGAAAAAAAAGTTGGAAGTTCAAAAGATTTAGCAAAAAAGTATAAAGTGTCAGAGGAGGAGTTTAATGCAAGATATTCTGTCTATGGCGATAACAATGAGACACTAATTGATTTTTATATCGGAGAGAAGCTGGATAATAAGGGAAATTGCGTACGTCTACATAGTGCACAAGATAGCTACTTGTTAGGGGCAGATATTCCTTATTTTTATAATGCAGATTACTTTATTAATAAGAGCATTTTTAAGTTTTTAGAAAAAGATTTACAAAGCTTGCATTTTTCCGGATCAAATGGTGCTTTAATAATTTCTGCCGAAGGAGATGACTCTTTTGTTATTTCTGGTTTAAAAAAAGAGAAATTAGATCAAAATAAAATAAAGTCTTATTTGCGTAATTTTTTAAATTTAAAATTTGAGAAACCAATACCACTTGTTGGTAATGACTTAAAAGAGTTCAAAAAAGAGTTTGATGTCGAGCTTTTAATGAAGGATGAATTAAAGTATCACATCGCTTATTTTTCTAAGCAAGATAAGTTTTTTATTCAGGTTTCTCCTATTACAACAAATCTGCCAGAACAAGTCTCAATTAGGCAAGATGCCACAAGTGATGAGGTTAAAAAAATTGATAATATAATTCAAAATAAAGGAAAGCAGCAACGATTTGCCTTAATGCATGGTGCTTGGATTTATGAGATTTCTAAATTTGATATGCAAGAGGCACAAAAAAATCAAAAAGAGCTGTTAATTTCAAAATAAGTTATTCTTAGGCTTGAAAACCTATCTGTTTTAAGGATACAATTTTTTCTTTTGAAAAAAGCTTGTATCCTTAATTTATTTCATAGAGGGGTTTATGCCAAAAGTCATTGATTGTTCAACTGCTGTAAAGATGATTAAAGAACATGATCGTTTAATGATTGGAGGGTTCTTGGCCTGTGGAGCACCTGAAAATCTAATCGATGAACTAGTTGCTCTTAATACGAAAAATCTTCATGTTTGTGTAATATGCACAGATTTTCCAGATAAAGGTGTTGGAAAATTAATTTCTAACAAGCAGTTAAAATCAGTTCAGACCTCGCATATAGGGACAAATAAGTCAACTCAAGAACAGTTTAATGCTGGAACCTTACAAGTTGAGTTTAATCCTCAAGGAACATTTCATGAAAGAGTTCGTGCAGCAGGTGCAGGCCTTGGAGGTTTTTTAACTCCAACAGGAGTCGGAACCGATCTTGATAAAGATAGACAGATAATTGAAGTTGATGGGAAAAAATATTTTTTGGAAAAGCCGATGCATGCGGATTTTGCACTGCTTCGGGCCAAAAAGGCGGATAAGTTTGGAAATCTTGTTTATTCAAAATCCGCAAGAAGCTCTAATCCTGTAATGGCAATGGCCGGAAAAACAGTCATTGTAGAGGTTGATGAGATAGTGGAACCAGGTGAGCTTTCTGCAGAAGAGATTGTGACTCCGGGAATTTTTGTAGATTATCTTGTAATTCATAAAGATTAAAAAAAGGAAAAATATATGGGAACTCTTGATAAACAAAAAGTATCAGAATTAATTGCCAAGCGAGTCGCGCGAGAATTAAAAGATGGAGATGTTGTAAATCTTGGGATTGGTATTCCAACAGAGGTCGCAAATCATTTACCAAAAGGCGTTAATATCTGTTTAACAAGTGAGAATGGGATTGTAAGGCTTGGAGGAGCTCCGGCACCAGGCAAAGAGCATAAAGACATTATAAACGCAGGTGGTGGCCTTTTAAGTGAAGTTCCAGGCACTGCATATATAGATGGAGCAACAAGTTTTGCAATTGTTCGTGGTGGCCATTTAGATGTTACTGTTCTTGGTGCCTTGGAAGTAGATCAAGAAGGAAGTATTGCCAACTGGATTATTCCAGGAAAACTTGTTCCAGGAATGGGGGGGGCAATGGATCTTTGCGTTGGGGCAAAAAAAGTAATTGCTGCTTTTACTCATACGGATAAAAATGGTGCACCTAAAATTCTAAAAAAGTGTCGCTTGCCACTTACTGCAAAAAATAGGGTTAATTTAATTGTTACGGATATGGCAGTTATCGAATGCACAAAAGATGGTCTTGTTTTAAAGGAAGTTGCCGACTGGACAAGTGTAGAAGAGGTGATTCAAAAGACTGAAGCGAAATTAATTGTGAGCGATAGTATTAAAACTTTCTCTTTGGATTAACTAAATTTTTAAAAATTCCCAGTGGTGATTGCTTGGGGCCGTAATCATATTTGGTAGTCCAAACTCTTGTGCCATTTTACAACAAGAAAAATCAAGAGAAACTGCGCGAAGAGCAATTTCATTTTCAAAAAATACTTTTGTTGAATTATAAAGAGTATCTCCAAAAATGGGACAGCCTGCTTTATACATGTGAAATCTAAGCTGATGAGATCTTCCTGTGATTGGATTTAATTCCCATAGAGCGACTTCGTTATTTTGATAATTAAAATATTCTATAATTTTTGCATGAGTCTCGGCATGATCGCCATGTGGACTTTCGAATGTTCTTTTTTTGCCCTTTAAAATCTTTCCTTGCCAGATAATTCTTGGTTTTTGTCTCCACTTATCGCTTATTTCTTCTTTTAGTGCTAGGGCCATATAGCTTTTTTTGATCTCTCTTTTGCCAAACCACGAATTTGCAATGCCGTGTGCCTTCGGATTTTTGGCAAAAACAATTACTCCACTTACTTCGAAATCGAGTCGATGGACTGGATAAATTTGCATATTTAGTGTTTCTTGCAACCATGTTCCAGCACAAGGTCTTGGATCTTTATCTTTTGCACGGGCGGGAATTGATAACCATCCACCGGGCTTGTCTGCAAAAATAAAATGTTCGTTTTCAAAAAAAATTACAGGTTCCATATTCTCTTTATAACCTTTGCTTAAGGGTATTTTGCTTGAGACTATCCCAAATAAATAGGTATGGAAATAATAAAACTTGTTCCTTTTTCTACTTCAGATTTTACTTCAATTGTTCCATGCATCTCTTCGATAAGGTTTTTAGATATTGCAAGCCCAAGGCCTGTTCCTTTGCCAGGTGCTTTTGTCGTAAAGAAAGGATCAAATAGATGACTAAGTATTTCATTTGTTATGCCATGACCATTGTCTTTACAAATAATTAAAGCTTTGCGATTTTCTATGCTGGTCGAGATTTCAATTATCGGATTAGCTGTTTTTTCTAAAGCATCTTGAGCATTTGTAATTAAATTCGTTAATACCTGTTGTAACTTTCCAGAGCTTCCAATAATAAAAATTCTTTCAGATGTTAAATTCTTTGCAATACTAATGCCTTTTTTTGTTATGATTGGGCCAAAAAGATTTAACACTTCTAATACGCTTTGATTTAAATCAAATGGCTCAAGAGTATTGCCATCAGCATGAGCATAACTTCTAAGACCTTGAACTATATTTGCAATTCTATCTACAGATGCAGTTTGTCTGTTTAATAGATCTAGGATCTGTTCTTTTTTTGTTAGATTTTCTTGTGGTGTTAAAAATTTGTGAATTAACTCCGTGTTGCCGCGTATGATTGCCAGAGGGTTGTTTATTTCATGGGCAACGCCTGCGGCAAGAGTACCAATTGATGCCAGTTTGGCCGAATGAATAAGTTGTGACTGCATATTTTCTCTATCTTTTTGGGCAATTACTTTTTCATTATTTATGATAGCGATTGCTAGTTGGTCAGCAATTTGAGATGCAAAATGAATCTCGTCATCGTTCCAGCGATGTACTTTATTTACATGTTCAAAGCAAATCAGCCCTATGTTTTTACCAGAAATTTTAATAGAAACATCAAGAAGAGATGTAATATTGTTTGGTTTTAGGTAACTTTCGATATAGCCTTGAGTTCTTGGATCAAGATATGGATCATGTGCATCAACATAACTGTTTTGTTTAAGATAAATAAATTCTAATTCAAAATCTTCTTCTTTTAAAATATCCCCTTGTTTGTGTTCACCTGAAGAATTTATAAAAAGATCTATACATTCAAGAATTGCTCCTTCTTTTTTATAAAGCCAAATACCAACTCTTTCTACTTCTAGAGTTTTACTGCTTAAAGCTGTAGTATGCTTTAAAAATGTAGAAAAATTTTCTGGTTTTTGAGGAGGAAGTTTTATGATCTCAAATAAGGCCTTTTCATACTGCCTGATTTTTAGTTCTCTTTTTAAAGCTGCTTCTTCATTTTCTTTTTTTTGAGTTATATCCACAAAAGAACCGACCATTAATACGGGATTATTTTGTCCATTATATTCGACAATTCTACCTTTATCGTGAATTAGCTTATATTTCCCTTGAGAGTCTTTAACTCTATATACTGCTTCAAAATACGGTGTTTTCTGATTTAAATGGGCCTTAGTCATTTGTTTAATGCCCGAAATGTCATCTGGAAAAATTAAACTTTTCCAAAACGAGAGATGATTCTTAATGAGCTCTGGCCGATATCCAAGGGCCGTAAAAATATTATCAGAAATGACCCCTTCATTTGTTTTAAGATTTCTCATCCAGTGACCTTGTGTTGTTGCATCCAGCACTTGGCGGATAATTTTTTCTTTTTTTGCAAATAAAAGGGCAGTAATGAGATCTCTTTCTGCAAGTACCATGATAAGTAAAATAAAAATAGCAATAGTTAAGACAATACCCATAATCCATGCGCGTTCGATTTTTATCATCTGCTGCCACTGACTCGCTTCAATATCAACACCCAATGCAATATCTACAGATCTTTGACTGCTATCTTTAAAAACAACAGGAGCAAGACCTGTAATCCATGTCCCCCACTTATCAGAGTATGGTTTTGTCCGAGATGGAATTCCTTGGAAAAATGTGATTGCCTCTTCTGGAACTAAATCAAAAAAAACATCGCCGGGTAAAAGATTCTCTGAACTGTTTTTTGGCGTAGAGTGTACTAGATTGTGGGTTTTGTTATCTTGAGAATCATAATAGTAAAGATAGACAAGATTTAAGTCTTCATTACTTGCTGCAATTTTATTTACCTTTTCTTGTAGTTTTGCATATATAGGATTTTTTAAGTCTTCCTTATTTTTTTTAAAATTTCTAATCTCATATGGATCAAATGTTGCAGCAACAATTTTTATGCGATCTAAAAAATTTTTACTTTGGATAAACTCTTTTTTTTCTCCTTGTTTAATTGTTGCAAACAGACCAATAACGAGTACTGTAGTTATTAAAATAATATTTACAATATTTACATTATTCCATTTGTTTGAAGCAAGTTTTAAATCATATTTTAAAATATCTCGATAATGCCATTTTATTGTTATGGTCATGCAAGTCATTAATGCAACTTGAATAAGCTCTAGAGGGATTAAAAAAATGCTTTGAAAGAGTTCTTTGTTTAAAATGTTTGTCGGAGGATAGCTTGTTTTAATATTAAATATAGTTGTAATTATTGCATAGATAAATAATAAAGAAGATGTCATATGTATATTTTGTGATGAGAAATTTATTTTTTTACTTCTGTAAATAGACATTAAAACAGCAAGAAGAGTAGATGCTGGAAACATTGTATAAGAAAGTGTTGTTCTTATAAATGTTTGATCGTTAAAAAATAATCCTGAAATTGCAATCAACGTGATGGGGATATGAAAAAAAAATGAAATATTTTTTTCGGAGAAATTTTTTATAGATTGTCTAATAAATTCAAAAAATAAAAAGTAACTCAACCAAAGACAAAAAGTTGAACTCCAGAATAAAAATTTTGTTGGAGAGAGAAAGTAGTTAATGCCATCAAACCAGATACTAATGGCCATAAAAGCACTAGAAAAAGATAGCAAGCACCAGTGCTTGTAAAAATTTGCATCCTTGGCCAAAGAAAAACTACTCACGGCCATGATTAAAAACAAAAAACCATGAACAAGAATAAGGTAGTCTGTATTATTGCAAAAAAAATCAATCATAAAAAAGATACCCATTGTAAAGCTTAGTAAAGTAGAGCTAACATTATCGTCATATTCTGATTAAAAGTTAACTAAATATTACTTAACATAGAGACGCAAAATGAGGCGAGATATTTTAAACGCAAGTTTTTGGCTTTTGATTCGTGATTTTATAGGTATTTCATTTGGAACCGCAATTGCCGCTTTTGGTTTGTGCTTTTTTTTAATACCATTTAAGGCCGCTCCTGGTGGTGTTTCTGCGCTGGCCCAGGTGTTGTTTTATTTGTTTGATATTCAAGTAGGGACAGGCATTTTAGTATGTAATATTCCTCTGTTTTTAATCGGTATAGCAACTTTAGGAAGAATGTTTGGGGTAAAGACTGTTTTTGCTATTTTCATGCTTGGCCTCTTTTCTAATTTATTTACATCAAGCTTTATTAAATCATTAGATTTTTTATCTCCATTTATCTTTGTGATTGCAGAAAATACCATTTCATTTACTAATGAAACCTTTTTGGGCGTTGTTTCTGGAGCTGTTTTGTTGGGGCTTGGACTTGGAACTGTTATAAATTTTAATGGTTCGTGTGGCAGTACAGATATTCCTGCTTTGATATTAAAAAAATACTTTGGTACTAGTATTGGAACAGGGTACTTGTTAATTGATACAGGCATAATTTTAATTGCTGGAATTTTAATGAAAAATCCAAATGTTATTTTATGGAGTTTGGTTGCACTATTTGTAACATCTAAAATTACAGACAAAATGATGAGGGGAGTAGTATTTGCAAAAGCGGTATTTATTATGACAGAGAAAGAAGATGAGATAAAAAACGCAATTTTAAAAAATATAAATAGAGGCTGTACCTTGTTTTATGCACAAGGTGGATTTTACGGTAATAATAAAAAAGTAATTTATGCTGTTACAAATATTCACGAATTGCCAAAACTAAAAACCTATATTTATGTAATAGATCCAAAGGCCTTTGTTATTGTAAGCGATGTCTCCGAAGTACTTGGAGAAGGTTTTAAGAAAATGCAATTTTCTTAGTCTTTTGCAAGATGAATTGTCTGTGTAGGAAATGCAAAAGATATTTTTTCCTGATTAAATTTTTCAAAAATATCTAGTAATACTTTTTCTTGATAGTTCATAAAAACGGCGTAATCAGAATCATTGACAAAAAATACGAGTTCAAACTCAAGAGAGGATGCGCCGTAATTACAAAAATGGCATCTATCAAATTCTAGTTTATCATACTGTTGGATAAACTCTTTTATCCATGTTGGTATTTTTTTGATAACATCACTTGGTGTTGAGTAGGTAATGCCAAATTTTTGCACGACGCGCCTCTTCCACATCCTCTTATAGTTTCGTATGCGATTCTCTAAAATATCTTTGTTGGAGATCACTAATTCTTCTCCAGATAAACTACGCAGTCTTGTAGTTTTTATACCAATAAACTCCACAGTTCCCATTTCTTGACCGACGATAATAAAATCGCCAACAACAAATGGCTTGTCTAAGACGATTGATAGAGATGCTAATAGATCACCTAAAATATTTTGTGCCGCAAGAGCAACAGCAATTCCACCAACACCAAGACCCGCGATTAGGGCGCCAACATCAACACCTAAATTACTTAGGCCAATCAAAATTATGATTATTATAAGTGCTACTTGAATTATTCTATATAATAAACCAATTGCCGCAGCAGATGATGGATCTTTTTTTATTTTATCATTTAAAAAATGTTCCTTTAGATGCCGTAAGATAAGTTGTCCTGAGATAAAAAGTTGTATAATGCTGCCAATAACAAGCAATACAAAAAGCATTCTTGCAATAAATTCAGATTGGTGAAGATTTTTTGCAAGTAAAAATAGTGAAAGAATAAATAGATAGAAATATTTTAGATTGTCAAACAGTTCTACTATCAGATCATCAAATATACTTTTTGCTTTACTTGTAATTAAACGGAATCGATTAATTGTAGTTTTTATTACTGCTTTTGCTATTGTTGCCACAAAAAAAGAGAGGATCAAAATAACAAGCCATGAGGCAACAATGTTTTGTTTAAGCATATAAAATAGGTGTAACATTCCATCAATATTCATGAAGAGGCCTCCGAATATAAAAACTACTTTGCTTTTGATGATAGTCTTGAGATAGATCGCGTCAAATATTTAGAGAGTTTTTTTTAAAAAAATTAATATTATTAGTTATTTAGAGATACTGTATTAATAAAACTAATACAGTATGCGAAGTGAGTATTCAAAAAAGATGGCCAGCGGTCTTAAGAAATCTTTTGCCCGCATTTTGCCGATTAGATGCAAAATATCAACCCTTATGAGCTCTTTAGATGATAAACTATTTCTCTTGAGAATGACCTTAAATCGAAAAAAACTATCGACAAATATAAATCATTGAATATTTTTAATTGTTATTTGTTTGCATAATTAAAACACAAAAATAGGGCCTGATGGTCAATTTGTAATTTTTAAATATGGATACTTTTTAAATGGAAAAATTATTTTTAAACGAATAGGAGTCAAAATGAAAAACTATATAACTCTTTTTGTATTCACGATATCATTTCTTAGTACAAGTAGTGATGTTTTTGCAAGTTGTTATCAAAAGCTAACAAAAGAGCACACACGGGAATCTTTTGTTGCGAGCGTTGAAGGTGAAAAGATCGAACATGGACAGACAACAAAAGAAAAATCATTGCTTGCGGTACAAGATGTTTTCGCGCGCTTAGATTGTCAGCAAGATAAAGAGGATTACCAAATTTCTTCTTTGTCTTGTAAAGAGTTAGTTAAAGGGAAATGGTTTTCAACTGTTTGCTATATGGAATCGAGGTGGGGATATTTTTTTGTAAGTTTTGATATGTTTGATAATGCCCATGTTGCTTATGCTAGATGGGATTAACTAATGCATAGAAAAAAAGTAGATGTATCTAAGGAGGAGAATGCATGAAAAGTGGAGAAAAAAAAGAGTTACTAATCAACACTTCAAGGGCAAAGGAGTTCATGAAGCAAAACGGCAAGTACAATGTTGCAGGAGATTGCATTGATGCTTTAAATAAGCACTTGCACTGGTTGATTTCTCAAGGCCAAAAAAGAGCAGAGGCCAATGGTCGCAAAACTGTTCGTGGTTATGATATTTTAATCAAAGAGTAGATAATATTATCTAAGGAGTATTTCGCCACCAAGTAGTGCGCAATGCTCCTTATGATTGTTTATAATCGATTCTCTTGATTGGGATTTATTATTTTCTTGTGCCCATTCTAGATTTATCCATGTTGTCATAATTGCTGTTTGTTCTTCTAGTGTTTGCCAAATGTATCCAAGCTCTTTTAGTCCAGATTGATAAAACTGTTCTGATTGCCTGTATCGACAGCCAAGATTAAAACCTTCACAAGACTTTTTCCAAAAACATGTGCTTTCTTTTTGTCTGTTTACAATTCGACACTGTTTTTTTAATTCTATAATCAGTGTTGTGTATTCGTTTGATTTAGTTACTTCGATATATTCATCGTTAACTGTTAATTCATTACATCCAACGACGGCGTTTCCATAATTATAATATACTCCAAAAAGGGCAAGTTCTTTTGCATACACTGAATTTATAAAGATGAAAAATATAGCTAATTGTAAAAGTTTGTTCATATATACCTTCTTTAAAGAGTAAAAATATTTGCAAATACAGATAGGCCAGCACCTGATGCAACTTGTAAAATAGTATCACCTTTTTTTATTTTGCCTTCGATTAGTCCATGATGAAGGGCCATAGGAATACATGCAGAACCTGTGTAAGCATATCGATCCATAATGCATGTTGTTTGAGCAATGTCTACATTTATGCCTTTCATAACCTCTTCGATTACAAAGCGATTGATTTGGGTAAAAAGATAATGATTGATCTGCTCTTTTTTTATTTGTGATTTTTCAAGAAGTTTTTCAATCATAATTGGCCATAGACGAATGTTGCGATCTCCAGGTAGAGGCTTTAAGCTTTCAAGTCCAAAAGTTTTATTATCTAAATCTTTTTGACTTACAGGGCGATTTGTTCCTCCTGAATATACTCCGATAAAATCCCACTGCGAACCATCGACAAGACCGACTCCATCGATATATTGACTTTTATCATCAGACGTTGTTTTGCTCAAAATAACAGCACCAGCACCATCTGCAAAAATAGAGTATCCAAAAGCGTCACCATCTCTTATATAAGCAGGCATATTGTAGACACCAATGACGGCCGCGTAATTGATTGTTTGATCGCTTGCAAGAAGTCTTGCTGCTGTATCAAGAGCTGTTGTAAAACTAGCACATGAAGCATTTATATCAAAAGCTCTTGCAAATTTTTCTTTATTATCAAGACGGCCTTGCACGACAAGTGCAGTTGAAGGAGAAATAAACTCAGGGGTATCTGAAGCAACAATGATCAAATCTAGTTGATCATCTGAAATATTTGCATTTTTTATCGCATTTTTTAATGCAAAAAAAGCAAAGTCTGCAGAACTTTCTTTAATGCCCCTAAGTTTTGCAATATGCCTTTCTTTGATCCCAAGTTTTTTTTCAAGCTTTTGGTGATCAAATTCTATATGGGCCAACTCTTTTAATTCTAAATTAGAAATGGCCTCTCCTGGGGCGTAAATTCCTGTGGCAATTAACTTTGCTTTATTTGTCATATAAAAACTCTCTTATTTTATTTTTTCAATAATAATACTTAAAGCCTCTCCGCCTCCGATACAAAGAGACGCGAGTCCTCTTTTTTTATTTGTTTTTTCTAAAGCAGTCATAAGTGATAATACAATTTTAGAACCAGTACTTCCGATTGCATGTCCTTGACTAATCCCTGAGCCAAAAATATTTACATTATTTGAATCAAGGTTTAGCTCTTTTATTGCTGCTAGTGGAACACAAGCAAAAGCTTCATTGATTTCATAAATATCTATATCTGAAGTTTTAAGATTTGCTTTTTCTAAAACTTTTTTAATAGAGCCAATTGGAGCTGTAGTAAACATCGTTGGATTGTGTGCATGATTTGCCCACGCAATAATTTTAAACTTTGCTTGATCTTTATATTTACTACTTGCAAGAACAAGAGCTGATGCACCGTCGTTGATACTTGAAGCATTTGCCGCTGTAATTGTACCATCTTTTGTAAACGCAGGACGAAGTGTTGGAATCTTTTCAAAATTTGCTTTAAAGAGTCCTTCATCTTCGCTAACAACAGTGTCTCCTTTTGGATTTTTGATTGTAACAGGAGCAATTTCTTGTTTAAAGATTCCTTCGTTGTGCGCATTTTGAGCTCGTTTATAAGATTCAATAGCTACGTCATCTTGCTCTTTTCTTGTTAATTGATACTCTTTTGGACACTCTTCAGCACAAAGTCCCATTCCTTTTTGGGTGTATACATCACTTAGTGCATCGTGCTCAAGGGCATCATAAAGCTGAGTCGAACCATATTTTACACCTTTTCTTGATACTGGAAGTAGGTGAGGAGCAAGTGACATGTTTTCCATTCCACCAGCAACAACGACATCGTTATCACCGCAAAGAATTGATTGTGCCCCAGTGATAACACTTTTTAAACCTGAACCACATACTTTGTTAATTGTTGTACAAGGAGTTGATTCTGGAAGACCTGCAAAAATTGCGGCCTGTCTTGCAGGAGCTTGTTTTGTTCCTGCCTGTACGACTAATCCCATAAAAACTTCACCGACTTCATTTGGAGAAAGTTTTGCTCGTTCGACAGCTGCCTTAATTGCAGTTGCTCCAAGTTCTGTAGCAGGCACTGTGCTTAAATTTCCAAGCATGCTTCCTGTTGGTGTTCTTGCTCCTGATAAAATATAAACTTCCATAAATTCTCCAATGAAAGATTGCAACTACTTTTTGCAACCTCGTTAATATTATTTTAAGC
>CAZCDT010000036.1:0-29865 GCA_964497525.1 uncultured Bacteriovoracaceae bacterium
AGATCGTTACAAATCGCCATTTAAAAACCGACATTATTTAGTGGATTTGGTATAATAGCTCAATTATTGCTTTGATAAAATAAAATCACCCATTTTTACACAACTCTCTTCAATTCCTAGACGCTCTATTCTATACGGCCTCATCTGCTCTTCAAAGCGCATTTTTGTTTTATCGTTCCAGTTTTTACAGCGCGAATCTACAATTATTGCACCACCAAAATCATTTTCTGTGCGAAGCAGTCTTCCTAATTTTTGATGAAGAGAGCGCGTTCTATGGGCCAAATAATAATCCGAAAATTCATTGCCTATATTTTTATCAAAAAATTTTCTTCGTTCTTCAATAACTAAATCCTGTCTTAGATCAGGAACTTTATCTATAAAAACAAATTGTAAAATATCGCCAGGAAGATCAATTCCCTCTCCAAAAGATTCCATGCCAATTAAAATCCCCTTCCCATTTTTTTTAAAATCTTCGACAACACTATGCCCCATCCCTTGAACAAACACGGGAATACTGCCACTAAATTTCGATAATAAAATTTCTCTTGCCTCTTCAAATCTCGTTTTCGCTGAAAACAAAAGAAGTGATCTACCATCAAGACGCTCTATTAATTCCATAACAGGCGTTAATACTTTTTTTACAAAGTTATAATCTTTAAAACTTGGCGTATCACTACATAAAAAAACCCGTGCTTTATTTTGATAATCATAAACCGCAGGGAGGAATGTTCCAGACTTAAATCTTTTTTTTGGGTCAGTATATAAATATCCTGTAACCCACTCCATTCCTTTAATGCCACTTTCTCCTGTTGCATTTGCAAGAGTTGCGGAAGTAAACACGACAGAGTTTGTATTATTTAAAATTGTTTCGGCAAGACTTTTTCCAATATCAATAGGAGAAGATAAAGTGACAAAACCTTCCTGTGCATGAAATTTTAATGAATGAGCATAACTATCTTTTCCCTCTAAAAGGATTGCCAAGGCAACTTCTAGATCAACCAACTGCATAAAGAATGCTTCAAACCTACTAAATGCTAAGATTTGATTATCATTTTTAAGCATGGATGCTTCCCATTTACTCGAATAAGGATAAAGCAACTCTCTATATGATTTTAATATAAAGGCAATGCTTTCAAAATGATTTATAATTGCAATTGCAAGCTTATCATTTGTTTCATTTTTTTTACACATTGGAATCTCATTCCAATATTGCTCGCTATAGCGCGGTAATTTTTTAAACAGTCTTTCTATATTTTCCATTAAAGGAAGAAAGTGATCTTTTAAACGATTATAAACACTAAGTGATTCTTCTCTTATTTTATTAATTACAGGAGTACTTTCTCCCATACCAGATTCAAATTGGGCCAATAAATAAAAAAGTGAACCAACTCCTTGTAAATGTTCTAGTTGTTTTAAAAATGAGTTCCAATCATGTAAAGATATTTCTAAACTCATGCCTTGAGTTGCCTCATGCTCAATACGGTGTGCTTCATCAATAATAATATTCACAGGTCTTGGAAAAGATTTAGGCCATGTAAATACCAAGGCATGATTTGCAATAATAATACGCGCATCTCGTGCTTCTTTTAACCCGAGCATATATGTACATGTTGAGCAAAACTTACATTTTACTCCCATACAGCTTCTAAAATCGACGGCAAGCTCTAAATCTTTTTGTAAAAATGAATCTAATTTCTTTTTTAAAACATATGGAATATCTAATCTGGTTATCTTTTTTTCTGTGAATTCCCACTGATTATAGGCAAAAACCATATCAAAATAAAATTGCACAAACTTATCTGCAAATCCCATCATTGAAAAATCAATTTGCTCTTCATCACTACTTCCGCGAAATATAAGTTCACATAGATGATTTTTTGATCCAATTAATTTGGCCACTTTTATGTCTTTATAATCTGCTCCTAAAATTGTCTTAACAGTTGAAATATCTTTGGCAAAAACTTGTTCTTGAAGCGTTTTTGTACCTGTAGCTATTAATATTTGGTCTTTAAAATTTTTAGCATATAAAAAACTTGGTATTAAATATGCCAAAGTTTTTCCTGTACCTGTTGGGGCCTGTATTAAAGAGTGAATACCATTTTTAAAAGATTGGCCAATTTTTAGTGCCATATCTATTTGAGATTGTCTTGGAGTATAAATTGGCAAAATTTCTTTTATTTCAGTCTGGCAAGAAAAAATCTCTTTTATTGTCTCTGAATTAAAATCTTTCTTCCAATTTCTTATTGCCAAACTATGATCGTTACCACTTTTTGTTTTTTTTGCTACTATTTCTAAAACGTTTTGCAAAAGATTAAACTCAATACTATTTGCAATTTTAAGCAATTCATCTTCTGATAATTTAAACAATTTATAAAACCACGAATCAGTCATTCCGTACTGTTTTGATAAAAAATCAAAATGCAAATATCGCTCTTTTTGTCTTTTTGCCAGCAAAGATGCAGTTAAAATAACTTTTAACAAATCAATTGAATCCGAAAGTCCACGATGCTCTTCTTTTGCTGCAATATTCCACTCAATAATAAATTGCTCTAATCCAAGAGATGAAAACTCTGGAAATAAAAGCGGTAAGAAAAAAAGAGTATCTTGGTAAGACTCATTCCCTAAATTATACTTTTCAAAAATAGGAGATAAAAAACTTTGTTCAAACTCTGCATTATGAGCAACTAAATTATGAGCTTCTAGCTCTAATACATTATCGATTACATCATCAATTTTTGGAGCATGATGAATCATCTCTTGAGTAATTCCTGTGAGCTTTTGAATAAATTGAGAGACCGGCTCTTCTCTAAAGACTAAAGAAGAGTACTTTTTTACAAGAGTTACTCCATCAAATTGCAAGAAACCAATATCTATAATCGAATCAAAACTAGGATCAATTCCACTTGTCTCTAAATCAATTACTGCCCAATGTCCTAAAGGATGATTACTCATTAAAGCTCAGCATTATGATATACTTTTAAAACATCATCGTCTTCTTCAAGTGCATCTAGTAATTTATTAAATTTGATTTTTGCATCTTCGCTTAAAGATTTCATATTTAAAGGAAGTCTTTGTAAACCAGCCTCTTGAGCTTCAATTTTTAGTTCTGCAATTTTCTTTTGAATTTGTCCAAATTCAACCTTATCACAAATGATTGTTACTTTACCTTCTTCAAATACAACATCTTCTGCCCCGGCATCGATCATATCCATCGTAAAATCATCTTCATTTAGACCTTCAGCACTAATAAAAAAAATGCCTTTTTGCTCAAAAACAAATTGAAGACAACCATCTTTACCTAAAGATCCGCCATATTTATTCAAATACGATCTAACGTTTGAAACAGTTCTAGTGTTGTTATCTGTTGCAACTTCAACAAACAAAGCAACACCTTCTGGACCATAACACTCAAATGTTCCTTCAACATAATCTTCCCCACCAACACCAGCCGCTTTTTTTATGGCCCTTTCATACACATCTTTAGACATATTGGCCCCACGAGCATTCTGAAGAACAAGTCTTAATCTTGGATTTGATTCTGGGTCTGGTCCACCTGTCTTTACCGCAACAGAAATCTCTTTGATTATTTTCGTAAAAATTTTTGTTTTTTTTGCATCCTGAGCGTTTTTACGATGCATAATGTTTTTAAACTGACTATGACCGGCCATAATGTCTCCTGATATAAAAGAGTCGTTCTTAAAAATTTGACACTCTAATAATATTAGAGAGAAAACATCTTAGCAATATTTTATACAAGACTCTTTATCGTAGCTGAATTAAAAATGCGCCAAAAAGCATTAAAATAGTCATAACCATTTTTTTAAATAAATCATCCTCTTTAAAAAACATTCCACCAAAAGTAATTGCCATAAAAACAGAAGTACGTTTAACCGATAACACTAGCGCCAAAGGTCCTCCGGCCTTAATTGCCTCAATATTAAAATAGCGATATATTAAGATTGAGCAAGAAAGCACAATCATTAAAACTCCAACATTTTTCCATGTTTTAATTATCTCTTTGCGGTTGATGCCGCTAATAAAAAAGTAAAGTGGAAGAAAAAATGCAAACTGATAAACGTGCTGCCAAAATAAGAATTCAAATGCAGGCGTTTTAAAATTATTTAAAACTAAGCGATCCAGAAGAGTTGATATTGTCATTATACCAAGTGCCATAAAAATGTAGCGATGACCCTTTAAAAGCGTTTTAAATTTTACTGTTTTTAAATCCTTAATCTGCAATCCCATTGTTCCAACTGCAATTAGAATCATACCAAGAACCTGAATAAAGGTTATTGTTTCATGAAAAATAAAAAAAGAACAAGCGGCCACCAAAGCAGGTGTTAAAATCATCCATGGTAAAGCGACACTTATAGGAAGAGATTTTAATCCAAATAAAATTAAAATCATTCCAAAAGCATTAAAGAGACTTTTAACAACAATTACGAAGTGCTTTACAAAAGAAAATTCTCCAACAGGAATAAAAAAAATAATAGGAATAACAAATAATAAATCTAAAAGGGCCGGCCAAAATAAAAAATCCCATGGCCTTTGAGTTTGCAGTATTTTTTTTTGTAAAATTGCAGCAACCGCAGAAAAGATCGCAGAAATAAATGCTAGATAAAACCAGCTCATGAAAAATATTCCAAATTAGCCTTAAAAGAGACCCCAGCAATTAAGTTTTTTAAATGTTTCAAACTCCTGTAATAGTCCTTTTTCTCTGGCACTTTGCTCTAGTTTTTTTTGTAGAAATTCCTTACGATTTAATCTACCTTCTGATGATGAAATTACGTCATCTAGCATTCTGCTAAAGTCATCTATAAGACCAACTCTTTCTTGCGGAACTAAGTCCGGATCGCTAAGCGACTCAAAAATTTTCCACATTTTATTTTGTCCTAACAAATCAATTTTTCCACCATCTGCTGAATTAAATTTTAAAATCTTTTTGGCCAACTCTTTTTCTTTTGGAGTTCCCTCTTCTAATGTTCCAATAAAGAGTGCCAATGCCTTTTTTTCTCCGATAGAAACCTTACCCGCAGACTCTTTTGTAAAGTCTCCAAATTTTAACTTTTTAAAATTATCTATTAAATATCCATTAATTCTTTTAGGAGATGTTGGTATTCGATCCATCAACTTATAGGCCGTTGTTCCTTTTTTTGGTGCTCGAAGTAAATATTTTACTCCAAGTTGCTCTAACCCTAAATCTGTACAAGATGTACAGTGCATGAGATATGCCCCCTTTTTCCCATAATACTCGGCAACATAAAAAAGATGATTAATCGCATCTACCATATCTTTCTGAGTCATTTTATCCACATCCATCTGCAATAAATTATCAAGATTTTTTACTAGCGCAGAATCATCTGTTTTAGCAATTAATCTTAAAAAACCTATTACATCATCTTCAGACATACCGGCTTTTTTCCAATCCAAGGCATCAAGCGCAACATTTATGGAATACTTTAACTTTTTTGCAGGATCGGCATTGATGGCCGTTTTTATAAACAGAGTATCTAGCTCATCAATATTTTTTGATAATAGTGTTGTTAAAAGCTTTGTCGTTGATGAAAAAACAAGTGATGAATAAAACAAAGCAACCATAAAAAAGATCATCGTTATTTTTTTTGATAGAAAGTACATAAACAAAAACACCTTTGTTAGAGTTAACACTAAAAACTTATCGTAACTTTTAATAAAAAATTTAGACCTGTTTTACAGATTTTTGACTACTAACCCGACAAATCTGATAAAGATATATCTTCCTTAATTTCAATCACTCCATCATACTCACTTATAATACCTTTATTTTTAAGTTTATTTAGCATTCTAGAAAATGTTTCTGCGCGAATTCCAAGTAGTTGAGCGATCTCTTTTTTCTTTAGGCTTAAAGATACAATTGTTTTCCCATTAACCTTTTTTGATTCTTTTAGCAAAAACCTTAGAATTTTTTTATGAGCATCATCAAGAGATAAATACTCAATCATCGACACAAACTCTCTTAATTTATATGAGTACGCTGTTAAAAACTTTAGTGACAAAGATGGATTTTTTTCAATTAACGAAATAAATTCCTGCCGAGGAATTCTTACAAGCAAAGAGTCCTTTAAAGCAACGCATGAAGCAGGAAAAGTTCTACAAGCAAAAATTGCGGCCTCTGCGACAATTTCTTGTTCTGATAAAATGTGCAGCAACTGCTCCTCTCCATCGCTTGAAGAGCAGTACACTTTTAACTTGCCAAAAGCTATTATATAAAAGGAGTGAGCATCTTCTCCCTGAGAAAAAAGCAGTTGCCCTCTTTTTAAATTTTTAATACTTGAAAAACTAGTAATTAAGCTTAATTCTTCTGAACTTAAATTTTTAAATAAAAAAACATTTGATAAAAAATCCGCTATTTTAAATTTCATAAATTATTTTTTTGAAGAATCAAATATCCAGCCTGTAACTGCACCTTTTAACGCAGATTCAAAGTCCATATTAACTTCCGTTAGCCAAGAACGCGGCAAAAAGGCAGTAAGTCCACCCATCTGATAACTAAGTGGCATATAAACCGCAACCTTATCCATTTCTTTTAATTCTCCGGGAAGACTTTTTGCATCCTCTTGAGTTATAAAACCAATTACATGAACATCAATATTTGGAATTTTTACTAAAACAACTTTCTTTTTTTGACCTGTTTGATCATCGCCTTTTGAAAAATAGGCCACAATCTCTACAAAAATAGAATAAAGATTTTTAAGACCTGGAATTTTTTTAAATGGATATTCCATCCACTCTTTTATTTGTTTGGTAAATGAAAAATAGCAAATAAAACCAAGAAATAAAATAAACAAGAAAGTAACAATAATACCAAGACCTGGAAAATAAAAATGCGCAGGCAATAAAAAGAGAATCATTTTTTCTACGGCCGTCTCTATCGCCTTAAAAAATGCCCAAAAGACATATACGCTTAGCATGAATGGAAGAAAAACTAAAAGTCCTCGAATAAAAACACTACTTAAATTTTTACCAACACTCATTAATATCTCCCAAACTAGAAAAATACGCTCTTTGCAATTTTAAATATAGGACCAAATTCATCCTGAAACATCCAAACATATGCAATAATAAAATATCCCAAGACAAAAGTAGTCCTCTTTAGCCATCTCTTTAGGCCTCCTGGTGTCCCATCAAATTTTTTATCTCTATTCCTTAAGAATATTTTTATGACAAAACCTAAAATATTCAAAAACACAAACAGATAAACCTGTCCGGTATCATCTATCAAAGACGCCACTCTCGGCAATGCTTTTTCATCTCGAAGACTTTTTGTAATAAATAATAAAACACGTGGATAATCTAGAAGGTATTTTCCAACAAAATTGCCTGCCATTTTATTGTGAATTAGATCAACAAGCTGTGCCTCATCTAAAGAACGAAAGGGAGCGAGCAAATCATAAACGATAACTTCGGTGGATTTATCTAGAGATGATACATCTAGTGCCTCCTCCCCTCCTGACTCCTCATTATTATTCTTTACCAACGAATTACTTTTTAAATCAGATTCATTATTTAATTTACTTTCATGCTGATCTTTATAGTCAACACCAATATTTGATCTGACAGAATGACTAGGAAATTTTTCTAGGTCTCTCTTATTTACCTCATTCTCTTCCCTAAAATCAGCTGATTCAAATTCTGCTTGATCCTTATAAGATTGTGCATCTTCGGACACGATATCCTTGTCTGAATATGCTCCAGAATCTTTTTCAACGCCTTCATCAAAACGCTCTCCACTACTAGAATCAAATTCTGGCGCCTCTGTATCATAATTATACGAAGCCCCTGACTCATAATCCTCATCTTGGGCAAATAAATTTACAGAGAGTGCAAGCAAAAAAATAACCCATAAAACCGTCTTTATCCGACCGTTCATGTCAGACTCCTTGTGACTCTTTTTTAAAATTCTATCTTCTATCTAGAATAACTTAATTAAGATGTAAAAATCCAGTTTAATTTTTTTTTATAAAATACCGAAAGGAGTAAAAGAACAAGAAACTAATTTTTAAAAACACGGAGTTATTTGTGGATACACAATCAAATGCAGCACCGGCCCAAGCGGATAAAGATAAAGAAAAAAAAGTTGATAGTATTCTTTATCTTGGAAAAGATGAGCGCTACTGGAATCAAATAATTGAGAGAGTCATTAAAGTTGGGAAAGGAAAACCTATTCAATATAAAATGCGAAAAATGACCTCTTTTAAAGATATTTTTAGAAATGTTCTAAGAATTATCTATATTAGGCCAAAAGTAATTTATCTTGATTTTACGGTCAATCCTGCATTTGCGACTCTATTTGCAAGAGTTCTAAGACAATTGCACTTTACAAAAACAATAGAAGTCATCGGCCTCTTCGATCAAAATGCTGACGTCAAACTCGCAATTGAATCAGCATCAAATGGTGTATATATAAATCACTTTAAAGGAATTGAAATGCATGATATTGCATTTGATGCACTTGTAATGGTATTTAAAGATAGTATCAAGTGTGATTTTGCTAAAGCACCTTCAAAAGATGAGATCGAAGTATTTGAGCCAATGCGAATTACTCATCTAACTCCCGAGTATTTAAACGTCGAAGGAAATGCCACCTTTGGTGTTACAGAAACTGTTGCACTCGACTATGATCTTTTTAAAAAATTTATTCCATCTTCTCTTCATCAAGTAAAAGAAAAAATAAATACTGCCATACGATACCACTATAACAATGCTTTTAAGATGAACTATCTATATTTAGATCCTCCACTAGCTCCAGAGGCGGGAGAAGATCCAAAAGCTCAAAAAATGCGAGATAAAGAGCGAACCGCAAGAATTGATGAAATAAAAGAAAGACAACTCGACTGGATTGAAAGAAATATAGGAAAAATAAAACAACAAACAAGAGTTCTTGTCATTGATAAGGAATTAAAAGTTCTAGAAGATTTTGATACCGTCAAAGAAAAAGATTTGCCATTTATTATTCAATTCCAAATGCATCTGGAAAATCCAGGCGAAGAATTAAATCGTTTTATGCCAAATATTATTGCCTTTACTTTTGAAAAAAGAAAACGAACTGCTGAAGAGATCAAAGAGGAACAAAAAAAAGAAGCGGCCAGTGCACAGGCCCAAATATCTTCAGAAGGTCTTAACAACAAAAATGACGATATTGCTGAGGCCATGAAAATGTTAAAGGCCAATGAAGAGGGAGCATTTACAGAACTTGTAAATGCGATCAAAAAAATACAAGGATATACCCCAATCATTCTTGTTTTTAGCGATCACTTAGACCATAACACTCAAATGCTTCAAAAAGCATTTTCGTATCCTCGCTTGATTCATGACAAAGATCTTCCAAACATTACAAAATTATTACAAATCAATGAAACATATCTCAAACTAGCAAAAGCAGAAGAAGACAAACTTCTAAAATTAAAATTAGATAAACTAAAGGCCGCAGACCCAAGAAAATATCGAACTCTAAAATTAGATGACTTAAAAGAAAAGTGTGTCTTTTTTGCAAGTGATGATAAAAACGCAGTTGTTTTGTTTAAACATACTGTTAAGTTAACCGCCATTTCCGAAAGCGAAATGTATATAGATGCACCAAAACCATTACAACTAAACTCTGTCTATGAAATAAAAAAACCTATCGAAGTATTTTTTACCCCTGTGACAGAAAAGCAGCAAGGGAAAGATGTATATAGCTATCGCTGTCTTTTTCACTCCTATGGAGAAACAGAAAAAACAAAATTAAGACAATTCGTAAATGACACATTTTTAATTGGAAAAAGAAAAGAAAGAGAGCAAGATGCCCTTCAGTTTCAACAATTAAATGAACAAGCAAAAATCAAAAAACAACAAGACGAACAAGCACAAGAAAAAACAGATGATGATGAAATAACAACAACAGGTGTTCCACCTGCTACTGAAAAAAAATAAACAAATTAATCCTCTGGTCTTCTATTTGTTGAAAACAGCAATACTGTTCTTCGATTTTTGTCCATATTTTCCATAGAATCTAGTGGCGCAATTGGTCTGCTATCTCCAAAAGATTTGATAACTAATCTTTTAGGGCTTAAATTAAAGTTCTTTAAAAAAACCTGCAACACACTTTGGGCCTTTGCGCTAGAGATCTCCCATGTTGAAGAGTATTTATCAGCAGTATTTGTTCCCCAATCTGCATGTGCCTCAATATCGATGTAAAAATAATCTTGTTCAAGTAGTGTTGCAATTTTTTCAAGCATCGGGAGTACACTATCAGAAATGTCTAAACTTCCTTGTCTATACATAATAGAGTCAGGTATAGAAAGCCTTACTCCAACATTTTCAATGGGAACAATTCCTACTTTTAAAATCTCTTCTTGTGTCAATGTTGCACGAATTAGTTTTTCTAAATATTCTGCTAGATCTTCTGGCTTTATTGTCTCTAATTGATTTTCCGATGTTCTTTTTACATGTAAATCAGGTAGGATATCTCTTCCTGTTTGACCTGTAATCCCTGTCGCTCCATCAAACAATCCACCTCTATTTATATCAACATCGCCAGCAGTTCTTGCCTCATAAAGTCCGCCCCCCATAGCGGCAACAAATCCCTTGGCAACCTGAATCATCTTTTTTTGATCAACGATCGACATGGCATACAAAACCACAAAAAGACAAAAGAGCAATGTCATAAAATCCGCATAAGAAACAAGCCACCTTTCAAGATTTACCTCACCATGGCCGCCACCATGACCTCCACCTCCTGAATGTTTTTTATGCTTTTTATGCGCTTTTTTCGCATCTCCACCCGGGCCTTGTGCCCCATCTTTTTTTTCATCACTCATAATAGGCCTTAATCCTTTCTTGAATTACTCTAGGATTAGATCCTTGAACAATTCCTAAAACTCCAGCAAGCATCATCTGTTTAACTTTTTTATTATATGAGGCCCTCATTTTTAATTTGTTACCAAAAGGAATAAAAACTAAATTTGCAGCACCAACCCCATAAATTGTTGCAACAAACGCCACAGCAATACCTTTTCCTAACTCATTTGTTCCTGCACCATGTGCAAGTCCATTCATCACGTGAATCAATCCCAAAACCGCCCCTATAATACCAATTGTTGGTGCAAAGCCTCCTGCATTTTCATACATCTTGCCAGCATTCGTCTCTTTTTCTTCTGCTAAATGAATATCGGTCTCCATTACCTCTACTATCGTATCTGGATCATAGCCATCAACAGCACATCTCAATGCTTTTTTTAAAAAAGGATGAGGAGCATCATCAATAACTTTTTCTAATGCCAAGATACTTTCACGCCTTGCCATCTCAGCATATTGGTTAATTGAGTTTGCGTACTCTTCCATTTGATTTGGGTTAAAAATAAAAATATCTTTTAACATTTTTGCACCAAGTTTAATCGTATCCATTGGAGTACTAACAAGCATCGCTCCAATAGTTCCCCCAATAACAATCAAAAATGCCGTAACTTGAATCAAAGAGAAAACCGAAATCCCCTCCAAAATACCACCACCAAAAACGGCAATAATACCCAACAACACCCCAACGATACTAGCTATATCAATCATGAGTTAATCTCCCTAAATTCAAAATACTATTCTTATATTTTTTTACTCGCTCAATAATTTCAGCAACTGGCTCTAAAACTAAAATCATATCCCCGTTTATAAATGTAATTTTTGTATCAGGAATTTCTTCAATTTGTTTAATAAGATCTATGTTTACGTAGATTGATTGCTTATTTAATTTTGTTACTTGTATCACCAAAAAACCTGCTCTTTGATATAATATTTTTGATTACATTATAAATTTTATCGTGATTAAGAGAGGTTTTAAACATTGGGCAGATTGTTCCATTTTATCAAAAAAAATGACTACTCATCATCTATGAAGAAACTATCGACATCTATTAAAAATAGTTTTGTGTTGTGCCAAAAGATTTTGAATCTTTAAAATTTCATTTTCTACCTTTGGATTATTTGACTTAAATTTTTTTAAGATTTGATTTATGGCCACTTCTAGTTCCTCTGAGGACTTATCAAACTGACAAAAAACTTCTTGCAAAGAGATAGTACTACTAGTTGCTGTTTTTGGTATTTCCTCTCTCACTAACTCCTTTAGCTCTACAACACTTTCATTTAAAGCATTCGTCAAGGCAGGAGCTGCATCACCCTTTGTCAATTCTTTTGGCAAAACCATATTTGAAACCGTAAACTCTAACTCATCTCCGTCATCAATATTGGCCTCAAACTCGATACCTAAAGACTTCATCTTGTTCATAATAAGCGCATTAATCTTATCCTCAATGTCGGCGCTTCTATTACTTTTTTTGCCCTCTACTGACATAAAAATCACCTCGATAAAACAGTTCTATATAATATACTTGTCGGCATAATTTAAATAAAACAAAGAAAAAAATTGTAGTTAAAGCTATTTTTTAATAATATTACAGTACATCACTCAACAATAAGGAGATTTTGAAATGGGAAATCCAATTTTGTACCTTTTTGGCCTAGTCTTTCTAATGGCATTTGGCTACATCGTCTGGGATTACGCAAAAGGATTAAGAGGTAGTCCAAGAGAACTTTGGATTATGTTTATTGCCAAGCTATTCGAATACGCTGCTTACGGGGCAATGAACTTAACCTTTGTTTTATTTTTATCATCTGATTGTGGAATGGGTGATATCGCCGCAGGATCTTATATCGGCACATGGTCGATGATCCTAACCGTAACCACAATTCTAGTTGGTCCAGTTGTTGATGCTATTGGGATAAAAAAGACTCTTCTAACTGGTATTATGATTTTATTTTTTAGTCGTTTTTTTATGCCTTTTGTAACAAACATTTATGTTATAAGTCTTTTAGGTTTTTTACCAATGGCAATTGGACTTGCCACAATGGGACCTGTTTTATCTGTTGGTATTAAAAGATATACAACAAAAGAGGGAGCGGCACTTGGTTTTGGACTTTTTTATACACTGATGAATGTAGGATGGGCGCTAGGCGCATGGATTTTTGATAAAGTAAGATTTGTTTTTGGAGAAACAAATCACACTGCAATACTTGGATTTGATCTTTCAACATATCAATTAATCTTTTTTGTCGGTTTAGTTTTAACTATTCCAAACATTATTTTAATTCTTGTTATGCGTGACGGCGTAGAAATGACAGAGAAAGGACCGGTCATAACACCTCCAAAAGCACGAGATGAAAATGTATCATTTTTAAGTTCATTTTTATCTGTTACCAAGAAAGCCGCCTCTGATACCGTTAGTGGATTTAAAAGCGTTATTGGAGAAAAAGCATTTTGGTATTTCATGTTGATGTTAGGTATTCTTGTTTTTGTGCGTTTGGTATTTTATCACTTTCACTATACCTTCCCAAAATATGGTATTAGAGTTTTAGGAGAGGGAATTAAAATTGGAAACATTTACGGACTTTTAAATCCTGTCATGATTGTCTTTTTGGTTCCTCTTGTATCAACTCTTACAAAAAAAGTTAGCTCATATAAAATGATGATGGTTGGAACATTCATTTCAGCTTTTGCTGTTTTTATCGCGACAATCCCAGCACACCACTTTGATTTTTTAATGAATACATGGGTAAGTGATCTAATTTTTAACACATGGCTTGAAGTTCCTGTAGATAAACAATCTTCACTATTTTTTGTGCTGATCTTCTTTGTAATTATTTTTACAATCGGTGAAGCAATATGGTCTCCACGTTTACTACAATTTAATGCAGAAATTGCACCAAAAGGGAAAGAGGGAACGTACATTTCTCTAGCATATCTTCCATTCTTTGCATCAAAGTTTGTTGCAGGTCCTCTTTCTGGATGGCTGCTCGCAACATATGTTCCAAAAGACGCAACAAGTTATCCGGATCACTACATGGTATGGATTTGGATTGGTGGTATGGCAATCATATCTCCTTTAGGTCTGCTTCTTTTAAAAAAGATGTTTATTAAAACAGAATCAGAAATTAAGTAATCACAGTTTTATATCTAAACTCAGACTTAAAATTTTTCCTGTTTTAAGTTTGAGTTTAGATCTTTGGGTTTCATAAAAAAATGAATTCTTTGTTTTGGTATAGAAGAGATTTGAGGCTTTATGATAATAAAGCATTATCGTTTGCACTAAAAGAATCAACCAAGGTTTTTTGCTGCTTTATATTTGATCCAAAAATTATAAAAAAATTTCCAAACGATTGTCCACGCATTCCTTTTTTACATAATTCATTAAAAAAACTACAAGATGATTTAAAAAAGAAAAATTCTGATTTAATTTTTTTTGTTGGTGATCCGAAACAAGAAATCATTAACCTTTGCAGAAAACTAAAAATAAGTAAGTTATATTTTAATCATGACTACGAACCTGATGCGATCATACGTGATGAAGCAATAGCTAAAAAATTATCTATCTTTAATATCACAACAAGCTCTTATAAAGACCAAGTAATTTTTGAAAAAAAAGAGATAGTAAAAAAAGATGGAGATGTTTATAAAGTTTTTACGGCATATAAAAATGCTTGGAAAAAGAAATTAGAAGAATCCCCCAGAGAGTATGGTGAATTTAAACTAAACTTTAAAACATTGGCCAAAAGCAGTGATTTGATCGGGATTAAAACAGCACTCCCCTCACTTGAAGAACTTAGGATTAATCAAAAATATCATGCGGTCATTGTTGATGGTGGAACTACCAAAGCATTAAAACTTTTAAAAATATTCTTTAAAACAAAGATTTTAAAATATGAAAAAAATCGCAATCTAATATATCTTGATGAAACATCAAAACTAGGCCCACATCTTCGCTTTGGAACGATTTCTATTAGACATATCTTTCGAGAACTATTTTTGCTCGATGACAAGAAAAAAAACTGCTGGCAAGATGAGCTAATTTGGCGAGAATTTTTCTTTATGATTTGCACAAATTTTCCTCACACGATGTCACAAAATTTTAATCCTCGCTATAACCACATTAACTGGAATAATAATCATTTATTTTTAAAAAAATGGATCAACGGAGAAACTGGTTACCCAATTATTGATGCAGCAATGATTCATTTCAAGAATACGGGATTAATGCATAACAGACTTCGGATGATCGTGGCATCTTTTCTTACAAAAAATTTAATGATTAATTGGCAAGAAGGAGAAAAATATTTTTCGACAAAACTTTTAGATCACGATCCTGCAATAAATAATGGTAATTGGCAGTGGGTTGCATCAACCGGATGCGATGCTGCACCGTACTTTAGAATTTTTAATCCAGAAACACAGTCAAAAAAATTTGATCCAGAGGGCGTTTTTATAAAAAAGCATCTCCCAATTCTAAATAATTTTCCAAAAAAATTTGTCCACACACCATACAATTCTTCAATAGAAATACAATTAAAAGCAAAATGCATCATTGGCAAAGATTATCCTTTACCGATTATTGATCTTAAGGAATCTAGAAATAAAGCGCTTTATAGCTTTCAACACGTATTAAATAAATGGGAAGATTTATGAATCTACTATCACTTTCAACAACTCTCGATGATTTTTTCTGGGGAAAAGTCATGATCTATTTATGCCTTGGAGCAGGCATTTACTTTTCTATTAGAATGAAATTTCCTCAGCTACGTCTATTAAAAGATATGATTACACTTTTATTTAAAACAAAAACATCAGATCAAGGTGTTTCATCTTTTCAAGGCTTTTCAATGGCCCTAGGAGGAAGAGTTGGAACAGGAAATATTACAGGAGTTGCTACTGCAATATATTTTGGAGGGCCTGGTGCTGTTTTTTGGATGTGGGCAATTGCATTTTTAGGAGCAGGATCTGCCTATGTTGAATCGGCCCTTGCTCAAGTATGGAAAGAAGATGTACATGGAGAATATAGAGGAGGCCCTGCATATTATCTTGAAAAAGGAGTAGGTTTAAAATCTCTTGGTATCGCTTTTGCCTTATTAACTATTCTATCATGCGGAGTTTTATTACCAGGAATTCAATCAAATGCATTTTCAGTATCAGCACAAAATGCGTTTGGAATTGCTCCAATTTGGATTGGTATTATTTATAGTTTACTTATGGGATATGTTATTTTTGGAGGAGGAAAAAGAATTGCAAAAACGGCAGAAAAAATTGTTCCTTTTATGGCACTAGCATATATCATTTTTGCAATTATTATCCTTGTTACTCATTATGAAAAAATAATTCCTATTTTTGGATTAATTTTTTCTTCAGCATTTAATCTTAACTCACTTTATGGAGCTGTTTTTGGTCTTGCTGTAAGTTGGGGCGTTAAAAGAGGTATTTTTTCTAATGAAGCAGGTCAAGGTACAGGGGCCCAGGCAGCTGGTGCTGCTGAAGTCTCTCATCCTGCCAAGCAAGGACTTGTTCAAGCTTTTTCTGTATATGTAGATACTTTGCTCGTTTGTACCGCAACTGCAATAATGATTTTAGCAACAGATTGCTTTAATGTTTTAAATCCAAATGGAGGTTTTATTGTAGAAAATGTTGCGGGTGTTGCGAAAGAGACATTTACTCAAACAGCAATGAATAGCTTTATCCCTGGATATGGTTCTGCATTTGTTTCAATTGCTCTTTTATTTTTTACCTTTTCTACAGTTATGGCCTATGCCTTCTATGCAGATTCAAATGTTGCATACCTTTTTAGACATCATGAATCCGATAAATCATACAAGGTGACTCTTTTTATAGTACGTTCACTGCTACTTGTTATGTTTTTTTTAGGCACAATGTTATCGGCAGATATCGTGTGGAATTTTGGCTCCGCAGGGGTTGGAGCAATGGCCTGGTTTAACGTTTTGACAATTCTTGTCTTATCAAAGATCGGCATTAAAACACTAAAAGATTATGAGGAACAAAGGAAAAGAGGACTTGATCCTGTTTTTGTTCCCGAAAGAATTGGAGTAACAAATGCTCCTTTATGGAATAAAATTACAAAAAAACTATATTCAAAACAATTACATGAACTAGAAAAAATAACTCAAAAATAGTTTTAATAAAGCTGTACGTAATCGCCTTCTAATACCGAACCACCGGAGTGTAATATAGCAACAGCACCATCGGGACCAAAATAATCAATAATCTCGATGGTGCCTTTAATTTCACCTTTAGAATCACCAATCAATGCCCCTGTATCTGGATCATAAATCTCTGACCCTTCTGTAATGACTTTTAAAATATCTCCTATATTAATGCCACTTGTACGTCCTGCATTGACATAAATTTTATTACCCATAATTTTTGCAATACGGCCAACCCAATCAAGCTTACTTGAAACATCCATAATTGCTGGAACTGCTCGTCTTGCCGCAACTTTTACAACATAACGCAAAAGGTCTTGTCTATAACTTAAACGATCTTCTGTTTTGGAATTAAATAACCTAAAAGAGTTATCATCAGCAAAACCTGTTAGAGTTTCTGTATAAATTTCTTTGTTATTATTTATATCAAAAATTCGTATTTCTATCTTTGATTCTGCATAAGACTTTGTAGTTCTAACAATACCTATTTCATCTGTACTTTCACGAATTCTAGCATCAACAACTCGTCCAAATAAAACAAAATTTACTCCTGCGACTTTTCCTTGTCTTACAAGCTGCGATAGTTTTGTTCCTCCTAAAGCATAAACCTCTTTTGACGTACCAAATGTCTTTAATGCCATGTTATCTATGATAAACTCTCCAGTTCGAGACAACTCAAACTTTAACTCTTCGGTTGCATGAATGCCCAAATCTTCTCCTCCATAAGGAGATTCATTAAAAAAATTAAGCACTACAATTTTTTTCTTAATCCCTGAGAATAAATTCTCTTTTGCTGGTTTTGCGTAATATGTTTTTGGTCTTTTTACTTTATTTGAACACGAAACAAACATAAAAAGAATTGTAGCAATCAAAAACAGAAGTGATCCTCTTTTATAAATCTCACTTGTCATCACACTCTCCTACAACAAAGTTATTTCTTGTGGATTCTCTTGATCTGCAATTTGTATAGTCTTTCCACTTTTTAAAACTACACCATTTAGAGAAAGTATTACTTTAAAAATATCACTTTTTGTTCCACTAAAATTTATAAGTAAAAGTCCTTCTTCTTTTTTAAATTCAGAAATCGTTGCAGATATTTTCTGAATACCAGCTTTAGACTTTAGCTCATCTATTACACAAAAAAGATCTCTTATTAATGCTGCCTTTTTTACGCTAACTTCTAACTGAATCACACTTTCTTGGGCCATATTTATTCCAAGCAGTGAGTTATATCTACTTATTAAATTTTTCTCATCTATCTGCGCAAAAATTTTAATGTACTTTATATTTGGATCTGCTGTTGACTTACTAATACTATCGATAGAATAACTTAAAATCGCACGATTGAGTGCATAATATTTTATTCGCTCATCTTTTATTTTTGCGACTTCTGTTTCTTTGTTTTTTTCTAAAAAACGATCTTCAAGAGTTTTAAAGAATCGCTCACTATCAAGTCCCAGTCCTTGTAATTTTTTTAAATAGATATCCTTAAAAGCCTCAAATAAAAGCTCTGTTTTTTCAAATACGGGGGAAGTATTCTTATCAGTTACAACCTTTCCTTCACCTATTATTTTCTCCTGCGCGATTGAAATGGAAACAACAAAGTAAATCACACATGCACAAATATAAATTAATATTTTCACAAAACTCTCCTAAATCTTATCTCTTAAGTATACACTCTTTAAGATTTACTTTTCAACCTAGATAAAAAAAAGATATTTATTCTATTGTTTTGGCAATACCATCAATAATATATTTTACACTACTTGCGTTTAATACCTCATTAATTTGCGCGGCCAATTGTGGAACTGCATTGACACAAAAAGAGCTGCTTAGAGGAAGTCTTGCTCTCCCAATCTCGCTTTCAAAAATAAAATGAACAGGAACCGATCCCCTATAGCTTAAAAGGAGCTCTTTTACTCTATGTAGCTGGTGTTCTCGAACATGATCAAGGGGAATATTTATCCGAACTCCGGTCACTTTTTCATCGACCTCTTTACTAAGTTTTTTAATTTTATCTATATAAAATTTTCGAGGTTCTTCTGTTAATTTTGTATACCCATCTACCAAAACTGGAGCTTCTGGATTTAAAAACGCCTCATACTCCTTATAAACTTTAGGAAAAACTAAACACTCAACCTTGCCAGTCATATCTTCTAACTCGACATAGGCCATTTTTTCGCCCTTTTTTGTCAAAATTGTTTTTTGAGATATTATCATTCCGGCAAGTGTTAACTCCCTTTTATCAAACTTATCTTGGCCATAGCGAAAACTTTTGCGCACATCTGCATCTTCCTCAGAGTTTGCAATAGGAGAAAATCCTGCCCCACCAATTTCTTGTAATTTATAAATTTCGATCGATGCTAAATCATTTATTACTTCTACATAATCATCAAGAGGGTGCCCAGATACATACATTCCTAAAAGCTCAACCTCGCACTTTAATTTTTCATCTTTTGAAAAATCATCTTGAAGTTCTAGCTCTATCTTCTCTTCTTTTTTCTCATTCATAGCAGAAAAAAGATTCTCTTGACCTATTTCTTTTTCTTTTTGCTCTTTTTGAGAAAAGGTAATTATCAAATCAAGATTTGACAGCATCGTATTTCGATTGTGCTTTTCAACACCATCAAATGCCCCAACTTTTATTAATGCCTCAATTACTTTTTTATTAACAGCAAAAAGATCCACTCTTGATGTAAAATTTAAAAGTCCTGTATATCTACCATTTAGCTCTCGCTCTCTTAAAATTTCTTTAACTGCGGCCTCTCCAACATGTTTTATTCCACCAAGTCCAAACCTGATATCTCGTCCAACAACATTAAATTGCCATAAAGACTCATTTATATCTGGAGGCAAAATTTCAATCTTAAATTTTTTCGCATCGTTGATATAAATTGTTACCTTATCTTTATCGTTTAACTCCGTACTTAAAAGTGAAGCAAAAAATTGTGCAGGATAGTAGTATTTTAAAAATGCTGTTTGGTATGCAATGACTGCATAGGCAACTGCATGAGATTTGTTAAATCCATATTCGGCAAATTTTGCCATCAAGTCATATAAATTCCTTGCAATTTCTAAATCAAAATTTCTATCTTTTGCTCCTTGTAAAAATATATCTCGATGTTTATCCATTTCAGATTGCAATTTTTTTCCCATCGCTCGCCGAAGCATATCGGCCATACCGAGAGAGTAACCTGCAACGATTCTTGCAATGCTCATCACCTGTTCTTGATATACAATAACTCCATACGTATCTTTTAAAACAGGTTCTAACTCTTTAAATGGAAAAGTCATTGCTTTTTTACCATGCTTGATTTCAATAAAATCATCAACCATGCCAGACTCAAGTGGTCCTGGACGATAGAGAGCATTAATCGCAGTCACATCTTCAATATTTGATGGCATTAAGCGTTTGCAAAGATCGATCATTCCAGAAGATTCTAATTGAAATACTCCAATTGTTTCTCCTTTAGAGATAAAATCAAAAACATTCTTATCATGAATATCTATATGCTCTATATCAAAATCTGCTTTTAAATCTCTGCGAACATACTTTACAGCATTATCAATAACAGTGAGTGTTTTTAGGCCCAAAAAATCAAATTTTACAAGACCAATTTTTTCTGCAAAATTTTTATCATACTGACAAACAGGCTCCCCCTCTTTGCCTCTAAAAATAGGAGAATGCTCAACTAGTGGCTCATCGGTAATAACCACACCTGCGGCGTGAATACCTGCATTTCGAAACAGACCTTCCAGTCTTTTTGAAATATTCATCACCTGTTTTATTTTTGGGTCAAGCTCCATTAATTCTTGCAATTTTGGTTCTTTTTCTATTGCCTTGTCGATTGTAATATCAAGTTCTGCTGGTACTAGTTTTGTAAGATTATTTGTTTCATTAAAACTAAGTCCAAATACTCTACCAACATCTTTAATTGCAACTTTTGCCTTTAACGCATTAAAGGTAATAATTTGACCAACACGATCTTTGCCATATTTATTTGTAACATATTCAATAACCTCGCCTCGACGATCTTGGCAAAAATCCACATCAAAGTCAGGCATCGACACACGCTCTGGATTGATAAATCTTTCAAAAAGTAAGTTATAACAAATTGGATCAATATTTGTGATCCCTAAAGAATACGCCACAAGTGAGCCCGCACCAGAACCTCTTCCCGGCCCTACAGGAATGCCATTATCTTTTGCCCATTTTATAAAATCTGCAACAATTAAAAAATATCCTGCAAATCCCATTTTTATAATCAGATCTAATTCTTCATCTAAGCGTTTTTGATACTGATGTTTTATGTCATCCCAATCTGATTTTCCTCGAGATAAAACAAAGTGAGGGCCGTTAAATCTTTGTAATAATCCCTCTTGAGATAATCTGCAAAAATGATCGTTTAAGGTTTCACCTGTTTGTATTGGATATTTGGGTAGAAGATAAATTTGATTACCTTCTTTATCTTTCCATGAAAGATTTATATTACATTTATTTGCAATTTCTAAAGTTGTATCACAAGCATCCGGCGTCTTTAAAAAAAGTTCACGCATCTCTTCTGGACTCTTAAAATAAAACTCATCACTCGTCATGCGCATGCGTTTTTCGTCTGCGAAGTTTTTTTGCGTTTGAATGCAAAGTAATACTTCTTGCGCCAAAGCATCTTCTCTATTTAAATAATGACAGTCATTGGTTGCAACAAGTTTTAAATTATTATTTCGTGCATAAGAAATAATTTTTTCATTTGCAATTTTTTGCTCAGGAATACTATTTTCTTGAATCTCTAGATAAAAATCATCTTTAAAAAGATTATGCATCTTTTGAATTGCAGCTATCGCTTTATTATCTTGCCCTGCTATGAAATTATATGGAATTTCTCCACTAATACAGGCAGAAAGTGCGATTAATCCTTCTTTATATTTTTCTAAAACTTCAAAATCAATTCTTGGTTTATAGTAAAATCCTTCCAAATATGCGCTTGAAACAATTTTACATAAATTTTTATATCCTTGATTATCTTTACATAAAAGTACTAAGTGATGAATCTTATGATTCACTTCATCTTCGTCTTGAGAGGCCGCAACATGATCTTTGGCCGCAACATTTCGATCAAAGCGAGATCCAGCAGTAAAATAAACCTCACATCCAATAATTGGCTTTACTCCTGCCTTTTTGGCACTTAAGTAAAAATCAATAACACCAAACATATTGCCATGATCTGTTATAGCAACTGCTGGCATATTATACTCTTTGGCCTTTTTAAAAAGGTCACTCAACCTGATCGCGCCATCTAAAAGCGAGTACTGGGTATGTACATGTAAGTGAACAAAGCTCTTTGCCTCTAACTTGTCAGTAGTTGTATCGTTATTTTCCATAAGGCAGACATTTTACGCAGTTTAGAGCTAAATTGTCATTAAAAGTGATTAATTTTTTTGTAATTACTCAAAACTTTAGGGCATCTACGTTGTCAAACTTCAAGATGCCCATCGTTGCAACGTACAGTCGTACGTTTCACTCGTGCACTATCGTTTTCCTAGTATCTGCCCCAAATTTTTGAGTAATTTGTACACTAAGTTTTTGAGTGATTAAGTTTTTTGTAATGCCTTCTTAATTTCGGCCTGACGCGACATTGCAATTTCTAATAAAAACTGTGACGATCTAAGGATCGTTTCAACTCTTTTCAATACTTTTTCTTTATCAAACTCAGATTCGACCAATGCCTCTTGAATCATCTCAGTATTCCCTGAAATTACGGTTAATTTATTGATTATATCATGTAAAAACTTTCGTTCTATCGAATTATCCTGCACAAACGACCTTTGTTTTAAACTATTTCACACCAACTTGACGCAAATCATTTAAGATTTCACCGACACCATTATCGTAGCGCATTTTTTCGGCATAGTCACTAATCGGACGATCCTCTTTAGATTTTGCTTGCACAGTTAAAGAGGTGACATCTTCTTGACTGCCGTTTGAAGCAATCTCTCTTGATGGCACTTGGCGAGTAATTGTCTGCGCTTTATGTACTCTAATTTTTACAGGAGCTTTTTTCTCATAAGCTATATTAAATTTCTTTTTTGGTTTATTTGCATCAAGCCTTTTATTTTCATCGGTATAAACCTCTTTTAAAGAAAAACTATCTGCTCCATATGATCTATCATCAACACTTGGATAATATGTTATCGTTCCGCCTTGTCTATGTTTAACTTCAAATTTTTGATCTATTTTTTTTGAGGTTTCTATTTTTTTAGAGGTCGTGACAGAGGCAATTGATCTTTTAATCTCTTTTTTTTCATTTTCCGTAGTAGATATCGTAACATTTTTTGATACTAGTTCTGCCTTGCTTTCTTGATTTTTCTCTAGCGCGATTGTTTCTAATTCTTTTAAAGCACTTTTTGTACTAGTCTTATACATATTCTCCATACCGGAAAACAAAGAGGTGATTTTTAAAAATGACTCTTTTCCTATTGGAGTAACATGTCTTGGAGCACCATCTTCGTAATTTGAGTCGATAAAAGAAAAGTGTCCATCAAAAATATCCTGTTTCAAATCCGGCATCAATGTATTAAAAAATTCAAACTTTCCACGAATCGATAAAATTTGAGTTCTTGTTTCTGAATCATCAAAAGAGACGACACCTGCTCCTTCCAAGAAAGAAACCTTGGCATTTGGAGTTTGGACTGAAAAAACTTCTGCTTTCTGTTTTGAATCAACCCAGAGATATCCTCTTTTTAACTCAACGATGCGATTTAAAAATACGATATAACCAGAACCTGCTAGTTGATAGCGATGTTCAAATTTATCTACAAAAACGACCTCTCCCCCTTCTTCGGTAAAGAGTTCTGCAAAATCAGGCAATTCATCTCCGACTCTTATAGGAGTAACCTCACCCTCAACGAGAGCAAAAACGTTGCCTTTATAAGACTCAATTTTGCCAACACCACTAGCATAAAGATTGGCGCTCGCAATCAAAAGTAAAATAAAAAGACTACTTTTTATACTTATCAACAATGTTTTCATAATGTTTACTCAATATTGTCCATTCTTCTGTATTACGATATTTTTTTCTAAACTCTTCTACGCTTGCAAAAAAGGCATCATTATTGCCCTCTTTTAAATTAACCAAAGAGTGCCAAAGCTTTGCTCCTCGATAAAATTTTGATTTAGGATACTCTTTTATAATTTTCTCCATGTACTCCTTGGCCCAATCGTAGTGACCTGCCTCATAGGCCGCGACTCCACTTTGAAAATATAGATGATCATTTAGCTTCTTATCTTTCGGGAACTGAGTAATAAATGTTTTAAAAAACTGTGCAGATTTTTCATAATTTTTTTCACTAAATTCTTTATGTGCCATCGCTAAAGTTTGTGCCGGACTCCATTTATATGTATCAAATTTTACCAAATCATTTTGTGGCCATACAGCAGTCGATACGCTGGCAATAGATCTACCTGCTGACTTTTCATCAAGCTTTAAAGCAAAAAAGTTATTCTTTATTTTTAAATCTTGAATCTCTGATTTTAGTTTTGCAATTTCTGCTTTTAATGCCCTGTTCTCTTTGGATAAAGATAGTGCCGCCTTTTCATACCCTGCGACAGTTTTTAGTTTCTTATCCATGTGTGCTGAAAATTCACACGATGAAAATAGAAACGTTAAAGTTAAAAGCGCTGTAACTTTAATTTTTTTTGTATCCATGTGACGAGTCCTTTAAAACAAGTAATAGTTTCGTCTTCAACCTCTTGTCGGCATAAAAAATAAAAAGATTAGTGGTTTTTAAATAAAACGGATCAATTATCTAAAATATCAACAAGTTACAATAGTTGACAAAATAAACTTGATAAACAAGTAAGCAATAATAGAATAAAAAAGTATTGCAAAATACTTCAAAATACTTTAAAAAACATAATTACACTAGGGAGTATTTTATGATATCAGAAAAGAACAAAGCCAAGCTAAATCTATTAAGCACCGAAGATGTGGCAAAAATTTTAAAGTTAAATGTTCAAGTGGTAACAAGAAAACTGCAGTACAAAGAAATTGAAGGATATAAACTTGGAAAAGATTGGAGGGTTTCAGAGGAGCAGTTAATTGAGTATTTGGAAAATAACTCCAACAAAAAACCAAAGGCCAGCGAGAAAGATAGAGTCCTTCAAACCTATTTTGAGGGTAACAAATTAAAATCAATTCCGTCGTCGCGTAAAAAACGAAACTATATTTTAGAATTTTTAGTTTCAAAACTTGAATACAATAGAGTGTATCCAGAAAAAGAACTAAATGCGTTTTTAAAAGAGTATCATGATGATGTATGCACTCTTCGACGAGAGTTTATTATGACAAAACTTATGACCAGAAAAAATGGGAATTATAAAGTTATAAGCTTTAAAGCGGAAAATTAAGATTTCTATATGGTTCTATATGTACAATCTTGATCTAGATCAAGCGATCGTTAAACAAAATTTTCCGTCACTTGATTATTTCTTCAATGAGTAAGACACTAAAAAAAATCGAGGAATTTATATGAAAAACTTCAGCATTAAAACCAAATTAATATTAATGGTAATTACACCACTTATTGTACTTTTGATGTTTGCTTATCAAAACATAAGAAGCAATTTAAGCATGTATAAAGAGATGCAACAAACTACTCAAATTGTAGAGCAAAGTGTTGCGCTTTCAAATCTTATTCATGAACTACAAAAAGAACGAGGACTGTCTGCCGGATTTATTGCAAGCAAAGGCGAAAATTTAAAAAAAGAACTAACAGATCAACAACAACTTAGTGATAAAAATCTTCAAGAGATTAAACGCTTATTTGAAGCAAGTAAAAATATTGTCCTAGAATCTTTTTTTTCTAAAATTGACCAAACAAGAAAATCTCTGGCAACACTTGACTTAAGCGGGCCACAATCTTTTTCTTTTTATACTGAATTTATCACTGCTCTACTTACGCTCATAGAAGAAGGTTCGAGAAAAACATCTAGTATCGAAATTTTTCAAATAACACTTGCGCACTATTTTTTTGTAATGGCAAAAGAATACACTGGCAGAGAAAGGGCAACGCTTAACACTGTTTTTACTCAAAAGAAGTTTGATAGTGCAGTGTTTGAACGTTTTTTAGATATTAGGGCCAATGCCAATCGCCTACTTTCTCTATTTGAATCTTACGCCCCGATTCATTTAAAAAAGCAATACTACGATCTAACGGCTGCCCCAATTTTTAAAACAGTTGAAAGTCATAGACAAGATGCTATGAGCTTATCATTTCAAATATTATCTTCGGTGTGGTTTCGCGATATAACTAAATTCATCGATGAAATGAAACTAATCGAAACAAACAGTAGTAACGAATTATTAAGTCTTGCAAAACAATTATCAATGATTAGTTTAAAAAATTTAGCAACGTCTATAGCTCTATCGATAATCGCCTTTTTTTTAACGGCGTTTATGGGACAATATGTCTATAAAAATGTTAATACTTCTCTATCTGGCCTAATTTCGATGTTGAAAGATATTGCTCATGGCCATGGAGATTTAACAAAGCGTTTAAAACAAAATTCAAATGATGAGTTTAAAACTGTCTGTGAATTATTTAATCAATTTATTTCAACAATAGAAGGTATAATTATAAAAATTCAAAAATCTGCCAACCACTTAAACTCTGCAACAACAGAGATCACACATGCTGCAGAGCAAATTGCAGACGGTGCGCAACAACAATCCGCAAGTTTTGAAGAACTTTCTAGTTCTGTGCAATCTACGGCCCATAACGCATCATCCGCAAGTATTCTTGTAAATGACGCTCAAAAAAATGCAACAAGTGCCGGCTCTCAGATGACTCAAACAGTAGAAACAATAAACCAAATAGAGCAAAGCTCTAAAAAAATTGTCGAAGCAGTTGCTCTAATTGGAGATATTGCGGATCAAACAAACCTGTTAGCGCTAAACGCAGCTATCGAAGCAGCTCGTGCCGGAGAACACGGAAAAGGGTTTGCTGTTGTTGCTGACGAAGTTCGAAAACTTGCCGAAAAAAGTGCCCTCTCTGCAGGAGAGATTAAAAAGACAATTGAAGAGAGTGGGCGTCTTGTATCGCTGGGTGTTGCTGTCACAACGAAATCAGGGGCCGACATTTCAAATATTGTTGCAAGTGTTAACAAAATATCTTCAGAAGTTTCTTCAATTTCTGCATCGACCCAAGAACAAGCAGCTGCGATGGAACAAAACACAAGCATAACTGCATCAAATGCAGCAGCATCAGAAGAGCTTGCGGCCTCTGCTCAAAAACTATCTGAAGAAGCAAAAATAATGAGTGATCTAGTTGGAAATTTTACAGTAGATCAAATGCAAAATTTATAAGTAATAACACAATCCTTGCTACAATCAGTCTATCTTGCTTTTGCTATAGATTTTAAATACATTGTCTTGGTTAAATATTTATGGGTTTAATTAACATATTTTGACCCACGCCATGGGCCATATTGTTTGATTTTGACCCACGCGATGCTATAAGTATTTACTAAACCATAATTAGAAGATCGTCATGAAAACATCTTGGCCATTCCATACCAAAATTTTTTAGACAACATCGATGAATATATAAAAAAGTAAGTAATTACAAAAGTAAGACCAAACCCACTAAATAATGTCGGTTTTTTAATGCTTATAAAAGACACACTGACGTTTTCTGAATTTCATACACGATGGGAATATGTGAATCAATATCTAAATATGACTCTAGAGATAATGGTATCGCCTCAATGCGTGAATCTATTTTACTTGCAATTAAATTAAGCATTGCTCCTTCAGCAATTCGATCAAATCCAAACTGCCGAGAGACAACAGCAATATCAATGTCACTATTTGATCGTGCACTGTTTTTAGCATATGAACCAAACAATAAAATCGCCGTCGGTATTACACCTTTTGCAATAAGCTCACGTCTTAAAATTAAGGCATATTCTTTAATTGTTCTAAGATCCATTTAAAAAAATCCTCTGTCTTTACAATATATCCTTCGCAATATTCAGCGGTAATTTTTACTTGCCATTTGCGCATATCTTCCGGATATCAAAAAGTTTTATAATCTTATCTTCCGTCACCACTTACCTCTCGATAACAAAATTAGTATAGCATATAATCGATTTGCTTTCTAGCTTATAGTTTAACCCAGATAATGCATTTGAGATCGTTGAGCGAGAGTAAAGTACCGATTCGGGCACGAATTAAACAATTTTCTTGCTACATAGATTTCAAACTTATTACCTAGATTTAAACCTTTTCAACTTTTGTCTGATCATTTTTTTAAATTCTTTCTTTTTATCTTCTTGTAAAAAACTTTTATCAATTATTTCATCCCAAGTAGATAGTAACTTTTGAAATTTTAAAATAATATTTTGATGTACTTTTTCACTTATTCCAATTTTTTGGGCCAGAACTAAAAAATCAGCTTCAGTTAATTTATTTTTCTTACCATTAATGGCCAGTGCCGACTCCTCATTATCGTCTAATATATAAAGATCTGTTGAAATTAAATCATAGGCCGGTGCGAGTAGAGTCTTTGCACCAGAGTCATTTTCATAAATCAAAGAAATATTTTTTAAATGTGCGTCTACATTTCCAATAATAAAATTAAAAATTGTTAACTCGTATAATCGATATAGATTATCTCCTGGAAAATCTGAATACTGTTTTAAAATCTTTCCCACTTGCTCAACACTACCACTATATTTCTTAAATGCTTCTTTATTAAGTATTTGGCAAAAATCTTCTTGATGATACTCGTGATGATAAATATTGCGATCAAATCGAACAGCAATAAAACCTAATTCTCCTGTAACGGTCGGCACTAATGCACCTTTTTCTGTTTGAATATCGGCCGCTTCGGCCAATTTCAAACAAAGATGCTCATTCTCTGGTAGATGAGGGGGCCCACCTCTTGGTTTAAAAATAAATCTTCCCCAGAGATCAGTAATCGTCATTCTTGCGTTTTTCCCATGATCTTTCACTAAATCCAAAGATATTTTTTTTTGAACACCAGCTATTGCAAGTTTATTATTCAACTGATGCCGAGCAAGCATTTCTAAAACTTTATCATCGATATCAACTAATGGATCAATTTTTTCTCCAAAAGTCTTTATCATGCATTCATCATGGTATATTTCTTCTGATTGTTCGTAGCAAATTAAACATTTTCCAAAAGACTTGATCTCTTTTTTATTAGAATCTTTTCTTGGATTATTTTTTTTTACCTCTATTTTTTCACCAATATGAACGGCACCAATAGTATCATGACAAAGATTTACAAGTAATTCAAAACGATCGACAAGAGGATTTAAACGCAACTTTTTACTTGCTAAATTTAACAACCAACCTTCAGGTATTAGGCCATCAAAAAAAGCAAACAAACTATCTGACTCAAATTTTTTTTTACTTTTGGGAAGAGTTAAACTTATTGAAGGATTATTTGAATTTAAATATTGCTCATCATAGCTAAAAATAAAAGTTTCCTCTCCAGTTTTTTCGAGTACTCCTGCACATATATTTTTATAAAAAACCAAAACATTATTCATTATCTCGCCTCATATTTACAGCACTGACCTCAAGGCCAAAATAATTTAAAACTTGATTTAATTTATCTAAACGAATACTCCTTTTTCCTTGTTCAACATCTCTAATGAATCGAAGTCCTACTCCAACTCTTTTGGCAAGTTCTTCTTGAGAAAGCTTTAATTCTTTTCTTTTATTTTTGACAATATCAGAGGTAAGTGGTCTTTTTTCCATTATTAATATCCCCGATATGGTATACTTTTAG
>CAZCDT010000037.1:0-29650 GCA_964497525.1 uncultured Bacteriovoracaceae bacterium
AATCAGTAATAAAATAAAAATGCTTCAGGAATAACTTGTAGTGACCCAAGTGTAGGCGCAAGTAGCTACAATTATTAAATAACGCAAATCAAAATGCGGAAGTCAGGTTACCAAGACACTTCGTCTTGCGAAGGCCGAGGGGAACAGCGAAAAGATATCCAAGCTTGAAGTTTTTCAAAAAAATTACATAGAAAAAGTTGCAAAGCAAATAATTATAGATCCGATAAACTTTGTCGATGATTTTAAAAATGGAATAATTAGAAAGTCATGCTGGGACCCATAATAATATTAAGTTATTCCTGTCGCGTTTTCTTTATCATTCTTCTAAAATCTTTTGCTGTTCAAATTATATGTTTTGCGACAAACTGTTATCAGTTGCTCTAATATGAAGTTAACAATAATGGAGAACTGTAATGTTAGACGTTTTGCTTGTTAATGCCCACTGTAATGCCTTTCAATCTTCTGGGCCATTTAAAGATTTTTTGGTTCCAATGCCTCCGATTAATTTAGCTTATCTTGCTTCCTATGCAGAAAAGTGTAATTTAAAAGTGGCGATCCATGATGATTTTTTTTATAAAGGAGACACTGAAAAATTTGTTAAAGAACTTTTAAAACACAAACCTCTGGTTGTGGGATTCTCAACATATACTTCCTCTGTGATGGGACGAGTGGAGCAACTGGTATTACTTATCAGAGAAATACTGCCATCGACTAAAATCGTAATGGGAAATATTCATGCTAATCATTTTGCTAAAGATGTTCTTGAGAATAATCTTGCAGATTTTGTAGTTATGGGGGAGGGAGAAATAACTTTAAGTGAGTTATGCTTAGCAGTTAAAAGCGGACAAGAATGGCAAAATATTTTAGGAATTGCATATTGTAGGAATGGTGTGTTTATAAAAAATGAACCGCGACCATATATTGAAGACCTTGATCTGATCCCCTTCCCCGCATGGCACCTTCTTCCAATAACCGAATATGATACGTTCTTGTTTTGCAAAAAAGAATCTCCTGCAACTTTGATTTCCGGCTCTCGAGGATGTCCATTTCGGTGCTCTTTTTGCTCTTTGTTTATTCAAGGAGGAAGTCGACGAGTGCGCAGTGTTAATAATATTGTAAACGAAATAGAATATTTTAATACAAAATATGGGATAAAACAGTTCTCTTTTGTGGATCCGATGTTTCCTTTTTCTGCAGAAGAAGGAATTTCTTTTTGTCGCGAACTAAAGCGTCGTGGACTTGATAAAAAAATTGCATGGGTTACGGAAACCAGAGTCGATGTTATAAATAATGAAATGGCAGAGGCGATGAAGTCGTCTGGTTGTAAAATGGTTATGTTTGGCATAGAAAGTGGAAGTAATGAAACCGTTAAAAAATTAAAAAAGAAATTTGATATACAAAAAACATATAAAGCGCTCAACATCTGCAAAAATGTTGGATTGCAGACGACAGGTTTTTTTATTATTGGTCTTCCAGATGAAACAGCCGAAGATATTGAGGAAACAATCAGGTTTTCTCTGTCACTACCGTTAACTTTTGCAAAATACAATGTTTTTGTTCCTTATCCAGGAACTTTGCTTTATGAAGAATTGTATGCACAGGGATTATTAAGAGAAGATTTAATGAGGCGGTGGGAGTGTTATTCAACCATTCCTACTATAAAAACCCCACCCGTATATAAATATAGTAATGTGGCACCAGAATATGTTATAAAAGCGCAGTTTCACGCATTTATTCGTTTTTATTTTAGATTTAAAAAAATGATTGAATTAGTACCTTCTTTCAAAATGAAGGATATCATTAGCATTTGCAAATTGATAATTGGAACATTTTTAGGCCTAATTCAAAAGCAAATCTTTTTTAAAAAAAATTAAACTCTCATAAAGTTTAGCAAAAAGAGGATACGGGTAGCATGTTTTCAATAGGCACAAATTTAGATATAAAATTATTTGATTATTTAGATAATAAAAATGTTTATGAAATTTATGGAAAATTAGAGAATGACGCCATTGGTGGTGGAAGGGCTTCTTTTGATATTATTTATCCGACCTCGCGACGATTATTAGAAAAAAATGTAGAGATGGCGCATCGGCGAGGCGTGAAGTTTAATTATTTGTTAAATGCTTCATGTTTGGCAAATACTGAATATACAAAAAATGGTAGAAGAAAAATATTTAAGCTACTTGATTATTTAAGTGAAATTAAAGTAGATACGATTACCGTATCATTACCATATTTATTAAAAATTATAAAACGCAACTATCCTCATTTTTCCTTAGATGTATCAACAATTGCAGGAGTTTCGACAATTCCCAAGCTTCTTGCGTGGCTTGATCTTGGTGCTGATTGTATTACACTAGACGACACTGTTGCTAATCGAGACTTTGATTTTCTTAACAAGTTGGCCGAAAAGAATATCTATTCGGTTAAGTTATTAGCAAATCAGGCATGTAATTCAAATTGTATTTCAAGAAATTATCATTATAACATAACGTCACATAATTCTCAATTAGAGGGTGGAACTTTTCCTGTTTCATATTGTGAAATATCTTGTAAATTAATGAAACTTACAAATTTAAATCAACTGCTTCTTTGCCAATGGATTAGGCCAGAAGATTTATCTGTATATGAAAAAATGGGTTTTACAAAATTTAAACTAGTTCAGAGGCACGATTCCGTAGAAGAAATCGTAAAAACACTAAATGCTTATAATGACAGAGAGTGGAAGGGTAATTTAACAGAGATTGTTCGTTTTCCTTTTGTTTCAGCAAATGCAAAAAAAAATAAAATTTCTTTTTTGCATTTGCTGAAACATGTTTTTCGACCTTTTGAAATAAATTTGTTCAAATTATGGAGACTATATTCGTGTCAATATTATAAAAAATATGATTTTCAATTATATATTGATAATTGTGAGTTGAATGGTTTTTTAGAAAAATTTAGTTTGGGTGAGTGTAATATCTTACAGTGTTCGGAATGTAATCATTGTCAAACATATTTTAAAAAAGCCGTAACATACGATAAAGAGGCGTTACAATGTTTAATAAAATCGATAAAAGAAATGGAGCGTTCTTATTTAGATAGGAATGACTCGTTATTTTCATAATGAAAATTTTACTAATTTCAGCATATCGTAATTATGAAAAGCATATTCCTTTAGGACTTGCTTATTTGGCCGGCTATTTAGAAGCGAAGAATATTCAAACAGAGATATTAGATTTAGCAACTTTTTATCCATGGAATAAAGAAGTGCTTGATGATGTTATACGCTATGGCCCAAACGATGATCAGACAGTGGAGATTTTATCAAAATATTCTGCGGATATTATTGGAGTAACCTCTAATTTTACGGCGTATCACCAAGATGTGTGTCGTATTTGTAAAATTATAAAACAAATTTGGCCAAAATCTTTGGTGGTGGTAGGCGGCGCACATGCTTCAATGGCCGAGATAGAAGTATTAACCGAATCGTCGGTAGATTTTGTTGTTAGAGGTGAAGGGGAAATAACACTCTATGAACTAATTAAATCCATTGATAGTGGTAAAACAAATGAGGTTTTGGGAATTTCTTATCGAGATAGCGAAACAGGTGAAATAAAAAGAAATGATGATAGAGAAGAAATTAAGGACTTAGATTCAATCCCATTACCTGCATGGCATTTACTAAATATGAATTTTTATTTTAAACATCAAAAGAAGTCATTTCCCTTGCTGAAGAACATTCCTGCGGGATTTGTCTTCACCAGCCGAGGCAGTCCTTTTAATTGTATTTTTTGTTCAACGGTAAAAAACTGGAAGCGCTATCGATCTCATTCTCCAGAAAGAATAATATTAGAAATAGAACACTTAATTAAAAATTATCAAATAAGAGAATTAGTTATATTAGATGATAATTTTATTTGGGATCTGTTGAGAGTAGAAGAGTTTTGCAACCTATTGCTTGAAAAAAATATAAGAATTTCTTTTTCAATACTACAGGGCGCTTTAATTCAGGGTCTTAGCTTGAAAATCTTAAGAAAACTAATGAAAGTTGGGATGTATCGAATAACTTTACCAATCGAATCAGGTTGTGAAAAAACACTAAAATATATTCGGAAACCAATAGTTTTAAAAGAAGTTAATGACCTAATAAGTTGGTGTGTTGATTTAGGTATATGGACTACGGGATTATTTGTTATTGGATTTCCAAAAGAAACAGTCGAAGATATTCATCAAACAGAAAAATTTATATTGAATTGTAATTTAGATTCTATAATTGTCGGTATCGCACAGCCTAATGTTGGCTCTGATTTACATGGCGAATTCTTAGAAAATGGATTGCTAATCAATAATACCACATCTTTTGCGAGTGTTAACACTGATACAAAATACGATACACTTCATTTAAATGCCAAACAGCTAAACAAATTAAGGGCCGAGATTGAAATTCGTTTTTACAAAAAAAAAATGATAAAATTTTTCAAATCAGGGAACTCATTTATTGAGTTAATTAGAAAATTTAATTCTAAAGAAAAAATTATATATGGAACTGTTCTTGGAAAACAATTTTTAAAAACGATAATAAAAAATATTATAATAAAAGGAGGCATTCGTTTCTTATGATTTTTTTGCAACAATACGCAACACCATATTTTGGATTGCTTTCAATAACATCATACTTGCAACATAATGGAGTTTCTTGCCATGTTGTTATAGACTGTTTAGAAAATGACTGCATTGCTAAAATTTATTCTTTTAAACCGAAAATTATTGGCATATCTGTTATTACAACTGAGCACAACTGGCTAAAAAGCAAAGTTCAACAGTTAAAAAAAGTGTTGCCAGATGTAATTATAATTGTTGGGGGCATGCATGCAATCTTATACCCAGAAGATGTTTTAAGCATTTCAGGAGTGGATTTAATTTCTATTTCAGATGGAGAAGATGTTTGTTATAATTTAATTAATGCAATAGCAAAGGGGAGTGATTACTTACAAATACCAGGTATTGCATATCGAGATAAAAATAGTTTGACTATAAAAAAAAATCCAATAGTCATTTATCAATATGAAAAGGAGCTTGTAGAAACTCGTGATATTTATACGAGTGCTTATCCGGAATTAAACAAAGATGCAGTTCCGCGTTTTATGTCTGGCCGAGGGTGTCCTTATCGGTGTTCATTTTGTTATAATAAAAAAATTCATAAAATTTATGGGGGATCAGGATACTATGTTCGAAGGAAGTCTCCAAATAATTTTGTTATCGAAATTTTAGAAAATCTAACCCCATATACTAAAGGAATTTGTTTTTATGATGACTTGTTTACACTAGATAAAGAATGGCTAGAAGAATTTTTAATATTATATCGTAAGAAAATAAAATTACCTTTTATGTGTACAGTTCGGGCCGATAACATCAACGAGAAAATGGTTCAAGCATTGGCCGACTCAAATTGCAGAACGGCAGGCTTTGGTCTTGAATCAGGAAGTTATAGAATTCGCAAAGAAATTTTAAAAAAAGATATTAAAGATGAAGATATTATTTCTTGTGGGCAGTTATTGGCAAAATATAATATTCATGTTCAAACAGGGAATATGTTTTGTCTGCCCAGTGAGAGTTTTGCTGATGCTTTTTCTACCATAGAGCTAAATATAAAGGCTAACGTAGATTGTGCTTTTACATCTCTTTATATGCCATTCCCAGATACAGAAATTGCTAATTACTGTATTGATATGAATTATTTACCAAGAAGTTTTGCGGTTACTGATATTCCAAAATCATTTATGCAAACAAGTATTTTAAACATTTCAGATAAAAAACGAATCAGGAACATCTATTATTTAGCATATTTTACAATAAAATATCCGTTTTTTTTGCCAATCGTAAAACATCTTGCAGGGATTGCTTTTTTTTCACCAATCTATAAAATAATTTTTATATTTGGTAATTTAATTAGGCATACAGTTGAGCGAGAGATATCTTTTTGGGAGACGTTAAAATATATTTGGCGGTTAAGAAGATCCTTTTAGTTGTGGCTTATCTTATTGCGTGGCCCTCGATTTCGATTAACCATCCGGGACGACATACGGATGCTTCTAAAAAAATTGTTGGAATATTTGAAAAAATTTTTGAGATCGTCTGATAAACTGCTTCATAATCAGATTTATTTCTGAGATAAATTATTAAATAACCAAGATCACTAATAGTTGCACCATATTTTTCCAGTAATTTTTGAACATTGCCTGAAGCATGAAGTGCCTGTTTGCAAACATCTTTAGGATATAAAATATTTCCCAGCTTATCGATACTTGCAGTTCCGGAAATATAAAAATGACGACAGTGGGGAAGGTGAATGATGGTTCCACGCTCAAATGACACTTGATACTGGTGTGTCGGTGGCATATCGTCTGGAATTTCCATGTATATCGCTTTATTAATTATAGACTCATCATTCGCCACCAATAAATCAACACTGACAGAACTTTTTTGGTTAAATGGAGTGCCTTCAATGCCGGTACTTGCGATAAAGTGATTGTTCAGTCCAAGACCAATTTTTTCAAAGAAGCTATTTCTGGCCATCGACATTTCTTGATAGTTCATATCAATGTTGTTGATGTAAATCCAGCTTCGTAATGCATTTTGTGCAAACGTTTGATTGACTTGTTGAAGATTGTTATCCATCTGCGAAAAAATATCATACGTTTGATCGTAAATAGACGATGCCATAGATGTTTGATTTGGAAGGAAGGTAAAATAAGGTCGATCTGGTGTTTTTTGAAAGTATGATAGAACAATAAAATCAAAATTCTTAATGGGTGGTTGTATAATTTGGGCAGAGGGATTAAATAACAACGATTGGGAAAAATCTTTTTTTGTTCGTAAAAAAAATTTTGAAAAAATATGATTTGATTCTGAAAGGCCAAGCGAATCAATTAGTTCTTGAAAATGTTTTTGGGATTTATTGGTCGTGATAAAAAAATGATCTTCGGCTATATTGTCAGAAGAAAAACGAACATGGCATATATCATTTTGTTTGTTAATAATTTTTCTCATAGATTATTTTTGAAGTATTATCTAAAAATGACAAGAAAAATGTGTTTTTGTGTGTGGTGTGACTCTTGGTTTATTTACTATTAAAAACAGCAAGTGATTATAATTCGGCCATAGATAATGTGCTTGAATTTAAAATCCATTCCTTTTTTATCAAATTTGCGCAAAAGAAACATAACTATGATAGTTTTTATATATAATATTTGACGTAAAAAATATTTTGATGATTCGAAAATATTAAAAAGATGGAGTATTAAATGATGGGCCTTATTTGGAAATATGGAGAATATTTATTATATGGATTATTTGGAATTATTATAGGTTACATTTTTTTGCCAAATTTCCCTACATTTTCACTAGAATCTTTAACTGCGATTGAGATTGAACAAAATGCAAGATCTCAAGGCTCTGTGGGGTTGCACGGTTTTCATCTGATATTTGTATTCATTAAAACTCTTTTTAACTTGAAAACATATGAAATATTTATGGCAGGATTGCAGTTTAATTTGTTGCTGATCCCCGTTTTCACAACGGCTTTATGCCTTTTCTTGAAAGAATTAAAGATCTCTTGGTGGGTTCGTCTGGCGACTTTTTGTTTGCTTTTATTGTCGCCAAACTTCTATATATCTAGCACCACCTTTGATTCGATGCTGATTTTTTCAATATTTTTTTTAGGTACGCTTGGTTTTGTCTTAAATAGTATTCGCAGAAATAATTTATTGAGTTTATATTCTAGTATGATCTGCGTCGCTTTGGCTGGTTTTTTTAATATTGAGGCAATGCTTGTATATTTGCTTGCTTACTTAATAATTTTTACTCCTATTTTTTACAAACAATCATTAAGCATTGGGCCTAGGAAAAAACAATTTTTCAAAATTTTATCGATTTGTCTTTTGTTGTTGCTTATAGGTCCACTTTGGTCTGTTTTTAATGAAGGCCTTAACTATTTTTATTCTTTAAGTTTTATAAAAAAAGAGTTTTCAATAAATGAATATGTGGATTATTTCTTTATGTTATATAAACAATACAATGTTACATATCGTTTTACTTTTTTTGCTGCTTTTGGAATTTTATTTATTTTTGTTCCCGTTAAACGTTATGCTACAAGTTTGTTAAAGAAACTAATGACGATTTTGGTTCTTGTATCTTTGCTTACTCCTTTTGTTGTTTATGGAGATCGCGCAGAACCATCTTTGATTGGCCTAACATTATATTTTTTAATTATTTCTATATCGCTAGAAGTTTTTTGGTGCAATGAGTTTTTGATTACGTACAAGTGGGTAAGATATTTGTTTTCAGCTTTTTGGTTTATTATCTTGATAGGACCGCTACTTTCTTCTTTTACGGAACCTTTATTGCTTAGAAAAAGCCTAGCGCAACAGACAAAAGATTACGTAGAAAATATTGTGCGAGTCGTTCCCAATGATTCGGTATTACTTTTAAGGGCCAATAATTTACATGTCATGATGTGGGCCCGGCATCAGCAAACAAAGTATAAGTTTTTTTGGGACTTTAATCGCGAAGAATTAGAAAAGTTAATTCGAGAAAATCTAGATAAAGGACATTATGTTTTTTTGGGATGTAAAGAGGATATTGCAGGTGAAATACAAAAAGGCCTTTTATCACGGTTTTTATTTGTTAAAAGTCATCCTTTAGGCGACATTTTTTGCTCTAGCGAAGACAGATGTAAAAAATTAAATCTATAGATATAAATAAAGAGCGATATGTTTTATATACTCAAGCTTCATGCTTTGATCGGTACATACTTGCGTCGGTGTTTAAAGGTATATGAGAGCAAATCTTACAAAAATACCATTTGTCATCGTGTAAATGGAAGTGGTTGTGATTAATTGTTAAAAGTTTTTTTCTAATTTCTTCCATTTTTTCAGAATGCCAAACAGATGCAAGCGTTTGCTCGTTGATATTTCCGATTATTTCTGGAGAAACGCAACAAAATGAAATATTTCCATTTACCATTGCTCTAAGATATAGATATCCAATACGGCACGGTATCTTTTTATAAATATCAAGACATTCTTGGGATATGAACGATGAATGGATGCTGTTATTGGAAGCGGCCTGATTTCGCTTTAAAGAAGCAAGAACACTTTCTCTATTATAAATACAAAGAGAAAATTTGTCGGCAAGGAAAAAGGCTTTTTTTAAATACTTTTTAATTTCTTTAAAATCTGCTTCATTTGGCGACAACTCTTGCTGTAATGCATTTTGTATTTCTACTGGCTTAAAATATACTGCACTTACTTGTAAGCAAATGGCCAGCTTAATAAATTTCACACACTCTTTATAGTTATGTTTTGTAATAATAAAAAGCAGAATAATTCCTATTTTATTTGGACTTTCGTTATTTAACCTTTGAACAACTTGTAAATTTTTAATAACTTTTAAAAAAGATGTATTTTTGTTGTTTGGTCTCATTATTGTATATACATCGGGCGTTGCTGCCGGAAGATTTACGTAGAATAAAAAGTCTTCAAAGCTTGGAGTAGCAAGCTTTGATAGACGAGTAATGGTGCTTTCTTTTATATCCTCAAAACTAGATAAGCACGATACAGAGATTCCTTTTTTTCTAACTTCTGTGATAAATAGCTCAATATCTGGGTGCGTAAGGGGCTCTCCGGCTCCACCAAATTGAATCTCTTCCGTGGCCGGAGTTACGTTTTCAAGAATTTTTAAAAAAATTTCTTTGGAAATTTTTTGTTTAGCAAAATCTCTAGTCGCTTGGTTGTGAGAACTCCATGTTGATGGCGCATAAAGACCACAAAAAACGCAACTTTGAGTGCATGAGTTTGATGTATCAATATGAATTTCTTTGATTCCGGAAAACGTATTTAGGCTTTCTATTTGCCATTCTATATAGTGTGGGGAATTTTTTAAAAAAAATATATTAGGAGTTGTTGAATGTTTTTGTCGCAATCTTTGAAAAAGCGCTCTTAATTTGGATAAGTCTTGTTTCTTTGGCCTTGTTTTAGAAAAAAGATTTATCCATTTTATAGTTTTACAGTCTAAAGATTCAATGACACCAAGTTCATCAATAGAAGATAGAAGATCAAGATCAATTTGAAGTGCGAAGTTAATACCTTTTGAATTTTTATTTAAACATTGGTTTATTTGGAGATGTAGGTCGATTAAAGATTTTTGCTCAATACTAATGCAGATATTTTTAGTTTTAATTGTTTGAAATACTGTTTTTTTCTCTAAAAAAGCATCATCTTTTTGGATCAAAAACCATAAATTGCTTGTTTTTTTTGATAAGATTAAAATCTCATTATCTTTATTGATTGAGTGGCGAAGATCAAGAAGTGTAAATTCTTCTGGCATAATATAAAGCTTGTGTAAATTTTCTAATATTAAGTCATCACTCCTAATAATTTTCAAATAGCACCTCTGTTAATCAATTACGACTGTCTTGGTATGTAGAAGTAATAATGTCATTAATTAGACTGGCCAAGGCCATATTTCCTGTTTTATTAAAATGATCATCGGGCAATCTGCACTTTATATCATCCATACAAAGTTTATGAGATGAAAGATTGATTTCATGATAATCTATTTTTTTATTATATAGTTGATTTGCAAGCACCGGGTGAGATTCAGTGTTTACAACAATTAATTCTCCTTGATATTTTGTGTTAATAATTTTGTTCATATACTCAATCAATTTTATATAAATAGTTATTGGTTGCCCCGATACAATATATCTATTATTCCCAAAAAAAGCGAGGAACTGTTTAGCAATATCTAGTTCGATTAAAGAATCTGTCCCCTTAGGATTTGTTTTTATGTGAGAAAAGAATGGATAATCGTTTTTGAGTATGTAATGAGGATATCGATATTGGTCCCAAGAAACTTTCCCAACAGTTCTCATAATATGCTCATTAAATAGCAAATAAACAAAAGTAGGCCTTGAGTTTTTAAGGTTTTTTGGGAAGAAGCTATCGGACAATTCGAGCATCCTTACGACATGTGCAAGACCGTACCCTGCAACCCCTGCATTATAAACATTATAATTAGGCAAAAGATTTTGAAGAAAAAATGGATAGGTTTCATTGTCGTTGACGCCGATACCAAAAGTAAACGAACAGCCTATTGTAATAATGTTTTTTTTACTTAAATGGTGTTTGTTTTGCATATTTCTAAATCCAAATTCATTTGTCGAGTATTTGGCATGATGAATGGTCTTATCATTTTTATTCATATAGATAGCGATGGTGGAATTTTTTCTATTAAAAAAACCCAGTTGATTATCTTTTGTTAATACGGGATATGGTTTTTCGATTATAGAGACTAGTGTTTTGGAGTAAAAAAATGATAATACATTTTTAAGAATAAAAAATGTAAAGAAAAGAAGGAAGAGTGTCGTTACTATAAAAAATTTTGCTCTCACAGAAAATTATCTGCCCAATAGAAAGTAGAGTTATAGGTAAAAATTAAGGGCATATTTTTATAAAAGAAAATATTATTGGCAAAGTCATCAACGTTAATTCTCTGCATTTTTTTCTTTGAAAACCCACCTTTATCTCCATTTGCAATGACAATAGAATTTTTAACCGGCTCTGTTCTTAGGTGATGATGGCGCAAAACAAAAGCAACATCGTCAAAACCGTCACGATTGACATCAGCAATTGTTAAACTTCCAATCCAAAAATTATTTTCTAGGTTTAGCTCTTTGTTTAGATCGATGGAGTGATTGGTTAATTGGCCATTATTATTTTTTAATAATTGCAAATTTCCATGGCTCCAACCATGATTATGAGTTGCAATAAAAACATCTAAAAATCCATCTTGATTAAAATCGATTGCGTGAAGATAAGCGCTGGCCCAGCTTGGATCTTGAATCCTTGACGGAAGTTTTAATGTCTGGTTAAAAAAACCATTTCCATCGTTAATGAAAACAGTGTCCTTCGGAAGATTTTGCCCATCACCTCCACCCAACATAAGATCGACATATCCATCGTTGTTAAAGTCAGCAAGCATACAGGTGAGATATTGAGTCAATTTGGTGTGTTCGGGAAATCTATTTTTATCCAGAGAAAAATATCCATTCCCGTCATTTATTAGAAAAAATGAATCATGACCGTGAGAAAAACCTCCAAAGTTGTTAAAAAATAAGTCAATATGGCCATCATTGTTAATGTCTGCCGCCGCAACATTAAAAGTATAGGCAGTGATGTCTGGAAAGCGAATAGAGGTTTCGTCTTTAAAGGTTCCGTCAGGTTGCTGCATTAAAATAATACTTTGTTCTCCTGGATAAGGTGCCGCATCTATTCCATGACCGACGATGACGATATCGTTAAGTTTATCATTATTAAAATCAGCATAGGCGAAATGCCTTGCATGATACATTAAAGGACGAGGCCCAGAAATAAGATCCTGTCCCCATTTTCCTGATCCCAAATATTGATGAATGTAGATGGGTTTTTTTTGTGGAGTATCTGTTATTGGAAAATCAATAGATGTGAAAATAAATAGATCCTTGTCTTGGGTTTTTGCATGAAAAACCTCAACAACATTTTGTATATGATTTGGAAGTAATCCTTGATGAAGTTTATAGCTTGATTTTGGTTGAAAATAATATATCCCATAAAGAACAAGAAAAATAAGTATGACGAACGCAGCGGTTTTTTTGTTTCGTATGTTGTTCAAAATAAATAGTCCTTTTTTTTATCGATGCCGATATTATAATACAATATATTTATATAAAACAAATTTTTGTGTTATAAATTAGAAGATGATGATTTTTAAAAATAATTTTTTTTTAATACTACTTGGAGTATGTGCGCTATTTTTTATCAACTCCTCTTATCACATGAGGATAAATACTCCAATTCTAAACTTTGACGAAGCTGGCCAGCTTTTTATAAGCAAAGGCTTTTGTCATAATGCACCAGCCTATGCCCTTCACGGAACTTTATTAGATGCTTTAAAAGCAAATTTTATCTGTAACTTTGATCCGGGGGGATTTACATTTTTGATACGCTATTGGTCTGAAATTTCCACAAATGCGATGTTTTTAAAGCTGCTGCCGGTTATTTTTTTATTGCTAACTTTGGGCATTTTATTTTTTCTGCTTTTAAAAATTAGTAGAGACCCCGTGGTGTCTTTAGTGCTTGCATGCTCTCCACTTTTTTTTGAAAATATTTGGCAATGCTCTTTTTACTTAAGGGCATATACAATGCAGTTTTTATGCATAACAACTTTGGTTTTTTATATGTATCGCTATTTGGTTGAAAGCTATCGAATAACATTTGGAAGTGTTTTATTAATCCTATTTTTAGCAAGTTCTAGATATACTGCGTGGTTAAATATTTTTATGGGTTTTGCTTCGGTTTGGTTGGTTTATAAGTTTGATATTAGTAAATTTTTTAAAAACAAAAAACATGGTATATTATCCGCAGGAATAATTTTCTTTTTATTATCTGTTTGCTTGTATGGCCTAAGCTTTCATTTTATTCAAAATAATAATTCATTGACTCCGACTTATACATATTCTTTGCTGTTATCAAATATGACTTTGATAGGTAAAATTAAGTCATTGGCATCCAATATTTGGTCATTGCCGATTGTGTTGTTCGTTATTTCTGTTGCGGTTATTAACTATTTGGCCCAAAAAGATAAAGTTGTTTTATTTATAAAATCATTAATGGTTATGTTTTTTTTAAGTAATGCTTTTTATATAATAACTTCTTTTTTTGGCATTCATCCATGGACTTTAAATGAGCGATTTAATTCTGATATGGTGATGCTTTCGGGCATTATTTTTGCGCTATCGCTTGCTGTTTTTTGGGAAAAAAAATTGAAGCTAAAACATACTCTTGCTTATAAGTTAGTTTTAATTTTTTTTCTCATGCTTCCCTTTGTTAATTCTCTAAATATTTATCATCATAGTAATCATAATGATGTTTTTGGAGAAATAAAAAAAATAAGCAGTAATGTTGAAATTTTTTTTGTATCAAAATCCATGTGGGCAACAATTAAATATCTATATGAATATGGGGCCTTAAAAGATGATGATGATTATCCCAATAAATTTGTTCAAATTGATCAATTTAAAGAAAAATTTAAAATTAGGCCTAATAAAAAATATGCTTTCATTCGGCATAATATCGAAATTTTAAATTTTGATGAAATTTTTGAGGGACAATATAGCATAGAAAATATCTCTTTAATTTTAAGATCGATAGACTTTTATGTTTTAACAGGAAAATAATTAAAGTGATATTTATAAAGTGCTTATTATTGCTTGTTTGTTTTTTTTATACCACCAGCTTTGTCGCTGATTTGCCTCCATCCTATTCCCTTTTAAATAAGAAACGTCTTTCTTTACCTAAAAAACAAAAATGGGGAACCTGCTGGGCACATGCCGTTGTTTCTTGTATGGAGGATCGTTTAAAGCAAAATAGAAAAGATAATATTGTATTAGATGTTTATCATTTGGATAATTATAATGGTTTTAATAAAAATGCAGTTGTTTATGACGAAGAAACAATGCAGTGTTTGACATTTTATGGAAGCAATACTGATGATAAATCATCAGGTCTAATGGTTCGCTACGGTGGTGATGTTTGGATTGCTGCGGCCTTTAATGCAAATTTTGGAGGTATTCCTACCCGAAGTAGTAAAATAAAGAGAGATTTTTATTTTGTAGAAAGTTTTGAAAACCTTACCTCTACTGGATCAAATAAAGAAAAAAGAACTAGGATTAAAAAAGCAATTATAAAAAATGGATCAGTAACGAGTGCGCAACGTGCGACAGAGTCACCTGTCGGATTTGTAAAAAAAATGCCAATTTATTTTTCCGCTGAAAATACAGAACCCAATCACGCAATTAACTTAATCGGTTGGGACGATCATTTTAGTTATAAAAACCTGAAAGGAGCATGGATCGCTCAAGATAGCGATTATAAAAATAAAGAAGGAAGCCACTATCATTATTTTTATGTACCTTACATTGATGCAAATGTGGCCAAGCACAAATTACTCGGAGGGGTCGTTTTGGGCAATGTTGTGCTAAATCAGTTTCATAATATATACTCTCATTCGTTACATGGGCATCGATACTCCACAACAGATACAAGTATCTTAAAAGCTGCAAATCGCTTTATTGCAAAAAGAGATGAAACTCTTGTAGGTGCAGGTATATTTTTAAGTGAAACAAATATGTCTTTTAATCTAAAAATCGCACTTCATAAAATTGATAATGTTATTTACACGCAAACTCAAAAAAAAGATAATCCAGGTTTTTTTTACATAAAGCTAGAAGAGGCAGTAGCGTTAAAAAAAAATGAGGTATTTTTTATTATTTTAGAAAATAATCCTCGTGTATATGCCTATGATGCCTCGTCCGAGATTGATCTGCTATTAGGAAAAGAGCACTATTTAAAGAATGTACAAGTAAACTCTCGGGCAAGAAAGAATGAGAGTTTTTATTTTAAAAACGGTGTGTGGTTAGATTTTCACTCTTATATTGACTCTAGTAATGAGCAAAAAAATAATGAGCATGCGAGAGAAAATAAAACGGCAAATTTTTCTATAACGGCTTATACGTTAATAAGATAATTTTTATATCTTTTGCGCAAAAAATTACAAAATACCACAGCATTATGGCAAGGTTGTGCCGGAATAATCGCCAATAGCTTGCAGACCCGATCCAGATCTTGCAAACAAAAAAGACAAGAGAGTCTTATTTATAAAATCATTAGTGGTGATGTTTGTATTAAACAATATTTTTTATATCATAACTTCTTTTTTAGGTGTTCATCCTTGGACTTTGAATGAGCGCTTTAATGCAGATATGGTTATGCTTTCAGGAATTATTTTTTCGGTATCGCTTGGGCTTTTTTTAAAAACAAAATTTAATCTGGACTATAACTGGACTTATAAATTCGCTGTATTTTTCTTTTTAATGTTGCCATTTGTTAACGTCTTAAATATTTATCATCATAGCAATCATAATGATGTGTTTGGTGAAATAAAAAAACTAAGTTTTACTACAGAGAGAATTTTCATATCAAGATCTATGTGGGCAATGATCAAGTACTTATATGAGTATGGTGCGTTACGTGGGGAGAATTATTATCCCAATAAATTTATTCAAGTTTATTCTTTGAAAGAAAAATTTGAAATTAGTCCTCAAAAAAAATATGCATTAATCAGACACGGTACAGAAGAATTAAAATTTGAAGAAATTTTCAAAGGACAATATGGAGTAGAGGAAGTTCCATTAATATTGAGAGCAACAAAAGTCTATCTTTTAACGGGAAAAGCATCGATTTCTAATTCCATCTTGTGACCCACCCAGATGGTGTGGTTCTACTAGAACTACCGCCGTATTGATGATATCCACACACAATTTTTCCTCCAGGCGTGATCCCAATCATCACGTAGCCGTAGCTACATATTTGTCCTTGATGAGATGTTGTACATCTTCCGCTGCTATCGCAGAATTTTGGAGATTGAATTTCTCCAACAGCAGACGTAACCTCAATGCGATCTCTTGCGTATAGATTCACACAATTCCCAGACGTTTCACATGCATTTTGATTAAACCAAGAGCTATATTGTCCATTTGTTCCAATTTTTATACGCATCTGTCTCACTCCAGATGATGTCTGATATTCAAATAATGGTGCTGCCAAGCTACAGTTTGCTCCAGACATTACGCCTCCTGTTGATTGGCAAATTGCCTGCCTTAGCGCATTGTAAGACGCGTTTGGAGACATATTTAGAATATGAGATGCAATATCTGCTTGCATTCCTCCGGTTAACCCTGTGGCAAAAGCTCGTGCAACATGCTGCGCAACCCATCCAGCTGTTACGACAGTTTGTTGATCTGCTACAATTTCTGTTGCTAAAAGAGTTGAGCGGATTCTACCATTTACCCTTAAGGCAAAGGTCGTACCTGTATCTGGTGCTTCCGCAATTCCAACGTTACCTGTTGTTCTAAGTTGACCAGAAGCTCCCGGAGGCTCTGCTCCAACACCGAGAGAATAGTTAAAATACCCTGTTCCGGCTGTTGTTGATGGGGCAATACCAATACCGATGGACCTAGTAAAATATCCTGTTCCTGTGAAGTTAGACGGATCTCCCCCAACCCCAATAGATGTACTAAAAGATCCAGTTCCTCCAATTGTTGATGGTGCAGTGTTCACACCGATTGAGGTGCTAAAATATCCAGTGCCGGCAGTTGCAGATGGTGCAGTACCAACTCCAATTGACGTATTAAAGTATCCAGTACCAGGTGTTGCCGATGGTGTGGTTCCAACACCAATAGAGTTATCAAATCTTGCCGTACCTGCTGTTGTTGGTATCGCTCCAATTGAACCAACTCGCAGCGAAGTTCTAACAGATAATTTTCCACTATCGGAAGCATCAGAAACATTAAATTCATCATCAGGCACTGTACTTCCAATTGTTACTCCACCAACGATATGAGCATTATTAGTAATTCTCATTGCAATTCCATCCGGAATTGTCGCTGCAGGAGTCGATGGAGGATCGTTTTGAGATATGGAGCCAATCCTTAGCCCTCTACACCATGGAGCTGAGGCAATATCAACAACTCCACCAAGTGTAGTACATGCAGCTACTATTGCCGAATCAAGACTTGTATGACATGTAAAGGCACATGAACTTCTAAGAACTCCCGTGTTATTTGCCATACAGTTAGGAGTAGGAGAGGCAGGGCTTATAATTCTGGACATAGATAATGGTATTCTTCTGGTATGATCCCTAACAAAAGATGCATTACTGTTTGCAGCACTTTTTAATGTAATTTCTAAAGTTACATTAAATTGAGTAGCGTTACCGACTGCCGGAGGAGTCGTTTCGCTTATTGCTCTCATGCTAACAATTTGTATGGCCCCAGGCCCTGTTCCAATAACTCCATTTGGAGCAATATTTGGTATGGCCGTTCTGTAGCCGGTGCCTGTTGCGGAATCGTTAAAGCGATAAATATTGTTAATTGCAACTCCTGTCGTACTTGGTGTGATCCCTAAAAATGTTGCCTCGCAATGATTTTTTTGTCTTAACGATGTTTGCAATTCATATATCAGGGCCTCTTCTGCAGACTTTGTTTCCATCGTCTTCTGCTGCTTACTCATATTACTCATAATTCTCATCGTTCCAACGGACAAAACACCAGCAAGTCCCATAGCAACCATAATCTCCATTAGTGACATACCGGCGGTGAGTAATTTTTTGTTCATAAAATATTCCTTTTTTAGCATAAGCATTTTTTTATATTATATTTTGTATTTTAATTTTTTAAAAATTATCTTTAGTATATCTAATAAATTAAAACAGTTATACAGGGCAACATCTTCTTTTATTTATGCCATTTCCTCAAAAAGTTGGCAGGTTGACACTGTTTGTAGAATATTTTTGATTTAATTAGTCAAGAAAGGTAAGCATCTGTTCATGGCCAAATATGTCTTTGTAGGTTATACTGATCAAAATAATTCACGTAAAAAAAAATACCACGAGATGGAGAGTTTATGAAAAAAAACAACGATTCACCAAACAATGAAACAGACTACTATTTTGGAGAATTAAAAGAATACAATTTAGAAGAAATTGAAGCAGAAGTATTAAATGAGAGCATTTATCTAGATGTTTTTGCAGGATCGGACTTAAGATTAAAAGAAGATATTAAACCGTTAGATGAACCATTAAAAAAATTAATGCAAATTTCTGGCGTAAAATATCAGTGGAATGAGAAGGCCATTGCAAACGGTGGACAAAAGGGTGGCCGTATTGGATTTATTGCGCAAGAAGTTGCGACAGTTATTCCAGAACTTGTAGCTGTTAATTCAAAAGACGGCATGATGGCAATCTCATATTCAAAAATGACTCCATATCTTGTAGAAGGAATTAGAGAGCTTTCTAAAAAAGTTGATGCTCAAGAAAAGAGAATTGCTGAATTAGAAAAACTGCTTTTAAAGAAATAAGTAAGCTTTGCAAATGGCCGAATTTATTTCGGCCTTTTTTTTGGATAAAAAATTCAATGTTTGATGCTGTCGAAATAGAAATTAATCCTAATTGCAATTTAAAATGTTCTTATTGCCCTAACGGTGTTTATTCTCGTGCAGAGAAAAAAGAGATGCCATTATCATTGTTTGAAAAAATTATAAAGGAGCTATCAAATATAAATTTCTCCGGAAGAATTTCTTATGATTTTTATAACGAGCCGATGTTATCTAGTAATTTTTTTGTGTTTGTAGAAATCACTCGCAAGTGTCTACCAAAAGTTAATATAGAATTATACACAAATGGGACACTACTTACCAAAGATATGATTTTAGCATTAGAAAAAATAGGAGTTAACTATTTTATTATTACAAAACAGGAGAGTATTTTTGATCTGCCACTAGAGTCATTTGTAAGAGAGTTATCTTGTGACTTGCAAAAAAAGATAGTATTTAGAAATCACACTGAGATTGTAAAAACAAATCGTGGAGGGAGTGTACCGCATATTTGCAGTAATCACTCTACCGCTTTGCTTCCATGCATGATTCCAAGTAGTGTGCTAACCATTACTTGTCAGGGAAATGTCCTACCTTGTTTTGAAGATTTTTTTGAAAAAAATTGCATGGGTAATATTTGTGAAGAATCACTTATGAGTATCTGGAATAGTGCAAAATATAAGACATTTAGAAATGATTTACAGTATGCTTTAAGACACAAGCACCAACCGTGTAGTGTGTGTGGCCGTATTCAAACAACAAGGCCTATTTCAAACTGGAGCGAGCATGTATTATATCGGGAATGAAGAAATAGAAGCGATAAAAAAAGTTTTCGAAAAAAAGAAACTATTTCGATATCAGATGAATCAAAAAAGTGAATGTCAGCTTTTTGAAGAAGAGTTTTCTAAGCATATAAATTCTCCTTTTGCGCTAATGGTTACAAGTGGAACAAATGCACTTAGGGTTGCTCTTAAAACATTAAATATTAGAGATGGCGATGAAGTAATTATTCCATCTTATACTTTTGTTGCAACAGCGTTGGCCGTTGTAAATGTTGGTGCAACTCCTATAGTTGTAAATATTGATGAAACATTAACCATTTCGTGTAAAGAAATTTTGGCAAGTATAACCAACAAAACCAAAGCGATAATATGTGTACATATGGATGGTTTAGCATGCGACATGAATGAGTTAACAAAAATTTGTCATGAGCATAAATTACACCTAATCGAAGATTGTGCTCAAGCAATTGGTGGGTCTTATAACGGAAAGCATCTTGGAACATGGGGAGAGTTTGGATGTTTTTCTTTAAACCAAGACAAAAATATATCATGTGGAGAAGGTGGAATTGTCGTTTGCAAAACCAAGAATCATATGGAAAATGCTTTTTGTATTCAAGATGGATCTGGAGTTTTTAATCCAGTCAATAAAGATTTTTTTAAAGAAATTTCTCCATTTGCTGGAGAGTCAATGCGAGTTTCAGAAATTTCTGGCGCTATTATGCGCGTTCAATTGACGAGATTAGAAGATATCTTACAAAAGTTAAGAGAGCGTAAGAAAATATTAAAAGAAGAGATTACTTCTAAGAGTGTGCAAATTGTCGGAGGGCATTGCTTAGATGGTGATTGTGGTAGCTCTCTTCATCTTTATTTTCAATCACCAACAGATGCACAACTTGCAGGTAAAAAATTAAGAGAAAGTGAAATAATGGTTATTCCGCCATCTATGAGGCCGGCCCATGCTTGTTGGAAGTGGCTTAGCATTATTAAAAGCACTCAAAATCCTGGTTTGTTTTTACAAACTACAAATATTTTAATGAGTACTCTCAAGTTAGATATTGATATATCATTAGGCCTTGAGGATATAAAAAATCTCGGAAAAAAAATTAATCAATTATTAGGGGAATAGAGTGAATTTGAAAAATGTTTTTTGGATGCTTTTTGGGGCCGGATTTGTAAATTTGGTTTTTTATGGGATAAGTCAGGGTATTTTTTCTGTTGTGACTTATTCCATTTTGGGTGCAATGATTTTGTGCGGTGCCATTTGTAGTGGCATATATTTTTTAGCTAAAGAAACTAGTTTTAATTTGGAAAAGTTAATAGTTTTAATAATTACACTTTGTATTTCTCTCCTATATTTAATGCCAACCTATAATCAATTTTCGTTAAGTGAAGATGAAGATGCTCACATGTCGCTTGTTGCGGGATACGCGATGACGGTACCTACAAAGGATAATTTAAACGGTGTTGTAGAGAATAAATATCTTGTCGAAAATGTCTTAAAAAATAAAGAGATGCCGCTTGATTATACAATCAGATATTGGATTAATCATGTAGCAGCAAATTCAGATTTTTGGGTGAGAATACCAAGTTTTATTGCATTTTTAGTTATGATTATTTCATTTGTCTTTTGTTTGCAAAAAATTACGACATCATTTTTACTTATCGCATTTGGAGGTCTGATTTTTCTAACTCATCCCGCATCAGTAACTTATTCTCAAATGATAGGTCCTTATACTTTGACAATACTATTTATATTTTTACAGTGCATAATCTCTTGGTTGATTTTAAGAGAACGTCCGACAACGGGAAAATTTATTCTTTTACTCTCTTTAAGTTCATTGTTGTTGCAAACTGGTGGTATCTTTGCATTTTTGTTTAATGTCTTTTTTTTCGTCCTTTTAATTCTGATAAATGCGTTTGAAAAAAAACAATATTATACAATACGATCAAAGCAATTTAGCTTATCTTTTTGGATATCATTACTTTTTGGTGTTCCTTATTTTTATTATCAAATTAAGACATTTTTGGTACAGGGCATAGGAAGTGTTAATTCATGGGACTTTGTTATTGATGGCTTCTTTAAAAATGCAGCGCTACCATCGAATGTTTTTTTGTTGGTACTATTTGTTTTATTTGGAGTCTTGGGCGTTTTTATCTTTGCAAAAAACAAAATGGAGGGTCTAAAAGAAAAACGACAAGACCTCATATTGTTTTCGATGATAATATTTACAATTTTAGGTATTGTTTTTATAAAAGATATTTTTTTGGCAACAACTTTTTATTATTATAAATATATTTTTTTGGCCGTGCCTTTTGTCATAATTTTTATAATTTATTTAATAAATCTGGCCATTGAAAGAAATAGCGCTTTAAATAGAGCAATCGTAAAGGTATCGTTTGTTATTTTACTTTGTGGCACTATTTTTAATGTTTACTATTTTTATTCTTATACTATAAAAAGCGATTATTCGTATTTTGAAAAAAACATCGATTGGAAAAAAATCTATTCATTTTTGAAAATCAATTCAAAAGAAAACGATCATGCTTATTTTTATCACGTCAACTATCCAGAAAATTTAAATAAAACACAGTACAGTTTTGTCGGTAAAAATTTCTATTTACCAAAATCACAACAGAGTAAATATGCTCAAATTTTTACTGTTTGGGATTCTCATTACGGATTTTATAACTCTTTTACCGATGCTTTAATTAATCAATTATTTAAAGTAAAAAGAAGTGATGAAATAGGAAACGTTTATCTTTTCTTATATATTGATCCAGCAATTGATAAAGACTTACTTTCAATAAAATTTAAAGAAATAAAAGAAAAAATAGAAGAGTTAAATGTTGAGTTCTATGAATTTGGGCCAATAGAGGTTCTTAGGCGTGAGGCCTTGGATTTGCGAGCAATTCAAAATGGTTTAACAGCGATAAAGATTGTAGCAGGTGAGTCAATTCATTATAGAGTTTCTCTTTTGATTAACTATTTGCATGTTTGGTTGAAAGATTGGCCGTTTTCGTATGAGACATATAAAAGTGTTGCATCTTTACATGCTTTAAATGGAAATAGTGAAGAGGCATATAAAGTATTGGGAGAGTTAGAAAAAATAAGTGAAAATAACGTATCATTAAACAAAATTATTGCAGGATATAGAGATTCTTTAGAGAGTTTTCTTGCTTCAAACGTTATGTTTTATCCAGAAGGAATCTTTGTAGTTGGCGAGAAAAATACTCTGTATTATGGAGATGGTAAGGGTGGTTATTGTAAAATAATTTCAAAAAAGCAGATTGAAAAAATGTATAAAAAGGGAAGCGAGTTAAATAAGATGGGAAAAATACCGCAAGGCCTAAAAGACAACGGTACTTGTAAATAGCATTATTTTATCATTAAATTTTTTCTGCAAGATCTAAGACTAGTTTTTTGTTAAATTTTAAATCTGTTCCAAGATACATCTGATATGTTTTGCAAGTTAAAAGTAGTCTTGTTGCTGCAATAGTCCGTTTTGCTGCCAAGGAACACAGCTTGAAAAAATCACTGGGGCCATGTGATAAAAACAGTTCTAAAATAACTGGAAGTCCTAGACCGACAATCATGTGCTTTGATAAATGAATAAACATTCTTGCTTTCGAAATTTGAATAATTTTGCCGTCTCTTGCAAGAGTCCGATTTGCATTTATAAGAATTTTATTTGTGTCCTTACTTGAGGCCTTTATTTTATTTTCAAAAACATTTAAAGGGATGATGAATTTTTCTCCATGTTCCAGCCTTTTCATCGTTTCAATTTTGTCTTTTAAAAATAAAAAAGATTCGGGAATATTTTTAAGTCCAATTCTTAAAGGAAATGGATGCAAATTGCCGCATCGATCAATAAGTGGAGTGTCGTCAGAAATTATTGCAACATTTTTGTTTTCTAAAAGAGAGAGAAGAAGTGTTGATTTTCCTCCACCCATAGGCATCATTATGACAATATCATTTTCTTTATAATTAATTCCTAGTGCATGAATTTTATGCAATCCTTTGGCATCAAGTATTTTTCCGCTAACAGACAATATTGTTAGAAATGACAACTCGTATAAAAGATCTAAGTTTTGTGAATAAATATGAAATATATTTTTTTCTTTGTTTTCTTTTATCCATCCTTGCCCATGATAGTCGTGATAAAAATTATTATTCATCTTATATGTTATGCATTTTGAGTTTGATGCAATAGCAACAGCATTGGCAATTGTGGATGTTTCAAAAGATTCATCATGGGTAAAAACATCAAACATCTGTTCTTTTGGCGTAAAAGGTGATTTAAAATAAAAAAAATCGCGACAAATTTTTTTAAAGACAATTTCGTTTGATGAATTAAATATTCCAGTTATGTTGTAAAAATTTAGAAATAGCTGTTGGTTCATTTATAAATTATACCTATCTTCTTTTAAGTCGTGACGGATTTTTTTTAAAAGTATAACATTGATCTCAAGATGATATCAATTATAATTGTAACATATAAACGAGTAGAACTGTTAAAGAGATTGTTGCTGTCTTTAGAGAAAGCTTTGATAAAACAAGTTCGTTTTAAAGTAGAACTCCTAATTGTTGTAAATGGAGTCGATGATTTTGATTCTTCTAAATATTTAGAAGAAAAAAATATAAAACATAAAATAATTGATTCTTGCACTCCTGGTGAAGCAAGAAATGTTGCAATCGATTTAGCATGTGGAGATTGGTTGGTTTTTTTTGATGATGATGTTGAAGTGCCAGATGATTATTTTCTATTAGCACAAAAATTTTTAGATAAATTTCCACAAGCAGATGTTTTTGGTGGCCCTGATAGATATCCCAAAATGGCAACAGCAAAAGAAGAGGCCCTTGGCATTACTTTATCATCGCCGCTTGCAACCTCTATTACTCGCTTTCGGCACATTGGAGGAAATCAGAAAAATGCGCCAATTTATTGCGATGAAACCTATTTGATTTTGTGTAATTTATGGATGAAAAGTGAAATTTTTAAAAGAGATGGACTGCGTTTTGATGGACGGTTTTACAGGAATGAAGAGAATGTATTGTTGGCACAGCTTATGGATAAAAAACTTTTTTTTGTTAGAGAGTTATATGTGTATCATGCAAGACGTGCGGCATTTTTTAAAGTAGCGCGGGCCACAATGTTGAGTGGGAAAATGCGGTTGCGCAGCATTTTTGCCTATCATAATACTTTTAGAATAATCTATTTTATTCCTTCGATATTTGTTTTTTACTTGGCATTTGTTAGTTGGTTTATTGTGTGGCCGTTTTATATATACTTGTTGACAGTTTTTTTTGCCTCACTCTTTCTTGTAGTGCAAAAAAAAAGATCACATCTACTTACACTCGTAATTTTTTATCATATCGTTTTGAATATCTCTTATGGAATAGGTTTTTGGCATGAGCTATTTACTGTTTTTTTCCGGCCCGCTCAATTCGATCCAAGGCCTCTAAGAAAATAGCAATTTTTTCATTAACAACTTTATAAATTTTGGCAGGTATTACTGTTGCCGTTGTATTATTTTTATCTAAAATGACACTTAATATTTTCTCTGCAGTTTCTCTGCTCATTCCCTGTTTTTCAATTTGATTTTCATCGATCATATTTAAACGTGTTGGTTGTGTTGTGTTAACAATAACGAGAGTTGGAATTAAAACTGCAGTCAAATCTCCAATGGCCGCATATCCACCAACAACTAAAATGGCTTGTGTTAAAAGAGAAAATGGCATCGTCGCTGTTGTAAATGAAACAATTCCTGTAATTACTGCTGTTTCCAAAATTATTCTTATTGCTGCCTGACCCATTAGAATGCTATTTGCTAGGTGCATACCATTTTTATGATCTTGCAAATAAATTTCTTGAATTGTTTGATTTACAGAGCGTTTCATTTCTTTTACTAATTCGTTATGCTTGATTTCTTTCTCGATATTTAAAAATAATTCATTTTTTGCGATTCTAATTTGTAAGTCATCTTGTTGCCACGATTTGTGCCATTTCCCTCTGATAAGTGCCATAGTTTCATTTGCTCTGTTTGTGACAAAGGTATTAAGTGCTATTTCGAGATTTTGTTGAGATTTTTTAATTTGTGGTGAGTGATGAAAAACAATAAGTGTAGCGATAACTTGGTAAAATTCTTTTTTAATTTCTTGGTCTAGTTGCTCTACGAGTATTGTCGTCTCTTTTATTTTTTCTTCTTTAGTAATTTTGCTTTTAAAAATTTCTCTTATCTCGTCTAAAACTTGTCGGTCAGTGTGTGATATTTTTTTGATATTTCTACTTTTTTCTAAAGCAAAGGTAGAAGTTGTAGATAGGATTATCATTATAAAAGAAAAAATAAGAGTAAGAGCATTTTTTATTTTCATGGATGCTATCCTTTATTAATTTGTAGTGCATAGAGGATATCATAAAGAAGTGGCCAAAATGTATGCATTGTAATTTTCACTCTAGGTGTATATAAATTATACACCTAGATAACATTTTGAAATTTAAAACTTAACTTCAATCCCAATACTGTTTATATATTCAGGACGCATCCCTTGTTGTGTTGGAATAGAGCTTGGCCCAACTTTATGGGGAGCAAATTTGAATTCAAAATTTTTGCCAGTAAGTTCTTTCGTTAGCTTTTCTACGCCATAAATAGTTCTACCGATTGGATTGATTAGATAGCGTAAAATTTTTCCAAAAGGTTTTTTGGCCCATTTTTTATCTTTAATTCTCTTATCTAAACGATAAGTAAATTCGCCAATAAGCGATCCAATCACAGGAGTGGCCCAAAGATCTTGTTGAGACGGAATTTCTGCGATTGCTTCAAAGCTGTATTCCCATAAAATTGTTGATGCAAAAAGCGAGTACAAAAAAGAATCACGCATGCTAAAGCCTTTTTGGCGAGCGGCATTGTAGTAAACGCTTCCAGCGTATGGGTGGCATAAGTAGTTTGTTGAAAAATTATCAGTATCCCAATAAGTTGTAGAGATATTTTGGTTCCAGCGCTTAAGAACACTTTTTAAATCCATCTCGTGCTTTTTCCATTCACCAATTTTTTGATACAGAATTGCCATCGAAATATAATTATAAAATATTTGATAGATCACCTCTTTTTTTAAATCCTTAAATGACAGCTTGGTTTTTTCTGCAGGGTCATCTTCCATTGCGACAACATCTTCAAGTATTTCATCAATTTCTGCGCTGTTTGAAGCAGAGCTAGATTGTATGGTGCAAACCTCTAGATTGTTTTCATCTTGTGCTTGAATTGTTGGTGAAAAAGCAGGCATTATAAGGATTGCAAGTAGGGCGAATTTGAAAAATTTCATAAAATCTCCAAAAAGTTTTTTTTAAGATATTAACGTCCTCTATGTTGCGCCGCATCAAAAACCTGTTTTTATTGTAAATTTTACATTAATTTAGCAAGTTTATTGATGCGTACGCCGCGGCACATTTCTGGAAATATTAAACATATTTGAATTTTCCAGCCGGAAATATTGAATATATTTGATTTTTCCAGTATTATTAGTTGTGTGTATCGTCCCCCCAACAAATGTGAGGCAACATGATACGAGATGTCGAACATGATTTAGAGAAATTTTTACGAAACAAAAGCATCAATCCATCAAGAGTCCTTATCGTGAACGGTGCTCGCCAAGTTGGAAAAACTTTTTTAATAAATTCAACTCTAAAAAATTTTTCAAAGGTTATCTCTATTAATCTAGAAGAGGATCTTCGCCTTAAGCGTGAAATCGATCAAACAGAAGATTTTACGGCATTCACGCTACTACTCAAACAGCGCAAGGCCTTAGAGGAAAACAAAGGACAAATTCTCTTTATTGACGAGGCCCAGGAGAGTGCAGTCATCGGTCGATATGTCCGATTCATGAAAGAGAATTGGAAGGGAATTAAGGTTATTTTAAGTGGATCCAGTATGAATAAACTTTTTAATGAGGAAACCAGAATCCCTGTTGGAAGAATACGTTACTTAACCATTCATCCATTTTCTTTTGGAGAATTCCTGCGATTTATAAACAAAGAAGATCTGCTGCTTGCTGCTTGTAAAGAAAAAACAATTCCCTCTTTTCTTCATAGTGACCTACTTCAATTATATGATCAATATTTAGCTGTAGGCGGAATGCCCGCTGCAGTTTCCGCATTTGCGGAAAAAGAAAATTATAAAGAAATTTTGGCCGATATTCTCGCCTCACAAAATGAAGATTTTTTGCGCAAAGAAAGCGTTAAGAATTATCTTTTTACGGATGCGTTAAAAGGGGTTGCAAATCACGTTGGAGGAATTTCAAAATATGTACATCTGGCACAAAATAACTACGACGCAAAAAAGATAATTGAACAACTCAAGGCGTGGAATCTTGTTCTTGAAGTCGAACAAAAAGGACTTCTATCACATCAAAATTTCGCTCCCAAGCGCTATCTCTATGATCTGGGGCTATTGCGCCTTATTAGAGACACAGCCATTCCGAGCATTTCAGTAGTTAACACTATTGACGAAGCGCTTCGAATTCCACTTGGTGGTATTGTTGAAAATGCAGTTTTACTTGCTTTTTTTGCTCGTCACCAAAATACGGTACAAATTACGGGTTGGAAGAAAAACAACAAAGAGTCTATCGAGGTTGATTTCATTATCAAAGATGCCACTGATGAAGTTTTGCCAATCGAAGTAAAGGCCGCAACGAAAATTTCACCACGACATTTTTCTAGTCTTCTTTCTTATATGAGAATGACAAAAACCACTAATGCCCGCCTAGTTTCTTTTGCTCCACCCGAAAAATTCAAACTCGATGGTATCACAATCACAAATACGCCAGCTTACTTAATATGATTGCAAAGGGTGCTGGCATTTTTCCATTTCATAAAATGGACTTAGATCCAAAATATTTTCAGGATTTCCCATATCCAAAACCTTATACCTTTCGTTCTTCAATTTGTTTATCCACGCTTTATTTTCTTTAAAAGTGAGAGTAGATAATTGTTCATTACATTTGCTTATTTACTGTAAAGTTTACCGACTTCAACGTAGGTCAAAACTAATAGAACCTACTTTAGAGTCTGGCCATAAAAGCCGTAGCAATTAAGGTTCGTGTGCCAGACTTTGGAAAATATTGAACTTTGACAACAGAGAAAAGAGGAGAAATAAGATTATAGGACGGATACGGCCTAGCAAGGAGTACCTCTATTTTTGCCTGGCCTTACCAGCAATCGGTTATCCTCTTTTCTATCTCTACATCGCCGAAGAAGGTCGATTGCATTATCTAAATGAGATGAAAAATCATCAAACTCGTCTTTTGAAATTTCATAATATTCCTCATAGTCAGCAAACCCGGTAGCGGTTACAGGGAAAGAGATATAATATCTTCCTGTTTCTTCTTCAATCCCTATTGAAAATCTATTCTCTCTTGAGAATTTAATATTCTTAAATTTCATATTTCCTCATCTTAATTCAATATCTGTTATTTTGAGTGTGTCTATTGAAATATTTCCTAAATCTAAAACGACTTCTGAATTTCCATTCGGCAATTTACCGCCAGGAATCCATAAATAATTTGCCCCCGGCTCATTTCCGCTTGGCAAACGAGCATTATGCTGTCTTGGGTTAGAGACATCAATGCGAATTAATTTTTCATTATCCAAAGTCCCTTTTGGGTAGCCAAGTGTATCTTCTATTGTTCTTTTATCTCCACCGGCATTCGCTAATAATTTATCAGCTTCATGTTTGGGTAATACAAAAGCCGTTCCATCAGCTTGAGCTGGCCCATACCTTTCATATTGACTCTTTTTTATAAATCTTGTAGCACCATCATCAAACTTTGCTAAATGTGCTTCAATATATTCTTTAGATAAATAT
>CAZCDT010000038.1:0-24193 GCA_964497525.1 uncultured Bacteriovoracaceae bacterium
CACTTAGTGCTGTTGGCTCAGCGCAAATAACAGATGGTTCAATTGTGAATGCAGATATAAGTGCATCTGCTGCGATTGCGGCTTCAAAAATCAGCGGGCTGGGAACTATGGCCACGCAAAACAACAGTGCCGTTAGCATTACTGGAGGTAGCGCGACGTTATCAACAGTAACGGCAACAAGATTTTATTACTCTTCTGACAGAAGCTTAAAAACAGATATAAACGAAATAGCTGACTCTTTAGATATCGTAAAACAATTAGAAGGAGTGAAGTTTAAATGGAAGAGCAACAATGAACAAGATATTGGATTGATTGCACAAGATGTTGAGAAAGTTGTTCCTGAGCTGGTGGCAACTACATCCGCAGGGACAAAAGCAGTAAAATACGGAAATATTGTTGCTTTGTTGATAGAGGCGCTGAAAGAAATCGATCTAAATCTTGGGGAAAATATTGAAAAAACTGTAAGGATGGATGAGTACATCACGAAGAATCAAGAAAAAATTATCAAAATTGATCGCAGTGTTGCTTCTATGGATGAAGAGATACAAAAACTTAAAAAAGAAAATAAATTGTTACGAGAAGGATTGTGTGAATTAAACCTTAATGCTAAAATTTGTAAGGAATAATGAAAATACTATTATTAATTATATTTATTTTATGTGTTAGTTTACCCGTTGGGGCTGATTATCCATGCACTGTAGGATCATCAACAGGTGTATGTAGTGGTTACACTACAACGGCTGGTTATTCTTGCAATATCAAACTACATACAGGTGCTTCATACACAGGGAGTATTTGTAGAACTATTCCGTCTTCCATTCCGGCTAGATTTATTCCGACAGCAACAGCACAAGATCTTAAAGATTTTTTATCTTACGGAGGACTATCTACAACAGCTTATAGTTGCCACATAGGTGGTGAATCCTGTCCGCGCGCAAATTGTTCTCCAAGTGTAGCTTGTGCTGCAACTGCTTGTGCTTGTACTGACACAAACACCTATTCTTCACAACAAAATAGCTCTTGTGGAGGGTCTCTTTTTTACGCAGTATGCTATAGGAAGTGCAATTCGACATGTGGTGGGTGTATGACAAATGCAGCGCAGCCTACATTTACAGTTGCTTCATCTGTAAGAGTCAGGCAACTTTATACTTATCATTGGAATTGGACTCAACGAGATAGTCCAACAGGCACAGAAAGACAAGGAATATATGATGTTACCAATTCGGCCGTGGTTTTTTCGAGTTATCCTACGTCAATGGTTGCAGTATCTGGTCGTAACAATGTTGGTTGGTATAGCGATTTTGATGCCGGTAGTGGGCCACTTCTTTATCCGGGAATAACTTATCGAGTTACGAGCACAGAACTTTATGGTTGGTGCAATGACGCTGCTACATCGAATACAGGTGTGTATATATTGTTATTAGATGGACAACCTTAAAAATTTGTCTTTATAGGTTTTATTTTAATCCAACATTTTTTTTCATTATGATTAATAAAAAATGGAATATTTTTTATTAGCTTATAATTGTTATACGATTTCAAATTTATATTTAACATTCCGTGAGTATTTGAAGTTTGTCTAGAATTAATTTCACCTATCATGTCTTTAGTTTTGATATTAAAATTTTTCAAAATCGATTCACTGCGATTCCCCTCCAGTTTTTCTAAAAGAGTTTGGTAACATATATGCGGATTTTCAATTTTTAAAAAAAAATTATTCCATAATTCTATTTCGGAAATGTTTAAATCAATATCTGGTCGTGAATAATAAATATAATCAAAAACAATGATAAATATCATAGGTATAAGAAATAATAAAAATAGATAGTTTTTGTTTTTCATTGCTATTATTCTTAATTATATAGATTATGGGAGTTTAATGAAAAGAGAAAAAGATAAAATTTTATTTTTTAACGGAGTTTTTTTAAAAGATGTATTAATACTTCTATTTTTTTTTGCTATTATTTTAATTCCAACCTTTAGTAGTCTACATGCAGATCCTTTTTTTGATGATTATCATTTTATTTTTAAATCACCGGCGTTTGTGGATGCGAAAAATGGATTTATTTTTTGGGATAATCAAGGAATTTCTCCAAGAAGTTGGCCACTAAGTTACACTGTACTTTGGTACCTACATGTGTTGTTTGGTGAAAAATACTTTTTATACAGATTGGTGAATCTTTTCCTTCATGCATTAAATACGTTGCTGATTCTGAAAAATTTCTCTGTTTTTTTTAATCGGAAAATAGTTTTTTTTGCCGCATTGATTTTTTTAGTTCACCCGATGCAAATAGAGACATTAATGTGGATATTTCAAATGAAAACGCTATTGGCCACAACCTTTTTTTTGTTGTCAATGATGTTTTTTTGGAAACAGTTCCAAGTAAGAAATAATAAATTACGGCAAGGGATTTTATATCTTACATCCATTTTATTTTTTTATTTCTCATTGATGAGTAAATCATATTTTGTACTTGGATTTATTCTTTATTTTTGTATCTATTTAAATAATAAAAAGGAGTGCAAAAGGGCGCTTCTTCTTATTATACCTTTTATCATAATAGGTTTTTTTTCCTGTTACGAATCAGTTAAAGGCATCATTATTGAACCGATTGAAAAAACAGCACTTGTAAAATACTTTAAAAGTGAAAGTATTTCTTTTATTAAGTTAAATGTTTCTAATAAAAATGTTGTTTCGTATCTAGATAATGACGATAAAAAAGATTTGTGGATCGATGACCAGTACTTTTCTCATCATCAAGAACATGTCTCTTCTCATCTTGGATATGTCATGCTTGCAAACTTACAGCATTATTTAGAGAAATTATTGTTTCCAATAAATCTATCTTTTTTATATAATAAATTGAATTATCAAACACTTCAAAATCACATAAAAACTTTATTCGTGCTTGTTTTTATTTTTTTTCTTTTATTTAGATTTATTAGTCGCGACCTTTTAAAAAGTGAAATTTTTATTTTTTTTCTTATTTCATATATTCCGATCTCGGGAATTATTTATATCCCATATTTTAAATATTCTTTCGTTGCTGATCATTGGTTTTATGCTTCAATATTTCCCGCAACAGTGGGAATTATATCTTTGGTAAGAAAATGCTCATTATTTAAATTTAAAGGAATTTACTTCCTTTGTTCTATCAGTGTAATTGTATTTTTTTTGGTATTATCAGGGATACATGCACAAAAGTTTTTATATCAGGAGAGACTGTTTACTTATGCGGTTAGGGAAGTTCCTGGTGAATATATGCTGTATTCTTCTTTAATTAACCTTTATAAAAAAAATAATAACGAACATGATATAATTAATCTTTATCGTCAAGCTTTAGAGCAAAAAGCGTTATCTAACGAAATGGATTTGTTAAATAACTTAGGAGCTTTATACAGAGAACAGGGTGAGCGAGAGAAGTTAGAGCAAATTGTTTTTTCATTTTTTCCATTTTATTTTAATCTTGGATATTGTAATGTGTTACAAGATTTAGTGAAGGATTTTTCACAAAATGAGTATTTTTTAAAGGTTGTGCAAGGCTGCAATAAAAAAACTAATTTATAAAATCCAATGGAGATATCTTGCATGTGTAAATTTTTTTTAAAAAATAATATCTTCTCGATCATAATAATATTTTTATTGATAACCGTTGTGGGGCTACTTCTGTTTGGTCGAATTAGAATTGATTACTTTGTAGATCCCTTCTCGCTTAACACCACAAATGAGTTTTTAAATCCTATAATTGATTTTGAAAAGCAAAAAAAGTTTTACATAGAAGAGCTTGATCCTCTTTCATTAAAAGGCCAAATTGAGAATTATTTAAATTCTGCGGATATAAAAAACAATCATATTGCCGTTTATTTTCGGGATTTAACGAATGGGATGTGGATCGGGATTAACGAAAGAGATGATTTCCTTCCTGCAAGTTTGTTTAAAGTTCCCATAATGCTTTTATGGTTAAAAAGAATTGAGGACAAAAGAAGTTCTTTAAAAACGATGCTCTCTTATGATAAGGCGCAAGGGTTTATTCACAACGGAGCTCCGACAAAACTAAAGCTTGGCAAAAGTTATTCGATTGAAGACTTAATAGAACAAGCAATTATCTATTCAGATAATGAAGCGTCTCTTTTGCTACTTGAAAATGTTGATCACAATGAAATTAAGGATTTTTTTAAAAAATTAGGAATTGATTATCAAAGAAATATTGGCGTTAAGGTTTCGGCCAAAAGTTATTCAGTAGCATTTCGAATGTTGTTTAATTCTTCATTTTTAAATCAAGAACTTTCTAATTATGCATTAAAAATTTTAAGTAAAGCGCAGTACTCAGGAGGTATTCGGGCCGCAATTCCGGCAAGTATTCCAATGGCCCATAAATATGGATTTAATTTTGTTCAAAGTAAAAACAATTCAGATAAGGTTACCTATTATCTACACCACATCAGTATTGTATATCATCCAAAAAAACCATTTTTGCTAACAATCATGACAGAGGGAAATTCTCTTTTACTCCTTGATACTATAATTCAAAATGTTGCTCAAATTGTTATAAAAAATTTAAATTCCCAGATACAGATACAAGAGTAAAGGAAGTACCAAGGAAGTACCACCCCTTTCGCCTTGGCACAAACCCTGCATATTATATTAGTAACAAACAATATAAACATAAGGGTTTTAAGATGTTACACCCACTTAAAGACAGACAGTCACCCCCAACAAGCTGTACAAAGATTAAACAGCTGTCTGTTTTATTAAGCACACTACTTATGCCTCTTTTGTCGTACTCTATGGACTTAGATCATAGAAGTGATTTAAAAGTAAAAGAGCTACAACCTATTGTTACAAGCAGGGCCCCTGCAAGTTTTCTTCCTGAAGAATCAAACGTTGTTGTTTCAATGGAGCAAGATCTTTGGATTGATTCTTTATTTATAAATGATGATGATGGAATTTTACAAAATATGAAAGAAGAAGTTAGTAGTTGGCAAAAAACAGAAGATTTTAATCGTCACTGGAATTTAAAATCAACAGGTTTATATGAAGAAAAATCGGATCAAGATAAAAAGCAATTTGTTCAAAGAAATTTGCTCTCTTATGCAGATAAAAGATTATCAGGAGAGGTGAAAAAAGCAGAAAAAGGATCAACTCTTGCGACCGTTGGCCATGTTCAAAGGGCCTTAAAGCCAAGTACGAGTGTTGCAATAAGTGAAAAAATAAAGTTTCGATTTAGAGCTAGGGTACTACAAAGAAGTGCATCTTTAGTTGTAGAAAATCCATATGTCGAAGCATACACAACAATGAGTGCGGCAACTAAAAGAGTAAATATGATTATTAAAAAGAACTTAAATAAAGTTGGAATGACTGTTTCTTTGGATTACGATGTAAAAGATTCGGCCTATACTGCAGAAGTTTCAAAATCTCTTGCTCAAAATTTATCTCTAAGAGCTTCATCTGTTCAAAGTATAAACTCTTTATCTTGGAGCAAAAAGTCGGAGCAAGTAACCGCAGTAGTTTATTCTCTTCCGTTTTAATTTTTATTAAGATATTCTACTCCTATGATGAGAAGGTATTTAAGTTTTATCCTTGTAGTTTTTTGCTTTGGATTAAATGCTAAAGTTTTAGAATATAGCGTTACATCTTTAACAAATGAGAGAGTCTCTTTTAAAAGCGTGTGTGAATTCTATAAAGTAAAAAACAATGTTTTATCAATGGCCGATGGTTTAACACATGTTGATTGTACGAGTAGAAAGTTTTTATCAAGAGATTTCTGCTTGGAAAAATTTTTAGAGAAAAAGAGTTTTTTGCGAGCATTTAACGATAACAAAAATTTAGAAGTTGTTTGCCAGTTTGGAGTCGGGGTAAAACTTGAAATCTTATGTGATGAAAGTCATCGTTTGTTGTGTGCTAAAAATGGATGCCAAACATTAAAGAAGCCCTACGCTTATTCCCTAGAAAATACTCATGAAATTTTAAAAGGTGATAAGATAATTTGTTTTTATGGATTAATATAAATGTAGATGTATCTGCATGTTTTTTATAGTTTGACTCTTTCCCCTTTATAAAATAAAAATAATCTTTCTTTTGCTTTTTTGTGGAGAATTAATTTTGAGTAATGATCTTGTCGCTCGTATAAAAGAGATTAAAATCTCTACCATCATTGGTAATTATATCCAGCTTAAAAAAAGTGGCGCTCACTATCTTGGAGTTTGTCCTTTTCACGACGATCATAAACCATCTCTTACTGTTAATGACAATAAAAATATGTTTATGTGCTTTGCCTGCGATACTGGAGGCGATGCCATTAACTTTGTTGAGCGTTATAAAAAACTAGAATTTAAAGATGCATTAAAAGAAATTTGTAGAGTCTCTGGCATTCGTCATGAAGACTATATAAAAGGCAAAACTCTTTCTCCAAAGTTTGAAATGGCCAAAAGAGTACTGCAAAAAGCAGCACAAATTTATTACAAGTCAGGCCAAAGCAAATCCTTTCAAGAATACAATGAATTTTTGGTTAAAAGAAACTTGAAACCAGAGAGTGTTAAAGAGTTTTTAATTGGATATGCCTCAAATAATAATCCAATTCTTAGTTACCTTGAAACGATTCCAAATCAAAAAGAAAAAGAAGAGGCAATAAAAGTTGCTCTGGAGCTATTTTTACTTCGAAGAGATGAAAAAAGTGGCAGAATATTTGATTCTTTTCGAGATCGAGTAATGTTTCCTATTTTTGATGCTCATGGTGTCGTTGTTGGTTTCGGCGGCCGGGCCGTTTTTGAATCCCAAAAAGCAAAATATATAAATTCTCAAGAATCATTCTTCTTTCAAAAGAAAAATATAGTTTTTGGTTATCACCTTGCCAAAGGGCACATTAGGGAAAAAGATCATGTAATTTTTGTTGAAGGCTACATGGACATGATAAGTATGTGGCAGGCAGGCTTTAAAAATTGTGTCGCGGTGATGGGTATTGCAATGAACGAGCAAATCATCGATGATTTGGGCCGAATCACAAAGAGGTTTTATTTAGGGCTTGATTCCGACAATGCAGGAATGAAGGCCATGGAAAGAATCAATGAATTAATGCTTAAGGCGGGAATTATTCCTAATTTACTGGATTACTCTCCAGCAAAAGATCCGGACGATTTTTTAATGAAAGAGGGGGCGCTAAATTTAGAAATTAGGCTTAAAAGTAGTAGGGCATTCCTAGATTTTTTAATAGATCGAAAAGTATCTGGGCCAATTCCAGAGACTTATGAAAAAAAACTAGCAATTTTAAAAGACATTTTTTTATTATTAACTCCTTTAAAAACAGATCTTTCAGCAACTGAAAGGATTTTAGATATTGCCAAAAAGTTAGGTCTAAAGTCAGAGAATTCACAGATCATAGAGAGCTATAAGAACTTTTTAAACTCTCTAACCACTCAAAATAAAACAACTTTTAAGATACCCAAAGAGATTTTACATGATAATTACAGTAGCAATAATATTGAGGAACTCCAAAAACAAGAGAGTTATCCTGTCGCGCAAAATGAAAAACAACAATCTTTAGATAAGGTTTTGCGACTTTTGATTGTAGAGTCTATTCTTCATCCAAGGGTATTAACTTTTGGAAAAATAACAGAATTACTCGATCTTGTAGACAATGATGAAGTAAAAAGATATCTTCTAAGGCTAAAAGAAATTGCTTTAGAAGTGGAGGCCTCGGACTATCTTGATGTAATTTTGGCATTTACTAGTAGTACAAGTGAATCTTTTCTTGTAGATATAAAAACTGCCGCGGGAAGTGCTGTTTATAGATTTAAAGAAGATAACTTAAACGATGAGCAAATTGCGCTTTTAAGGGCCGATTTGTGTAAAAGATTAAAAGAGTATAATTTGCAACAACAGACAAATAAATTGATTCAATTACACAATAATGCATCGACAGAAGATGAGCAGGTCTTATATGCAAATGAAATATTCACAATTAAGCGCGAATTAGAAAAATTAAAAACAAAAAAATTAATAAAAAAAATAGAGTAATAAATTAAGTAAGGAGTTTTTGATGACTCAGGTTCAGCTATTTTTAGATTCCAAGGAATTTTTAAAGCTTACCACAAAAGGAAAAGAGAAATCTTTTCTAACCGCAGAAGAGGTAAATGACGCAATTCCTGCAAGCATAATAGATTCAAATTCTATCGATGTTATAATGTTAAAGCTTAAAGAGCTTGCAATAGAAGTTCAAGCAGGTGATGAAGAAGAAGATTTTGAAGAAGAGGGAATAAAACTTGATGGAACAGAGATCATTGAAGAAGCTTTATCAAGAGAAGAAAAGGCCGAGCTTCGTTCAGCTTCTACAGACCCTGTAAAATTATATTTAAAACGAATGGGTTCAGTTGCTCTTTTAACAAGAGAGGGCGAAGTTGAGATTGCCAAAGAAATTGAGGAGGGAGAAAGAGAGATTATTCTTTCTGCCGTTAAATCCACCCATGCTTTAAAAGAGATTATCAAGTTAAAAGAAAAAATAGAAACTCAAGAAGAGCAGATGGAGTTTGTAAAAGAACTTGTTCGGGGTCTTGATGATGAATCTCCAATTTCTGATATTAAAAAAACACAGACAAGAATTTATGCAGTTATTGATCGCATAAAAGAACTTTTATCAGAAACAGAACTTGAAGATGGTACCTTAAAAAAGTTTTCTACAGAGCAAGAGCAGCGTTTTTCAGAAATTTCAGATGAACTTGCGGACCTTACTTTTAATAGAAAATTGATTAACAGCTTTGTTGAGCCTGTTAAGAAGTATTATTTTCAATTTAAAGAGTTATATGAGCAAGAAGAAAGAATTTATAAATTTTTAGAGATTAAAACCGAAGATGATTATCGCAACATTTATGAAAAGATCATGACGGATGATGCTTTTAAACGAAAGCTAGCAAAAGATCTTTTTACAACAGATGCAAAAATCGAGCAGCTAATCAGAACTCAAGAAGATATTTTACGAAAGTTAAGACGTCTTGCAATTGAAGCAGGGATGTCTTTTTTAGATGTTGAAAGTGTTTATAAAATTATTGTTCATGGAGAGTTTAAGGCCGATAGAGCAAAAGCACAGCTGGTAGAAGCGAATTTACGACTTGTTGTTTCTATTGCTAAAAAATATACCAATCGAGGTCTGCAATTTTTAGATTTAATTCAAGAGGGGAATATTGGTTTAATGAAGGCCGTTGATAAGTTTGAATATCGTCGAGGATATAAATTTTCAACTTATGCAACTTGGTGGATTAGACAGGCCATTACAAGAGCAATTGCAGATCAGGCGCGCACAATAAGAATTCCGGTACACATGATTGAGACAATCAATAAAATGGTAAGAACAACAAGACAGCTTATTCAAGAATTGGGTAGAGAACCAACACCCGAAGAGATTGCAGAAAAAATGGAGCTTCCTGTTGATAAAGTCAAAAAAGTACAAAAAATATCGAAAGAGCCAATCTCTTTAGAAACTCCAATCGGAGAAGAGGAAGACTCAAGTCTTGGAGATTTTATTGAGGATAAAAAAATTATCTCTCCTCAAGATGCGGTAATGAGTGTTACTTTGGCCGAGCAAACTAGAGCGGTACTTGCAACACTTACACCAAGAGAAGAGAAAGTTTTACGTATGCGTTTTGGTATTGGCGAAAAATCCGATCACACTCTAGAAGAGGTTGGTCAGGATTTCTTTGTTACCAGAGAGCGTATTCGTCAAATCGAGGCAAAAGCATTAAGAAAGCTTAGACATCCAAGCCGTTCCAAACTGCTTAAGTCATATATTGACAAGAATTAAAAGTTTTCTTTAGCTTCACAGCTTATTTATCGTTATAATAATCCCAGATAATGCATTTAAGATCGTTGCGAGGGAGCAAAGTGCCGATTCAGACAAGGATTGAACAATTTTTTGAGCGAACGTTTATATTAATAAGCGGAGATCAAAAAATTGTGAAGACGCTGTCTGTATCGAGCAATTTGCTTGCGCAGTAGATTTTAAATGCATTATCTGGGATAATAGCAGATATTTTTTTAAACTTAGGGAAAGAGTTGGTAAAAGAATCTAATCAATTAGATATCGTCGGTATTTCTTTAGAAATGACCAAAGAAGCGAATGATTTATTTGGGCCACAACTTGTGGTCGAAGCACAGCGTTTATTAAAAAAGTCAGCGGTTTCTATTTCTTATAAAAAAACAACAGATAGCTATTATATTGTTTCAGGTATTGTAAAAGATGATCGGATCTATGAAAGTAAAATTACTTACAAGAGTAGGCTAAAAGATTTACCAGAAGGCCCTCTTAGCACTTTATGTAATTGTAGACATTGGCAAAATGATAAGAGGTGTATCCATACGGCCGCTTTATTTTTAAATTATAAGCAGATTCTTCTTTATGAAAACCAACATCAAGATGATATTCTGGACGGCAAAAGACCGATTGGCCAAACCGATTTAGGTGTGCATACAGATATTTATGGCACAATGATTTCTGCTCCTTATCAACTTGAAGGAGCTTTTGGAAACTCTACCTATTCAGGGCTTCAATATTTACTAAGAAATGGAAAAATTATCAATTTTCCAATTCCAACTCATTTTTGTGGAAAGTTAGTTGTTAATGTCAAACTTCTTTCCAATCCAGAAGGTCCATTTTTAGAGATTGTATTTCATTATGAAAATCAAGAAGGCGTGTTGGTAAAAGAAATTTCACTCTTTGAAACTCTATATCTTTTTAATTGGAACAATGGAGATCTTTTTCATATCCCAGATGACTTAAAACTTATTTTAAAAAGGCTTCGCAACGAGGCCCTATCTATGACTTTTGATGAACTTATAGAGATATTATCATCGCCAAATTTAAATAGTATTGTGGCCGTTATGCTGGATGGAAAATATCTTGCAAGCTTGCAAGAGAAGATGCTATCGGCCAGAGTTTCGATGGTTCCAAGCGAAAAAAAAAATTATCTTATTTTTTCTCTTTGTTTTTTTGATGATGGTCAGGATTTAGTAATTTCGCCACCACTTTTAATGAGAATGTTTGCCTTTAAAGGCGGTGGACTTTTAGGATTTAGAAGAAAAATAGATTCTTATGATTTTATTAGTGCGGTCTTGGAAAATATTTCAGGAAATGAAAATTCTAATTATAAAAGATTTTTACAAAATAATAAAAATAAAGATTTGTGGTTAAATGTTATTTCCTATTTTTTAGATAATGAAAAAAGCACAATTTACGAGCGAGGAAATGAGAAAATTTATAGCTATCTAAATAAAGATTTAAAGATTTTGCTCGCAGGACTTTTTAAAAATTTTGGAGAGCAATTCTTTCGTTTTTCAGAATATGATGCCAGTAAAAAAGAACTTCGATTTGAAGTTATGATGAGTACTATTTTCTCAGGAATTAATAGTTTTTATGCGATTTTAAATCAATTAAAAATTCCACTTTATTTTGATCGCAATGAGGTTGGCGCTTGGAGTGGTGGAAAAATTAGATTTGAACGGAAAAAATCTCTTCTTGGATGGTTTGATCTTGACTTAAATATTACTCAATCAGATTTAGAGATTATTAAAGGAGCAGACTTAGAGACTGGAGTTTCGCTATCATCAAAAGGTCTTATTCTTTTAACTCCAGAACAAAAAGATATGGTTCGCTTAATGCAAAAATATCTAAAATATGAAGAGCAAGGTCATGAAGAAATTCATCCAACAGATGGTCTTGCTTCAGAAATAGTTCATAAGTTTGTTTTACCTTTTAACCGTACTAGAATTTTTGAACTATTTGAGCTTAAAAAATTGGGCGTATCTGGTGCCCTTACATTAGAGGAAGAGGAATTTTGTAATCGTTTGATGAATATGACTCAGATGCCTAGTTATGAATTGCCTCAGATGCTTGATGGAGTTTTGCGACCTTATCAAGTAACAGGCTTTAATTGGCTGAGATTTTTATATGAACACGGAATGGGTGCTTGTCTTGCTGATGATATGGGGCTTGGAAAGACGATTCAAGCAATTGCATTTATAAAAAGTATTTCAGAGTCAATCGAGCGTGTGCTTATTATTTGCCCGATTACGATTTTACTTAATTGGGAAAAAGAGATTAGACGATTTTCAGATATGGATGTCTATATTTATCATGGAGGCGCAAGAGAGTTTCCAGATAATGTAAAAATTGTTTTAACTAGTTATGGTGTCATGAAAAAAGAGACAGATACCGTATTTGCCGGTAAGAAATTTGATGTTTTAATTTTAGATGAAGTACAGCATTTAAAAAATATTAGAACCATGGGAGCATATTACGCTAGAAAAATTAATGCTAAGTTTCGGATATGCCTTACAGGAACTCCTGTCGAAAACGATCTTTCGGAATTTTATAATATTATCGACTTGGCGATCCCTGGAATTTGGGGAGACTTGCATTTTATTCGAAGCGACTCTTCCTTAAAAAGTAGGTTTTTGGCCAGAAAAACAGCAAAACCATTTATTTTAAGGCGCACAAAAGCACAAGTTTTAACCGATTTACCTCCAAAAGTTGAAAACAATGTTTTTTTACATTTTAACGATGAAGAGCGAGAAGTGTATGAGGCAAATTTACTTAGGATTAGAAGTGAACTTAAAGACGCTTCCTCAAAACAAAAGTATGGAGCAATTTTAAAAGGATTACTTCTTTTAAGACAAAATTGTTTGTGGCAAAAAAACAGTGCGGAATCTACTAAAGTTAAATTTTTATTGGAGACTTTAGAGCAAGTGATTCAAGAGGGCCATAAGACAATTGTATTTTCTCAGTTTACAACCTATCTTGATTTGATTCAAAAGGCAGTTTTGGAGAGGAATTGGCGAATTGCAAGAATTGATGGAACTCAAAATGTTAAAAAAAGACAAAAACAAGTCGATCTGTTTCAAAATAATCAAGCAGATGTTTTTTTGATCTCTCTAAAAGCTGGTGGCGTGGGCCTTAATTTAACAGCTGCAAGTTATGTTTTTATCATGGACCCTTGGTGGAATCCGGCCGTAGAAGTTCAGGCCATAGATCGAGCACATAGAATTGGCCAAGAAAACAAATTAACGGTCTATAGGCCAATAATCAAACACTCTGTTGAAGAAAAGGTGTTAGAGCTTCAAGCAATGAAAAAACAACTGTTTTTAGATCTTCTACCAGATAGCGATGAAAACTACTTTTCTGGCAAGCTAACGATGCAAGATTTTGAGATGCTTTTTTATTAAGATTTCTTGATATTTTTTCTTTGAATTACATCTCTTTTATTCTATAAGAATGCAATTAAACTATTTTAATTTTTTATGTTTTTTGGGGTGAGAATGATCGAGCTAAAAAAATGTAGCGGACTAAAAAAAGCACCGATAAAATTTGATGGAAGTATTAGTAAAGAAGTAATTATAAAAAATGGTTTGCATATTGTTGGTTTTGAATTCGATGGAACTGCGTCTTTTAGAAAAGGAACAGTAAACGGTCCTCATGCAGCAAGAGAGTTTTCAACTCAGACAGAAACTTATTCTCCGATTATCGATAAAGATTGGCTTGATTATGAAAATAAAATTATCGATTTGGGAAATTTAGCATTAGATAAAAAGCTTGGAATTGAAGGTTCATATTTAGACGCAAATAAGAAGTTTTTTAATATTGTTTCTGGGATTGATTTAAAAAAAGATAATGTAAAGTTTTTAACAATAGGGGGAGAGCATTCAATTTCGTATGCGCCAATTGTTACTTATTTAAAACAGTATCCAGACTTGGTTTTAATTCATCTAGATGCTCATGCAGATTTAAGAGATGGATATGAGGGTTATAAGTTTTCTCATGCGTCGATAATTCGCAGATGTTTAGATCATTTTGGACCGAAGCACCTATTAATTCAGCATGGAATACGTTCTGGAACAAAAGAAGAATTTTTATGGATGAAAAAAAATAAAACATTGATTTCAGATTCAAAAATGTTTCTAAAAAAAATAAAAGCTATTTTAAAAACAAGACCGATTTATTTAACTTTAGATGTCGATTTTTTTGATCCTGCATGTTTCCCTGGAACAGGAACGCCTGAAGCTGGTGGAGCAAGTTATCAGGATTTTATTAAAATAATAAAAATCTTAATGACAAAAAACTTTGTTGGAGCAGATGTTGTTGAACTTGCTCCAAATCTTGATGTAACAAATAATAGCTCAGTGTTTACAACAAAACTGCTAAGAGAAATAATACTTTCTTTGCTTAAGGATTAAGAGATGCCAACAGAAAAAAAATGGACAGTGCAAGAATCTGTTAAATTTTACAACATTCATCGTTGGGGTGATGGTTATTATTCGGCAAACAACAAAGGTCATGTGACAGTACTTCCGCATAAGAAAAAAAATGGGCCAACAATTGATATTCAAGAAGTGATAAAAGAAATTGAAGGCCAAGGAATTAGATTTCCTGTTGTTGTAAGATTTCATGATATCTTAAGACATCAAGTACAAACGCTTAATAAGACATTTAGACAGGTTATTAAAAAAGCGCATTATGATGGGCAATATTTTGGCGTCTATCCAGTAAAAGTAAATCAAATGCGAGAAGTCGTTGATGAAATTATAGATGCTGGCGGGCCATTTAATTATGGACTTGAAGCTGGTTCAAAAGCAGAGCTTTTGGCCGTACTTGGAATGAACTCAAATAAAGACGCATTAACCGTTCTAAATGGTTTTAAGGATAAGGATTATTTACGCCTTGCTCTTTTAGGAAGAAAGCTTGGGAGAAAGGTAATTATTGTTGTAGAAAAATTTACAGAATTAATAGATACTCTTGCGCTTGCAGAAGAGATGAATATTGATCCGATGATTGGACTTCGAGTAAAGTTATCTGCAAAAGGAACAGGCAAGTGGGCCTCTTCGGGTGGAGAGAGAGCAAAGTTTGGATTATCGGTGCCAGAGGTTCTACAAGCGGTTCAACTTTTAAAAAGAAAGGGTAAAACAAAATATGCCAAGTTGATGCACTTTCATATTGGCAGTCAAATTACAGATATTTTAACGATTAAAGATGCAATAAGTGAAGCTGCAAGAATTTATGCTCAGCTTGTAAAGTTGGGATTACCTTTAGAATATTTTGATGTTGGTGGTGGCCTTGGTGTTGATTATGATGGTTCGCGTTCAACAGCAGACTCTTCTACAAATTATTCCTTAACTGAATATGTAGAAGATATTGTCTATATTTTAAAAGAGATCTGTCTTGCTGAAAATATAGATCATCCAAATATAGTTTCAGAAAGTGGAAGGGCCGTTACAGCTCGTCATTCCTGTGTAATTGCGAAAGTATTTGATAAAATTTGTGCAGCACATGTGGAGTATCCTGTAAAAAAGAAAGCAAAAGAACATGTGCTTGTTACAGGAATGAGACAGCTTTTGGCCGATTTAACTTCTGAGAATTATCAAGAAATTTATAACGATGCGATTCAACGAAAAACAGATTGTATCAATGCTTTTAAACTAGGTGTTGTAACTCTTGATGAAAGAGCAGTCGCAGAAACTCTTTATTGGCAAATTTGCATGATACTAAAAGATATATTGCCAAGTTCGGAGTTTGTGCCAGATGAGCTCAAAGGTATGAATGACTACTTGGCATTTCAATATCTTTGCAATGACTCTTTTTTTCAATCTGCACCAGACTCTTGGGCAATTGGCCAAGTATTTCCAGTTATTCCGCTTTTAAGACTCGATGAAGAGCCAAAGAGCTATTGTACCTTATCCGACATTACCTGTGATTCAGATGGAAAAATTGACACATTTATTTCATCATTGCCTGGTAAAAAGTCATTAAAACTTCATCAATTAAAAAAGAATGAAGATTACTATATCGGTATTTTTATGACAGGAGCCTATCAAGATGTTATGGGAGATCAGCACAACTTGTTTGGGAAATTAAACGAAGTGCATATTTTTTGCGATGATGAAGATCCAAGTGATTTTTATATCGATGAAGTAATACTTGGACATACATGTGCCGAAGTATTAGCAGAAATGCAATACAATCCAATGGCAATGGCCGCAACAGTTAAGCGTAGTATTGATCAGCAAGTTAAAAAAGGAAAGATTCAGCCAAAAGAGGGAGTTAAACTTGCCGATTTTTATGAAGATTGTTTAAAGAGTTATACATATTTGAATAAGTAGTTTTTTAGTATTTAGGATAGGAGATCATATATGACAACAAAAGGTCCAATTTCAAATTTTATGTTACGTCACTATTTACATTTTAATGCCGCCTCGTTAGTGGATGCTGCCAAAGCTTATGAAGCACATCTAAATAGTGGTGGGAAAATGCTTATAACTCTTGCTGGAGCAATGAGTACTGCTGAACTGGGAAAATCTCTTGCTGAAATGATTAGACAAGATAAGGTACAAGCGATTTGTTGTACTGGAGCAAATTTAGAAGAAGATATTTTTAATTTGGTTGCTCACTCTCATTATGCAAGAGTTCCACACTATAGAGATTTAACTCCTGAAGAAGAAGTCAAACTTTATGAACAAGGAATGAATCGAGTTACAGATACCTGTATCCCAGAAGAAGAGGCGATGAGAAAAATTGAAAGTCTAATGCAAAAAGAGTGGTTAAAGGCCGATAAAGAAGGAAAGTGTTTACCTCCTCATCGATATTTTTGGAATCTTTTAGATGATCCTGCATTTCAAAAAGAGTTTGAAATCGATCCAAAAGACTCTTGGATGATTGCTGCCAAAGAAAAAAATCTTCCGATTTTTACACCAGGCTGGGAAGATTCAACTCTTGGTAATATGTTTGCTGCATTTTGTATAAAAAAACAGGTTAAAACAGCACACATCGTAGAGATGGGTATTGAATGTATGATGAGAATTGCTACTTGGTATAAAGAAACAGCAACAAAGAAATCATCGATAGGTTTTTTTCAAATTGGTGGAGGAATTGCAGGCGATTTTCCAATTTGTGTTGTTCCAATGTTGCACCAAGATTTAGAGCAAACAGATACTCCATTATGGGGCTATTTTTGTCAAATAAGCGATTCTACAACGAGTTATGGTTCTTATTCAGGAGCTGTGCCTAATGAGAAGATTACATGGGGCAAACTTGATGTAAATACACCAAAATTTATCATAGAATCTGATGCAACAATTGTTGCTCCTTTGGTTTTTGCTTATGTTTTAGGTGAATAATAGCACTTCCGATAATTAATTCTTGAAACGGTATTACAAAAACTCGGACTTTCTTTAGTGAAAGTTAGTTTTTGTAAACCCAAATTGTCGCTAGATTAATTAGTGTTTCAATAGACTCTTCTAGTGCATTGACAGATAACCACTCTGTCTTGGAGTGAAAGTTATTTCCGCCGTTATAGATATTTGGAGTTGGAAGGCCCATTGCCGAAAGTCCTGAGCCATCAGTCCCACCTCTGATTGGTTCCCATGACGGTGTTACTTTTGCAGATATTGCCGCTTCCCAGAGGTTTGATAAAACAAGAGGATTTTTTTCTAATACCTCACGCATATTTCGATATGACTCTTTTATTGTAAGATCAATTTCAATCCCTTTATAATTTGTTTTTACCACTTCAATTATATTTTCAAGAATCTTTTTCTCTTCATCTAATGTTTTTTCATCGAATGCTCGAAATAAAAACTTTGCTTGTGCCTCTCCAATTGATCCTTCGATATGGTGAGGGTGAATAAATGGTTCATATCCAGAGGTGGTCTCGGGTGCCATTTTTTTAGGAAGAAGAGAAATTATTTCACATAATGCTTTTGAGGCATTAATCATTTTATCTTTTGCTGATCCCGGATGAGTGTCACGACCTTTAACTTTTACTGTCGCAGAGTTTGCAGAGAATGTTTCTTTGTTTAATCTTCCAGGCATGCCCCCATCAACTGTATATGCACAAAGAGCATCAAATTTTTTTAGATCAAAATACTTTACTCCTTGGCCAACTTCTTCGTCTGGAGTAAATGCGATTTTTATATTGCCATGAACTTTTAATGGATTTTCTTTTAAGTGTTTAATTGCTTCCATAATGGCCGTAACACCCGATTTATCGTCAGCACCAAGAAGAGTTGTTCCATCTGTTGTTATTATTGTATGGCCGATGCAATTTTTTAAGATTGGATTTTCGGATACACGAATAAACATACCAGGGGAGTGCGGTAGTGCAATATCTCCTCCTTGATAGTTTTCAATTATCTGTGGGTTTACATTATGGCCAGAGACATCTGGTGACGTATCCATATGTGCGATAAAACCAATATTGGGAACCTTTCCAAAAGAAGGGTGATCTTTTAAAATATTAGATTCAAGAGTTGCATAGACGTAGCATTTATCATCTACATGGGCATCTTTTAGTCCTAATTCTTGTAGTTCCTGAACCAAAATATTTGCCAAGTCGAATTGTTTTTTTGTGCTTGGAAAAGTTTGTGAATCGTTAGATGATTGAGTATCAATTTTGGCGTAACGAATAAATCTTTTAATAATCTCTTCTCTTCTACTCGTCATTTTTTTCTCCTTCACTTATAATGCCAGAACTACTTTGTACTTGCAGGCTTTTCTCTGGTTCAAATTCAACACTCATGATACTTTGAAAACGTCCAGATATTTTTTCGGAAGTAATATTTAAATCTTTAACATTTTTATTTACTTGCTCGATGTTTTTACTTAGTCGTTCCCAACGATCTTTATAACGAGAAAATTCATCTCCAAGTTTTGAAATCTCTTCTCTAATAATTGCCATATGTTTATTTCTTTCCATGTCGATTAAAATTGCCTGCATCGTTGTAAGAGTAGCTAAAAAAGTAGTTGGAGATGCTGGCCACACTTTCTTTTCCATCGCAAAAGTTATCAAGTCTTCATGATGCGCATGAATTTCAGAAAAAATTGCTTCTGCAGGTAAAAACATGATTGCTTGATCTGCTGTTTCATTTTGAATGATGTATTTAGATGCGATATCTTCAATGTGCTTTTTGACATTTCGCTTAAACTCTTTTTTTGCTTCTTCTTGGGATTCTATAGATAGATTTTTATCAAACATTCGTTTGTAATTTTCAAGAGGGAATTTTGAATCCACGCAGAGATTGTTTGTTGGTGGAGGTAAAAATATTATGGCATCACAAATTTTACTGTTTGATAGTGTGTGTTGCAGTCGATAAAGTTTGTCATTTTTATCTCCAAAAACTGATGATAAAATTTGGTGGAGTTGCACTTCTCCAAAAATACCCCTGCTTTTTTTGTCGGTTAAAATATCTTGCAAAGAGGTGACTTCATGAGAAAGACCTTCGATCTGTTTTTGCGCTTCATCTATTTTTGTAAGTCTTACTAAAACATTATTAAAAGTTTCATTGGTCTTTTTAAAACCTTGGTCGAGATTCTCTTGCACTTTATCAGATATTTTATTAAGACGAGTGTCTATTTTTTGTTCTAGTTTATCAAAAGATGTGATCTGACTTTTTGAAAGATTATCTTTAAAATTTGTAAGTTCTTTTTCTTGGGAGAGGGCCAGATTTCCTAGCTTTTGAATCACCTGTTCTTTTAACTCTGAGAATTTTTCAATAAGTTCTTTAGTATTGTTGGATATTTTTTCGCCTGTTTTTAGGGCCGTTAAATCAGAGAGTGAATCGAGTTTGTGAAAAACCTCTGTAATTTTTAAAAGTGTTTCATTGTTTTGAGTTTGATCTTTAATGATTTTGTTTTTTAGTAAAAAAAGCAAAATCAAGATCGACAAAAGCAAGATAAAAAATAGCAAAATAATAAAAATATTCATAAGTTTTTTGTTTTCAATTATTTATAGAAGTAGCAAAAATCATATTATAGATGGTTTTAATGTGAAAGAATTTTTTTAAAATAGAGCGTGGCCAAAGGCCTTTTTTTTTGAAACTATCTATTCATACACACAGCGTAATATTTTCGTTTCAAGGAGGAACCATGAGAGGAACTGGAATTGGCGGTTTTGTATCAGGTCATATAGAAATCGTTTGTGGACCGATGTTTTCAGGAAAAACAGAAGAGTTAATTAGAAGAGTTCGAAGGGCCCAAATTGCCAGACAAAAAGTTCAAATTTTTAAACCTCAAATAGATGATCGTTATCATGCAACAAATGTGGTGAGTCATTCTTCTCAAGCTGTTGTTGCTAAGGCCGTAAAAACACCACTTGATATTTTAAATAATTTGCTTGATTCAACAAGAGTTGTTGCCATTGATGAAGTGCAATTTTTTGATGAATCAATTGTCTCTGTAGTTGAAAAATTAGCAAGAAGAGGGTGTCGTGTAATTTGTGCAGGACTTGATCAAGACTCTTATGGCAAGCCATTTGGGCCTATGCCAACGCTTCTTGCTATTGCAGATATGGTGGATAAAGTACATGCGATTTGTACTGTTTGTGGTGGAATTGCAACAAAAACTTATCGCAAAAATGCATCAAACTCTAGTCAAGTTGTTGTTGGAGAAGCTGATATTTACGATGCTCGATGTCGGTTTCATTTTGATTATCATGATGAGGAAGAGTTTGTTGTGCCTCATATAAATAGCGTAAAAGAAAATAGTGAAGTGACACACATATAGATGGGAATATTAGATTAGAGGAAAATATGGTTTTGGATATTCAGCATAAATGTATAGATTACAGGCCTTCTAAAATAAATCATAGATATTCTAAAAACGTTCATATCCTATCAAATCCTTATCTATTATCGATTCTTGCACAGTTTGGTAATCCCTTAACCAAACAACCTCAACTTAATCGTTATATAGACATTATGTATCGTGCGCTACTTAGTGAGGTAATTAACATTTCATTTTTAAGAGAGAGTAAAAAAGTTGATACAAGAATGAAAGGCGTGACTCAACTTGGAGTTTTTGAAGGGGAACTTATTAAATATAATCAAAAAGCCATTTGTATTGATTTGGCCCGGGCCGGAACTTATCCAAGTCATATCTGTTTTGACATGCTAAGCGATCTTTTAAATCCAGATAATGTAAGACAAGATCACTACTATCTAAATCGTAAAGTAAATGAAAAAGGAGAAGTAATTGGTGTTGATGTATCTGGTTCAAAGATCGGCGGAGGACAAAATCAGGCAATTGTTTTACTTCCTGATCCGATGGGGGCAACTGGTGGAAGTATTTCACAGGTTATTTCGCATTATAAAACAAAAGTAAAAGGCAAGGCATTAAAATATGTTGTGATGCATTTAATCGTTACTCCTGAGTATTTAAAGAGGATGAAAAAAGAGCATCCAGATGTAGAAATTTTTGCAATTCGACTTGATCGTGGTTTGTCTAGTAAAGATGTGTTATCATCTACTCCTGGGAAACATAAAGATAAAGAGTTTGGTCTGAATGAAATTCAGTATGTCGTTCCAGGTGTCGGAGGAGTTGGAGAAATTCTTAGCAATTCATTTGTTTGATTTTTGTTTTTTATTGCTCATTGTAAATTTATTACAGGAGTAATGGAGTATATTATATGTTTAAAGGTAAAAAGGTTTTGTTACGTGCTTATGAAAAAGAAGATATAAAAAAAGCACATCTGTTTTTTAATGATTTGGAGTTTCGAAAGCTAATGACTCCAAATGCTATATTGCCGCTATCTTTTGAGGATGAAGAAAAATTTATTTTAAATTCAACGAAAAATATTCCAGATGCTTATAATTTTGCAATTTCAAGAATAGATAATGGAGAGTATATCGGTGGTTGTGGATACTTTAAAACCGATTTTAAAAATCGTACAACATGGATTGGTATTGGAATTGGTGATAAGACGTTGTGGGGGCAAGGTTATGGGTATGATGCTTTAGAGGTATTACTTCATTACTTAAAAATGGAATTGAATATAAGAAAAGTTTTATTAAATGTTTTTTCCTATAATACTCGCGCAATTACTGCATATGAAAAACTTGGATTTGTAAAAGAGGGCCAACTAAGTCAGATGGTTTATCGCGACGGCCAGTATTTTGATGAAATAATAATGGCGTATAATGATACCGCAAAGTCTTAATTAGGGGTCTGTTTTTCAAAATCGGTAAGAAGTGAAGATAATTTTGGTCGACCTTAATCCCTCAGGCTCGAACCTTTTTCCTCCAAGATCCATTCTTGGAACTCAATATTATCAAGGGTTTTGAGAAGAGAGAGGCTAAAATTGGAGGAAAAAAATAGTGGAGGAAATTTTTGGAGGAAAATTAGGTTTTCCTCCAAATTTTCACCCAACTTAATTTTATTACAAATACTCTTTCAAATAATCTTTTATGTTACCTAGGGAAAAATATAGGTTTAGTGCAGTAATCTCGTTAAGATATTCCAAAGAAATAATCTGCAAGATGCTTTTTTCATAAGCTTCTTGTAATTTAATATAGTCAAGCGTAGTAATTCGTCCATTTTTAAAACGGCTCTTTTCCTCTGCTAATATTTTAAATTGTTTATTAGTAATTGTATTCAGCAGTTTAATTTGCTCATCATTTGACAACATCTTTTGCTTTAAAGTTTTAAATAGGGATAGCAATTGGAACCGAGTTTGATGTTTACGAAATGTCGCTTGTTGCTCCTTGCTCGCTGCACTGGCAAGAGAACTAATATTAGCTTTGTTTCCTAAATCAAAATCCCAGCTTATTCCAGCATAAACTTCATGCTTCTCAGAAATATTTTCAGTAAGTGATTTATTAATATCATCTCCTCTACCAAAACTTTTAATAGAAATAAAAAAATCAAGATTTGATTTTGTTTTTTCTTTTTCTAAAACCTGAAGTTTTTTGAACAATTCTTCGCTAGCAACTAATTGTCCATAAGCATTTCCATTTTCAATTAAGGATTCAATTGCCAAATTGGATGACTTAAAAACTCCAACATATGCTTTCATCTTTTCTTTCTCTATCTGAAATGATTCATCTAACTCTAAAATTTTTTGCAAATTTAATTTTTCTATTTGAACTTCAGATTTTAAAAAAGTTAGCAACTTCTCTCTGGTGGTTATTTCAACCTCTGAAAGTAAAAACTCAGAATTACTGATAATCGATGAATTCCTTTTCGAGACATTTAATTTATGTAATTCAACAAAACGTTCAAGTGAACTCTCGGCAATTTCTATCTCATATTCTAGCTTAATAATGTTCCAGAAAGATTTCATTGCTTCAAAAAATTGTTTTTCTTGTGAAGAGCTACTCTGAAATGTTTGAACTTCCTTTTTGGAAAAGGCGATCTCTTTGTTCAGGTGATATTCAGCACTTCCAAAATTTCTATAAAGAGGAATTGCCAGCGAAAATCGATAAACACTATCCATTGCATTAAGACCAAATTGATTGTTGGCCGGAATTGTTGCCAAACTTTTATCTTCTACGCCAATGCCTGCTCCAATTCTAACTCCGTAAGAAGTAAGTTTTTCATAATCCAGAGTTAGACCATATCCTTCTTTCGTTGAATCAAATGACATTGGAGGTTGAGAGTAATTTTCTGAAGAATAAATAAAGAACTTCGAATTGAGCTTAGAGTCAAGCATACCATCAATGGAGTTAGCATAAAACTCTGATTGCTTTAACGATTCATTTTGAATTTTTGTCTCATTAGTATTGTGAATTAGATCATAGATTCTTTGAATAGTTATTTTTTCTTCCGCATGAGCATCTTGAATATTAAAATTAACAATGACTGTGACAATTATTATAGACGAAATCGCTTTAAACAAATTTTTCGCTCTTGAATTAACAACTTTGTGCAAATCGTTACTGATAGCATACAAGCTCGGAATAAATATTAATACTACGACGGTGCCGAACAACAGGCCATAAAGTATCGCCAAAGATAATGGTGACAACAAAGAATCATATCCACCAATAGCATATCCAGTAGGAGCTATTCCTAGAATTGTAGTTAAAGTTGTCAACAATATAGGTCTAAATCTTTCTTTGGCACCTTCAACAAGTATCTCTTGAGAAAATGCACCATTATTTTTTAAGAGTTCATTTATATTATCGATTAAAACTATCGCATTATTAACAACGATTCCTGATAATCCTATTAATCCTATTCCTGCAAACATTGAAATGGATAAATTATGTGTCCAAAACGCTAAGAAAACGCCGACAACTCCAAAAGGAACAACCATTAAAACTAAAAATGGCCTAAAGTATGAATTAAATATTAAGCTTAAAACTAAATAGATCCCAATAATCGCAATTATCGCTGCACTCTTAAGTCCTGAAAAAATCTTTGCTTCTTCAATCGGACGACCGCTTATC
>CAZCDT010000038.1:24203-28600 GCA_964497525.1 uncultured Bacteriovoracaceae bacterium
GTATAAGAAACATTTTTATTCTTTATGAATTTATCACTGAAATATTTTAGTATTTCTATCGCAGTGGTTTTCTTAGGATCAATGTTTCCCGTAACAGATGTCGATCGTATTCCATTATAATGTTTGATTTCAGACAAGGATGGTCGTTCTTCATAGTCAATCATCGTATTTAGTTTTATCAACTGACCTCTTTTATTTGCGATAGGAAGTTTTGATATAAAATCAAAATCACCTCGAAACTTATCGTTCAATCTAAGTCTAAAATCATATGAGTTATTTATCGAAGAATAATCAGTTACAATTTGTCCATCAAAAGCAATTCGTAATGTGCGAATTATATCAACAGGTGTTAATCCGGCCTGCGCTACTTTTTTATAATTTAATCTCAAATTAATTTCATCTTTCCCTTGGATTTGATCATCCTTTACTTCAGTCACTCCAGAAATGTTTTTCAAAAAATCAATGGTTTTAGCAGATGATTCAAATCGTTCTTTATCACTATTTGAAGAGATAATGATTTCAATTGGCTCTCCTAGTGGTGGGCCAATTCTCATTAAATCAAATTCAAGTGCAAAACCTGCACTATCATATAATGCCTGGTGACGTTGTTTTAAATCATCAACAATATCTAAAGCTGTCCTATCCCGATCACTATACGGTGTTAAATAAACCAAAAACGAAACGAGATGTTCTTCTGTTCCATTATTTGTTAGTGAACTTAAACTATGAGTACCCAGTCGAGCAGTATATCCAACTAGTTCATTCGTCTTTAATTCTAAAATGCTTTTTTCTAAATCACTGATTATTTCTTCAACTTTTTCCGGTGAAAATCCTTTTTTTAACGTTACTTGAATTGTAAATCCTTCAGAAGCTTCTTGAGGAAATGAATCTTTTCGAACCTTGGTTGCACCAACAAATACACTACCCAAAAAGATTACAAAGAAAAAAAGTATTACAAAGTAACGATATTTAATCGATTTAGTAAGTAAACTCCCATAGAGTTTTTCACCCATTAGAACAATGCGGTTTTTATCAAACTTTTGTTTTTTTATTTTACCGTGGGCCAAATGTGCAGGAAGCAGCAAGTAGCTTTCAATTAATGAAATGAATAATGCAATAATAACCACAACAGGCATTTGCCAAACAAACTTTCCGGGGAGACCACCGAGAGACAATAATGGCATAAAAGCAATTACAGTTGTCAAAGATGATGCTAAAACCGGCTTCCAAAGTCTTCCTACGGCATTACTGGCGGCCTCTTCGGGTGTTTGTCCTGCTTCGATATTTACATTATAACGCTCACTAATTACAGTCGCATCATCGACAATCATTCCAAGAATAATGACGAATGAACCAATTGAAATAGAACTTAAAGTCATCCCCATTGGAACGAATATAATCATGCTCCCTAAAATAGTAAAAGGGATTCCAAATGCCGTCCAAAAAGCAGATTTTCCGTTTAAAAAGTAAAAAAGGATTAATATGACAAGAAGAAAACCCATGATTCCGTTATTTTTAAGAAGCTCAAATTTACTTCTGGCATTATTTGAAAGATCGTTGTTAATTTTATAAGTAATTTTATCTGAAATCTGTTTGTTTTTTAAATACTCCCTAACTTTGTCGGAAATTTTCAACTGATCAACACCACTTCTTATTGCAAGAAGAAGTGATGCTCCTCTACTTCCATTATTCCTAACTATTAATTTATCTTCTTTAGGCCCATATGAAATAGTCGCAATATCTTTTAAAAATACTCCTTGTCCATCCGGAGACATTCTAATTACTGTATCTAAAACATCTTCAGCTTCTTCATATTTATTAAAAGATACAATTTTTTTCTGAGATATAAATGATTCAAGAGTTCCTCCTGTCCCTACTTGATTTCTTGTATTAATTGCGAAGTATATTGAATTTAAATCGATTTCCTTGCTTTTCGCCTTGTCTGGATCTACCTCTATGTAAATTTCTTCATCGGGTAATCCAACCAATGTTACATTTGATATTCCCGAAATTTTACGCAAATCATTTTCTATTTCATGCAAAGTTGTTTTTAAATGATTGTACTCACCAGAGAAAGCTATCTCTATTATGGGACGATCTTCGGTAGTGACACTTGTAATTACTGGCCGGCCTTCAATATCAGATGGGAAATCATCGATTTTGTCTACCTCTGCTCGAACATCAGACAACAGATCATTAAATTGAAGATCATTTAAATCGTCATCCGCAAAAATAATTACATTAGAGAGACTTTCGGTTGAACTTGATCGATATTCCTTAATATTGCCAATTTTATCGATTCTTTCCTCAATTTTTGCAGTAACATTTAGCTCAACATCTTTCGCTGAGGCACCAGGATATTTCGTAACTATTACGATTTGATTTATAGATACTGCAGGAAATGCTTCTTTAGGGACTTTGTATACGTAATATCCACCTAAAATAAAAGTCAGCACTAATATAACATTAACCAGAATCGGTCTTCTAATAAAATAAAGTGAAATATTTTTCATAAATTTATCCTTTGATACCTCGTAGTGCCATTTTTACTCGTTGTTCAATAACCTTGTCCGTCATCAAGGTATTCGTCACTGTTTTTATGCCGATCTTAAAAATAGTATTGATTTTCATATTGGATAGAACTTCTGGTACAAGAGTCGATAATCCGATACAGCCAGCAATATGAGTAATCAGCAATGGAAGGGGGGCATCTATAATATCACCAGATCTTTTGCATGAGTTTAGTGTCTTTGTTAAAACAGTAAAATGTTTTCGCATTTTCTGTTTAGCAAAATCATGTACCGCTTTTTCACCATTTAAAATATCATTTAAAAGAATCAATATTAGGTGGCGGTTGTCTCTTGCAAACTTTGCCATTAACGTCAATTGAAGTTCTAACGTACCTAACGCTGATCCTTTTTCTTCCACCAATTGAAAATTTGAAAAAAAATCATCGTATATATTATTAAGTATTTTCTCGATAAATTTATTTTTACTTCCAAAATAGTAGTTAAACATACCGAGATTAACTTTTGCTTCATTGCAGACATCTCTTATGCTTAGCTTTGACGCACCATTCTTAATTAGCAGTTTATATCCATGCTCTAATAATTTTTTATCTGTATCGGTTGATTTTCTAGTCATTAGCGAGTCTTTCTCATTTACTGGTTATACGTGTGTATAACTATACGAGTGTATAACAATCAAGTCAAAGCAAAAAAAACTCCAAATATTTTATAGAATGATAAAGAAGAAAGGATAGAATCAAATAAAGAAAGTTGCTTAACATTTCGTATTAAACAACTTTCTTTTATTAACTTAATTTGACAAAAAAACAGTTTTCTTGTCTGGACGAGGGGCCTTAATTACCATAAAACGAAGTAATTCCTTGCTCTCGTTGTACCAGCAATGAACAATGTCTTTAGGAGACTCAATTAGTGAGTTTTGGGTGACTGTCTGTTTTTCCTCCCCAATTTCAACAACACCAGTCCCTTCCAGCACATAAAATGCAACATCGACGGGAGTAATATGCCTTTTCAAAGACTGGCCCGGTTGAAGCGAAATAACTGTTATCATCATGTGTTGAGAGTCATAAATATTTCGCGCATCAACGTTGTGAGCTGTTGGCATAATGTTCGATTCCGATAGTTTTTTTACAATCATACTTATCTTCCTTCCATCATTGCCGCAACATCTTCACTTGCGGTCGCAATACCCTTTATCCCAAAATTTTCAACAAGAACGTTTGCTATTCCTGGAGATAAAAATCCTGGCAAAGTAGGACCGATTCTTAAATTTTTAAACCCCAAATGAAGAAGTGCAAGAAGAACCAGTACGGCCTTTTGCTCATACCATGCGATATCAAATGATAAAGGCAATTTGTTCACATCATCTAAACCAAACGCTTTTTGTAACTCAAGCGCAATCACGGCAAGTGAATAACTATCATTACACTGACCAGCATCAAGCACGCGAGGAATTCCATCAATATCTCCTAACGAAAGTTTATTATATCTATATTTCGCGCAACCGGCAGTTAGAATAATAGTATCTTGAGGTAGTTTTTCTGCAACTTCCGTGAAATATGAACGCGATTTATGGCGTCCATCGCATCCTGCCATAACAATAAATCTTTTTATTGCCCCTTTTTTTATAGCGTCAATAATCTTATCGGCAAGCGCAAGAACTTGTTTATGTCCAAAACCACCAACAATTTTTCCTTTTTCAAGTTCTACTGGCGGTTTACATTTTTTTGCAAGCTCGATGATTTGGGAAAAATCTTTATGCCCTCCATCCTGTCGATCTGGAATATGAGTCAATCCTTCAAAACCAACTGCTCCGGTTGTGAAAATTCTTTCTTTATATTCAAGTTCAGGTGGGACAAGACAATTTGTAGT
>CAZCDT010000039.1:0-27691 GCA_964497525.1 uncultured Bacteriovoracaceae bacterium
GAAGGACCTATTTTTTTGTCAAAATTTGAATTTACACAAGATTATTTACACCACCCTTCCATTAAAGAAAAGCCGAGTACAGATTTTAGTTTCATAAGTCACCGTTCCTAAATAATAAAAAATATAATCCTTAACGATCATTGTATTATAAAAAAAATTATTAATTCTATTATTTATTACAAAAACAGCCAAGTCATTTTCATTAAACCTCTGCAGCAATTAATGACAACTAAAAAGCTTGTATTTTTTTTAGAGCATTGAATAGATTAATTTTTTTGCACCAAAAGCTGATCCATGTGAAATTGGGCATATTCGATGATTGCTTTTCTCTTATTACAGTTTGAACATAGCATTTGTAGGTTATTTACGGAAGTAGCACCTCCTTTGGCAAAACTTTTTTTATGATCATACTCTAAAAAAAAAGTAAGAACCGCAGTTTGTGCATGACTTGTTTGAGTTTTGATAAACTTCGCGTTTAATGCTTGCAGTAATATGGCGAGTAGTTTCGGGACTACTCGGAGATATTATTTTAGCTTTGGAACTACTTTTTATAGTTGTAGTAGATTCTTTTTTTAAGCGCGCCTTTTTTATAGCAAACTTTTTGGCCTCAATTTTTTGAGGTAGCATCGTTAAGGAGTTGATCGATTAGATCCGATGTCGCAAGATTTGAATTTGAGCAAGTAGGACCTTTAGTTTTTAATTTTATTCATTGTGTTTTTTTTTAAAGAGTGATATTTAGGCGAGCTTCATCACAAGATTCTATAATGGTTTCTTTTTTGGCAACTTCTTTAGTAATTCCTAACTCTTCTTTTTTGCTTGCTAAAAAATCATAACACGTATTTTAAAAAAATAATTCCAGTGCTAAAATTAATAAAAAAGTATTACTTACCGTAGCTACTCAAAAATGGCGCAACGGTTTAATAAAAACGACCTGGCACTTTTTAGGGAAGGAATTTATTCACAAGACGTGGACTTCTGATGATCTACACTGAAAACACCATTTTGTGCAACAGTAATTTTAGCTTAAAATAGTTATGCCTATTTTTATAAAGCAAAGATCAGTCTTCTATGCACTTAGGGCTGCATAGTAACTGGCACTTTTCTTACTTAGGACGACACGGACGAATGTTTCTAATGTATGGATTGTAAACTTTTTCATCACCAAGAAGGGTGAGTGGCCCATGTCCTGGGATAACTTGCGCATTATCTGGAAGTAAAAAAATCTTTTTTTCAATAGAGTTTAAAATCTTTTCTTGATCTCCGCCAAGCAGATCAGTTCGCCCTATCGAGCGATAAAACAAAGTATCACCAGAAAAAAGAATTGGAGTATCAAAATGCTCTAGATAAAAAACTGTAGACCCCGGTGAATGTCCTGGTGTATGAATAATTTTTACCTTACTTACAAGCTCTTTCATAGACTTTAAATCACACTCAAATTTACAATCATCTTCAAAAGCAAAATCACAATTTCCTGTTGTTCCAATATCTGTACCAAACATTGCCGCCTGATTTTTTAATGAATTAAATAAGAACAAATCATCTTTTGGAATCGCTAAGGGGCAATTATATTTTTTCTTTAAATCATAAGCGATACCAACATGATCAAAATGAGCATGAGTGCCAACTAGTAAAATCGGACTTAAATTATTCATCACAAGATACTCATCAATTTCACTTAAATCATTACCTGGATCAATAATTAACGCATCTTTTGTTTTTAAATTAGAAATAATTACAGTATTAACTTCAAGCATTCCGGTAGGAATAACTTCTAATTTATAATCATCTTTTGCTGTTACAAAAACTGTTTGCATTTTATTCTCCAATTTTTATTTTATGCATGCGGCGATTGCATCTGATATTAACTTTGAAGCTATATTAATTTTACTTAAACTTTCCATTTGTTCAATACCAGGCACTAGATTAATTTCAAGTAACCGCTCTGACAAATCAGATTCAATTATATCAACTCCTGCATAATTAGCATTTGATAGCTTAAATGCAGCATAAGAGATGTCTTTAATTTTTTGCGGTAACTCATTTACTTGAACAAAGCATGCTTGAGATTTTCCTGCATTTTTTCTAAAATCAAACTCCGTTTTGCACTTTTTTATTCCACCCAAAATATCATCTCCGGCCAAAAAGACTCGATACTCCGTAGAAGATTCTAAAAAAGGTTGCACAATAAAACGCTGGTCTTTAAAGGCCTGCATCGTTTCTAAAAAAGCAAATAAAGAATCCTTTCCCCGAAATAAATTAACCCCAATACCTTTATTGCCTCGTGCATTTTTTACAATAAACTGCTCATTTTTTGTGTAAGGCATTAGCTCTGCCATAACTTTTTCAAAATATGCCTCAATCTTTCCCCTATAAATAGCAGTCGGAATAACTGGCAAGTTATGATTAAAAAAATAAACAAGCTGATGATCTTTTTGCCTAAAATGCATTAAAGAATCATGAGGGTTAACAAGTAAAGATCCTAAGTGTTCAAATCTTTTTGCAATCACCAAATCAACATCGTCATAGTAAATTCCTGTTGAGCGATGAAAAAAAAGATCACGGCGATCTTTTCGAACTAAAGAATTATCTGTTAATGGCAGAAAAAAGTTTACAGGAGAGATTACATTGCAAATCAAATCTCTTTTTGTTGCTTCCTCTAAAAGCCTTTTGGCCGAGTAAATTAAACTATTTTCACAAAGTAAGTTAAATTGCATATTAAATCCGTTTATTTTGAAAAGAACAGCATTGTACAATTACTCAAAATACTGAAATATCAAGCTTTTTAGTTAACGTCAATTTGTCTCTAAATTTCTCTTAAACTAGATTAAAATGTATTAATTTTTTTTATCAAAAACCGATACGTCTTACTATGATAGAGAAACGACCTTTAATTTTTATTCACCCTTTGCCTGAAGCTCTAAAAGAGTTTAAAGAACTGCTTGAAAAGACTCAAGAAGAAGAGTTAATCGAGATATATGAATTAGATGATTTAAAAGAGTATGCGCAACTTCTCCCAACTGTTGGTCTTTCAATCACACTTATTTCAAACACGCAAAAATGTGCAAGACTTTTGCAAGAAAATAAAGATGTTTTAAAAAAATCAAAGTCAAAATTAATTCTATTCTCACAATCAGCACTTCCAAACGATCTTTTGGCAAAGCTTACAAAGTTTGGTCTGTCTGACTTTATTAAATTGCCTCTAGCACAAAAAAATCTACTCTTTAAAATACGTCTTATTATTAAGGCCACCATGGCGCAAAAAAAAGATGTTACAAAAAGCGAGGCCCAAGAAAAAATAGAGTTTAAGGCAAGTAAAAAAGAAACAGTTATTAAAACAAATGAAGTTCAAAGAGTTGAAAGAGGAATTTTAGAAGAAAAAGAAAAAGGTGTAGTTACAAATAGTAGCAAAGATGAGACAAATTATAATATTTTATCTTCTCACTATAGTAATGCCAAGCAACTAGATACCATCGGTGATTTACTTCCAAAAAGTAGTGAATCTCAAAATATCGAAGTAACAGATCATGATATAACGCTAGAATTACAAAAAGACGAAGCCACCAAAGATATATCAACAACTAGTCAACGTACAGATGGTAATGAATCTTTAAACGTAGCAAAAACAAATGACATAACGCTATTTGCATCTGATGATAAAAATTTAAATAAAAAAGCGAATGAAAATAAAATAGAGAATCTCAATCAAGAAGCAATTGCAGGCCAAAAGACAAACTTAAATTTAAATCTTTTAGTTGATCCGCAAGATAAAAAAGTAGATAACAATCAAGAAGTAAAAGAAGAATCTCAATCTAAAATTATTGCAGAGAAAGCTACGTTAACTTTAACCCTTGATAAAGAAGAAATAGCTGAGAGTGAGGCCGCTAAAGATATTACTGCAGAAGATGAGTTAAAACAAAAAGAGGTTTCTTTAGTCTCCATTGAATTAGAAGCACAGCTAAAAAAAACTCAAAACACTACTTTAGAAATTGAAAACGAGCAAGAAAGTGATCCTGAAAACATAGCAGTAAGTAGTGAAGATGTCAGCGTAAACGTTACATCCAGACAAAGCGACCTAGAACTTCTCTCTAACGAGCAAGCACCAGAAAGTAAGCAGATAAAACAAGATCTGGATGATTTAGAAAAGATAAAAGATCAGACCATATCTTTAGATATAGACGCAAGTTCAAAAGAAAAAAACACAGTTGAAATCGACATAGAAGATCAATCAAAGAAAAAGAAAACATCACTTGATATCGAAGAAGAAGCTAAAAATGAGGTCGCAAGTGATCTATTTTCACTTTCTACTACGGCAAAAAAGCAAAAAGAATCCCTGTTTGAACTTGCCGAAAACAAAAAAGAGCTTTCTAAAAAACTTTTCAATCTTGCACCAATTAACAAGGATCAGATAAAAAAGAGACTCTTTAGTATTAAAAACGATACATATAAAAATAAAGATTTTACGTTAAAACTTCATTCGCTTGGCGCGACTCAAAAAAAACACAATCCTAAAAAAAATAACACTGGCCCTGAGATCAAAAAACAAAAAGTTGTCAAATTAGATATTACACCTGCTTTAGACAACACGCCTTCAAAAGAAGAACGAAAAGAGGAAGTGATCTCTCTTAAAGAAGAATCTGTTTATACTCAAGAAAAATTTGATAGTAACCTATTTGACGAGGCCATTAAAAAAGACAATATTGAAAACGATATACAAGATAATGTTATAAAGTTATCAACAGAAGATCTACGAGAAGATGAAGAAGTTATTAGGGTTTATGCCCCACAAACTCGCGGAATAGAAATTCTTATCGCGGCCCTTGAATACTACAATCAAGAGACATTAGACAAAAATGCTCTCTATTTATTTTTAGAAAGTTCTATAAACAAACAGATACAAGCCTCTTTTCATTTTTACTATTACAGAAAAGATAAATCGCTATATGAAAAAGTAAATTTTTCTAACAACCAAGAAAATGGGGACGATATAAATAAAATATTAAACAAAAACCTCTCCACATGGACAAATCTTAATCTTCCATGGTGGCAAGATGAAAAATTTGAAGAAGAAGAAAACTCATTTGTATACCCGTTTTATGAAGGGACAACAAAGCTTGGCGTAGGCATTATTATTTTCAATGAAAAAGTAAAAGAAGAGGATGTCTCTTTAATCGAAGCAATAATTGAAATGGCCAGAGGTGCTTTTATTGCAGAGTATGATGAAAAATTTGGTCTTATAAAGCATAAATCATCGGATCATGAACAATCGAGTTGGTTTGACAAGATTACCAATGCGGTTAGTAACATATTTAGTTTTTTTAAAAAAGCGAGTTAGACAATGAGCAATAATCTGACCGATGAATATTTTAAAATTGAATATGAAAAGCTACCTGAATCAATAAGCTATCCTTTTCACATTTACATATACGATATTCAAAATGATTCAGTATCTCGTTACATTGACGCAGCAACTCCCGTAACAAAAGTTAAAAAAAGTTTTATAGAAAATGCACAATCAAGAAAACTGCATCTACTTGTACAAAAAAGACAAAAAGAAACATTTATAAAATTTGCCAAATATGATCCCGAAATGGAAGTTGATGGGGTCGCTCACCCACTAATAAAAGAGGCAAACGATTACAAACAAAAACTAGACTTAAGTAAAGAATTTATTTTTTCTAGAGAGTTTGCAAAGGCATTAAGAACTGGCGACTACATGCCACTCATTTTAAGAGTACACGATGAATTAATGAGTATTCCACCAACCAAGTCACAAAATATTGTAAATGCAAAAAAGCTAGCAAGTATTTTTTTAACAAGCGAAACCATTGCCGCAAAAATAACAAGTCTTTGCTACCTTTTTGCCAAACATTGTAAGATGAATTCAATTGAGGGCCTTGCAGATTTAGTAATCGCCTCTTTTGTTTTTCATTTAGGTATCTCGCAAATTAATGCCAGTACACATAAAAAAAATGTAAAACAATTAGAGCAACATGAGTATAAAGATTATATTAAACATCCTCGCCACGCCCTACACCTGATAAAAAAAATTGGGTTTGAAATAAGTCAGCGCACGGAGTTAATAATTCTTGAGCATCACGAAAGATTCTCTGGTAAGGGATATCCAGATTCAAAAAATGGCACACAAATCGAGCCAATGGCACTTATCTTGGGACTTTTTTCGCATCTTTTTGAATACTCTGCTGGAATTCATGGTGGTGAAAAGCAAACAATTGAGTCAACTTTTAAGCTGATAAGAGCAAAAAGTATACAAGCTGGACTTGAACGAGACTTTGGAGATACAATAGAAAGCGGATTAAAATCTATTAATCTAGATTATGATACTAACGAAGAAAACTATTATAAAGTTGCTTAGGAGAATCGTATGGCATTAAAAGCAGACATGAAAATTTTAATTGTTGATGACATGGCAACGATGAGAAAGATCATCAAAAACATGCTTGTTCAAATTGGTTTTACCAATCTTGCTGAAGCTGATGATGGTGCAACCGCATGGCCATTAATAGAAGCAGGAGTTGCTTCCGGAAAACCTTTTGAATTTATAATATCTGATTGGAACATGCCACAAATGAGCGGCCTTGATCTTTTAAAAAAAATCAGAGAAACAGAGAGTCTTAAAAAACTTCCATTTTTAATGGTAACAGCAGAAGCGGAGCAAGGAAACGTTGTAATTGCTGTTAAAGCTGGAGTAAGTAACTTTATTGTAAAACCATTTTCTGCTCTAACACTAAAAGAAAAAATCGATAAAATTTTTAATAAATAATTTTGGAGACTTTTATGAATTTACTCGATGATCCATCGATGAAAGAGATCGTATTGTCTTTTTGTGATGAGTCAAAGGCACTAATTACTCAACTAGAGCAAAGTCTTGAAATATTAGAAGATAATCCAATGAATCACAAAGAGATGGAAAATTTTGGCCAAATCATTGATCGAATTATGGGGGCCGCAAAATCAATTGGAGCAATGGAAATTGCAACCTTTTGTGAGCTTGGGAAAGTTATTGGATATAAAGCAAGCCAAATCAATGACGCCCCTTTACTAAATGTTGTTGTTGCCGTTTTATTTGATTCCATTGATCTATTAACAAAAATGATTGATAAATTAAAAACGGGAAACAACAACCAGTTACAGGGTTTAAATACGGCCGCATTTGCCGAAAGATTAAAATGGCTTTCCGAAAAATTTAAAGATATCAAACGTGCTTCTGTTGCATATGATGCAAAAACACAAAATTCAGTTGATGTTAGTGCAACAAATAAAGAAGAGGAAGAGAAAGTTCTTAATCAAAACGAAATCGAAGACTTGGTGGCAAGTCTTGGTTTATAATTTTTTATGGAGTTTTTATGCCTGTTGAAACACACCAATTTATAGAATTTTCAAGGCCTTTTATTGAAGCATCAAAAAAAGTTTTTGAAACAATGGTTTTTACAAAATTAGAACATCAAAAACCAACAATTAAAAAAGATAAAAATTCATGTGGTGATATATCTGCAGTACTTGGGTTAAACGGTACATTCACAAAAAAAGATGCCAAATTTGATTTTAAGGCAATGTTTGTTATTTCATGGCCATATGAAACTTATGTAAAAGTTGCAAATGCTATGCTTATGGAAAATCATACCGAGTATAATAAAGAAATTTCAGATACTGGTGGAGAAATTGCAAATATGATTGTCGGAAATGCGAAACGTGATCTAAATGTCATTGGTTATGCTGCTAACATGGCAATTCCGTCAATTATAGAAGGAAAAAATCACACAATAACATATCCACAAAATACTTCAGTTATTCTAATACCAATACATTCTGCTCATGGTCCGATGTATATGGAAATATGCTTTGATCTAACGCCTGCAAAATAAATTGTTAAATTGCATGAAACGGCAATCTGGATGGACCATCCCAGGCATTTAAAGAGTAATCTAATTTATCATTTTCTATTGTTACTTGTAAAAATGTAAGCATTATAGGTTCTCTTTCTATTTCCATATCAAGAACATAAAGTTTTGTCCAACTTCCAGTATTGATAACCCTAACATCTTTTATGAAGTTCTCACTTGGCAGATGAGAATGTCCAACAACTAATCCTTTTACGATCTGATGATCATTCAAATATTCTTCTATAAAAGTAGAATAGTTTTGAAAATGACGAAATTCATACTTTAAATATTTCATCACTCCATTTAATGTTTTTTCTGCTTTAAAAATAGTTATAAGTCTTACCATGAATAAATAGGTTAAATTCGCTAATAAAAAACGCACCATGAACATGGTATCATAAATTAATCCATCTATTATAAACTTTCCAACTGGACGAACAGCACCTGCAAACTTTCTCTCTCGTTTAAACTTATTTAAAATTCTCGTGACATAATACGCGCCCCACGGAGGAAGATAGTAGCGTTTATTGTTTCGATCAACAATTATAGGTCCATCATTTTGCTCATCAAAAGTGACATCAAATTGATGTCCATGCATAATAACTAATTCTGGGTGAGGTTTGTAAGCATCATTTGGGGTGACAAAAAAAGAAATTTTTTGTTTAAGATTTTCTGGAATAACCTTTAAAAATTCGTCTTGCACTGTTTGATGAATAAACTCGGCATCGTGATTTCCAATAATATAGATAAGTTTTTTATTATTCACCTTCAAGTAATTAACAATACCTTCAATAAATTTTGGATGAGCTCCAATAATTATTCGAAGCCTTTCAACCGCAGAGTCTTGGCACCAGAATTCATCATCAAAATATTTTACAAATGGAACTGCCAGCAAATCAAAAACATCTCCGTTTAAAACAACCTCAACTTCTTCATCTACAAACTCTTCACTAGAATAAAATGCCAACAATTCACAAAATTGCGAATCATAAACAAAATCCTCTAAGGGATTTTGCTTGCCATCAACAATTTTACCTGCACCCAAATGCAAGTCCGAAAGTACAACCACATATTTTTTTTTACTATTTTTTTCTTGGTGGGATTTCATATGTTTTTTGTCCCCAAATTAACTCTATACTCTGGGCCGGAGGAGAAAGAGGAATAAAAAAAACTTGTTCATTTTTTTGATTATCTATTTGGATGCTTAAAAAACCATGTGCAGGTATCGCAATCCTGTTAAAAACAGTCCCTTTACTCCCCTTTAATTCTCCCACAATTTTACTCATCGTTTTATTTTCTAAAACTAATGGTACTTCTTTCTTTTTAACCTCTGGAGACATTACCTGCACAAAAGTATCATAAAACTTTATAAAAAAAGCATCAACCTTTGCCTCTGCTGTAAATTTTTGCAACATTAAAATAAAAATAATTAACAAAATATTTTTCATATAACACTTATCGGGCAACACATTTAAAACTACATAAAAAAGCGCACAAGGAATATTTTGCCGACAAAACAAAGTCACTATATTTTTTTACTTTTTTACTTAATTCTCCGAGAGGAGTATTTAAGGAGATTTTATGTTTGAAAAAATAAAAAATTTGATTGGCCCCTCAAAAAAATATACAAACCCAAAAACACTCTCTCTAAAAAAAATGCAAGAGCTATTTTTTGAAAACTTATGCTCTAAAAAACATCACCAATTTATTGGCAATAATCAAACGATAAAAAGAGCATTTTTGATTTTAAGCGAAACCCTTAATGCAAATGCCATTAACGCTCTAGGTTTTGGCCATAACATTATTTTTGTTCAAACAACAGGCCAACTTAGTTGTGCAATAGCTCCAAATACCCATACCCCATGTATTATCATATTCCCAGATCTTCACAAATTATTACTTTCTGGCGCATTTATGAACGGTGTAGCAGTGTTGTTACACGAAATAGGACATATTGTACTAAAACATAGTGAAATGAATATTGATACATTAGAAGCACAAGTTGCGGCCGATAAATTTGTAGCAGAGCTAGGACTTGGTAGTGAACTACAAGATGTATTACTTGATCACCAAAACTCTATCGATTGTAAAGTTAGAATTAGCTATTTAACTTCAGAGCTTTTAGATCAACAAACTGAAAACTAAAAATCAAATAATTTGGCCTCTGACAGTAAACGAATTTCCTCTCTTAAACGAATTGCGTCCTCAAAACGAAGTTCTCTACTTGCTTGTTTCATTTTCTTTTTGAGTATAATGATTTGAGCATCAATATCATCTTTTTCAATCTTATTTTTTTTCTGAATCTCACTAAATGCTTCTTTATCTTTTCTTAAAAGATCAACGACTCCCCCACTTATTTTTTTCTGAATCGATGTAGGAGTTATCCCATGCTTTTTATTATACTCTTCTTGCAATACTCTTCTGCGCCTTGTTTCTTCGACGGCCTTTTTTATACTTTTTGTTTCTTTGTAAGCATATAAAACAACTCGCCCATCGACATGCCTTGCTGCACGACCTATCGTTTGGATAAGAGATCTTTCTGAACGCAAAAAACCTTCTTTATCAGCATCTAAAATTGCAACAAATGAAACTTCAGGAAGATCCAATCCTTCTCGCAAAAGATTAATTCCAACTAAAACATCAAAATCACCACTTCTTAGTTCATTTAAGATCTCGATTCTTTTTAAAGTATCAATATCTGAATGTAGATATTTGACTTTAATACCTTCCATTTCTAAATACTTTGTTAACTCTTCTGATAATTTTTTTGTGAGTGTTGTAACTAATGCTCTTTGCTTTTTTGCAATAATAACTTTTAACTCTTTTAATAAATCATCCACCTGATTTGCAGCATCTTTAATTTCGACAATTGGATCAACAAGACCTGTGGGCCTTATCACCTGCTCTATGATTTCACCTTGCGACTCTTTTATCTCATATTCCGCAGGCGTTGCTGAGACAAAAATAACTTGATCAATCCGCTCTTGAAACTCTTTAAAATTTAAAGGCCTATTATCAAGCGCCGACGGCAGACGAAAACCATGCTCAACGAGAGTCTCTTTTCGTGAGCGATCACCAAAAAACATTCCCGATACCTGAGAAACTGTAATATGTGATTCATCTATAACAAGTAAAAAATCTTTTTTAAAATAATCCATCAATGTTGGTGGAGGTTCCCCTGGTAAATTTCCAGTCAAATGTCTTGAATAATTTTCAATCCCGGTACAAAAACCCATCTCTTCGAGCATTTCAATATCGTGCAAGGTTTTTGTTTCTAGTCTTTGTTTTTCCAAAAGTTTATTCTCTTTTGCAAAAAACTGTAACCTTTCACAAAGCTCCTCTTTTATTCCTGTTAGAGCACGATCCATTGCCTGCGTACCAACAACATAATGCGACTTTGGATAAATAGTGACGTTTTTTAATTCTACAATTTCCTTATTTTTTAGCGGATCTAAAAGTAAAATTTTTTCTAACTCATCTCCAAAGAACTCCAAACGAATAATCTTATTGTCTTCATGAGATGGGAAAATATCTAAAATATCTCCACGCACCCTAAATGTTCCACGAGAGAATTCGATATCATTTCTCTCATACTGTCTTTCAACAAGCTTTTTTAAAAGATCGTCACGATCAATTCTATCCCCTTGCAAAAGAATTATCTTTTGCATCTCATACTCTCTTGGAGAACCAATACCGTAAATAGCACTAACAGAAGCAACAACAATAACATCATCTCTTTCTAAAATACTTCTAGTTGCACTATGCCTTAACTTATCAATTTCATCATTAATTGCTGAATCTTTTTCTATGTAAGTATCGGTGCCAGGAATATAGGCCTCGGGCTGATAGTAATCATAGTAAGAGACAAAATACTCCACAGCATTGTGTGGAAAAATCTCTTTAAACTCTGCATACAGCTGTGCGGCAAGAGTTTTGTTGTGGGCCAAAATTAGTGTTTTTTTCTGCGTTTTTTCTATAACGTTTGCAATGGTAAATGTTTTACCAGATCCAGTAACTCCAAGAAGAGTTTGCGCTCTCTTTTTTTGATTAATGCCATCAACTAAAGCACTTATTGCCTGAGGCTGGTCCCCACACGGTTTTTTATCGCTTACAATTTCAAACTTCGGCTTCACAAAACATTAAAACCAAAAGCAGTGCACTCTTGCTTGATAATGAAAAAATGGGGCCGCAGGATTTGTATGAATATATCCATAAGCAAACTCATTTGGATATACGACAACATCCCTCATATAAGAGTATATTGGCCCAAAACGTGTTGCTCCGATGGCCTCTCCAGAACAAATAATTGGCATATTAAATTGATTATAAACATGAAACTGGATCATTAGTGGAGCTGGTTTAAAAAACACAGGCTGCACCCACGAAAATGCACTAAAAGAAAAAAGAATCATCATTAATACAATAATTTTTTTCATAACAAACTCCTTAACGATCTACTTATATGACCACGTTACTGTTCCATCCGGATTATCCTTAATTGCGACTCCTTTCTCATTAAGTATATTTCTTATTTCATCTGCTCTTTTAAAATTTTTACTCTTCCTTGCCTCAACTCTTTCTTTAACCAAGGAATCAATTTCACTAGGATCAATACTCTCTCCTAATTTTTGAGAGTTTAAAGTTTTTTTGGCATTATTTAACTTCTCTAGCACAGCTTCAACATCATCATATATAAGACCTGTGGCCTCTTTCATAAATAGAATAACTTTGTCGACATAATTAACTATATTAACATCTAACTTCTTTTTATCTTGATAATTACCAAACTCATCTAAATACTCGCGATTCATTGTACGAATCAAAGAAAAGAAACAGGCCAAAGCACCAACAATATTAAAATCATTACAAAGCTCATTTTCTATATTTTCTAAACAATCTTTTATCTCTGACAACACCAAAGTATCAGATGATTTATCAAAATTTTTAATTTGTGCATCTTTATATAGTTTTAAAAAGCGATGAATTCTTTCTGAATCATTAATGGCCCTCTCAATTGCCTCATCTCCCCACTCTATCTTTGAACGATAGTGAGATGATAATAAAATTTGTCTTAAAATTTCACCTCCAAATTTTTCAACAAATCCTCTAATTGTTACGACATTGCCCAGAGACTTGGACATTTTATCTTTACCAAAATTTACAAATTCATTATGACACCAACAATTAACAAACGGTTTACCAGATGCCGCTTCACTTTGAGCAATCTCATTTTCATGGTGTGGAAAAATCAAATCAACTCCTCCATGATGCATATCAATACTTTCTCCTAAAAACTTTTTTGCCATTGCAGAACATTCGATATGCCAGCCAGGACGACCTTTTCCCCAAGGAGAATCCCATGAAGGCTCACCTGCTTTACTTGCCTTCCACAACACAAAATCAGAAGGATGTTTTTTATTTCCACTTACTTCAACCCTAATTCCATGCTCTAAAGACTCTAGATCTTTTTTTGATAGTTTTCCATAATCTTTAAAAGATGGAACGTGAAAAAGCACATCACCATCTGCCACATAGGCATGGCCTTTATTTACTAATGTTTGCACCAATTCTATAATCTCTGGAATAGTTTCAGAAACTTTTGGAGTATGAGTTGGAGCAAGCATATTTAAAGCATTCATATCCTTTGTACATTCTACAACAAACTCTTTGGAATGAACTAATGGATCAATGCCACGCTCTTTTGCCTTGTTAATAATTTTATCATCTACATCGGTAAAATTTCTTACAAATAAAACCTTATAACCCAACGCCTTTAGCGAGCGATACATCAAATCCCCTGTCACAAATGCCATTGCATTTCCAACATGAACAAAATCATAAGTTGTTGGACCGCATGAGTAAAATCGCACAACACCTTTTTCAATTGTTTTTAAAAGATCTTTTTGCCGAGTTAAATTATTATAAACTTTTACTTCTTTCATATTTTTATACTTTTGTTATAAGTCTTTCTTGTATCACTGCAAGAGGTGTTAAAGGTAATAGATATTTTAAATCAGGCCCATGGGCCTTACCTGTTAAAACGCCCCTCATTCCCATGAACAAAAACTTTCCTTTAATCTTAAGAGTGTTTTTTATATGCTGAGAAAATCTATCAAAATCACCTTCTGACATAAATTGCACACCACTATTTTTCAGAGTTTCAATTTCTTCTAATAAATACTTCCGAATAAGAGGTGTCGTCTCCCATGAAAATATCTCTTTTAAATCATCAGTTAATTCAAGTGAAGAAGAAAAAACATTCTCGACATGATTTAAAATATCTTTTGTAAATTCAACGTGATTTTTATAAAGATTTATAAAAGCAAGCTGCCATTTTGTATCCTGAGCAAAAAATAGACTATCCTTTAGAGAGAATTCATTTAGATCTTTTAAAATATCTTCATTTGACATTGACCTTAAATGTTGACCATTAACCCAATTTAGCTTCTCTAAATCAAATAGCGCCGCTGATTTTATAAATCTTTCAAGATTAAATATTTCAGATACCTCTTTCATTGTAAAAATATCTTTTTCTTGAGGATGAGACCAACCAAGAAGACACAGATAATTACATAGTGCCTCTGGCATAAAATTCATCTCTCTATATTGGATCACAGATGTTGCACCATCTCTTTTACTTAGCTTTTGCCGATCCTTATTCACAAGCAGTGAAACATGGGCAAATTTCGGAATATCTGCTTTTAGCGCTTCATAAAGCATTAACTGCCTGAGTGTATTTGCAAGATGCTCTTCTGCTCGTATTACATGAGAAATTTTCATTAACCAGTCATCGATCACACAACAATAATTATAAACAGGCAGACCGTTCGAACGAATTAATACAAAATCTCCCACCATTCCCGGAGGAAAAGAGACATGATTTCTTACAATATCCTCAAAAGAATACTCTTTTTGACAAACTTTAAATCTAATTGCCGCCTTCTCTCCATTTGCAACTCTTTTCTTTGCATCACCAATATCTAAAGATTTGCATTTTCCGTCATAGTGAGGGGCTAAATTTTTTGCAACTAACTCTTCTTTTTTTTGGGCCAACTCTTCATCAGAACAAAAACAGTAGTAGGCATCTCCAGAATCAATTAACTGGTTTGCGTATTTTAAATAAAGATCGAGTCTTTCTGATTGTCTATATGGGCCAAAAGCTCCTACTTTATCAGGGCCCTCATCATAATCAATCCCAAGCCATTTTAATTCAGAAATCATCGCCTCTTCATACTCTTTTTTTGAACGCTCAAGATCTGTATCTTCAATTCTTAAAATAAATTTTCCACCTTGAGATTTGGCAAAAAGATAATTATAAAGTGCAGTTCTAGCACCTCCAATATGCAAATAACCTGTAGGACTTGGGGCAAAACGAACTCTCACACTCATTTGAAACTCTCCATAAAAAAATAAAATACCAAGAAAAGATATCCCTAACTTTTCTTTATGGCAGTAAAATTTTTTAATATTTTATAGATCAATAAGTAAAAATGTTTATGGAGTAAAGCAAGAATCAATATCGCTTGCTATCGCATTTTTATTTTGACCTTTAGAGATAGAAATTTCTTGAGTAAGTAACTCTTTACACTGCTCAAGCATCTTTTTTTCTCCAAAACTCAAAGATTTTTCATTCTTTAAAAGAACTAACTCTCTTAAAACTTCTGCGATTTCAAGAAGCGAACCTGTCTTTATTTTTGCAACATAATCTCTGTATCTGCGATTCCACGTAGAATGATCTAATTTCACATCGTGATTGCTTAATAAATCATAAACTTCATCAACTTTCTCATTAGAAACTAACTCTCGAACTCCATTTTCAGAATCTGTTGGAACCATAATTTTCATGCCATTATCGATAGTTTTTAAAATGTAAAAACTCTTTTTTGTTCCAGCAACTTCTTTTTCTTCAATGTCACAAACCTGTGCAACTCCATGGCCGGGACAAACTGCATATTCACCAATTTTAAACATTCGATACCTCGCTAAAAGTCGACGGTCTCTCAATATAAGTACAGTGCCATTTTATCGCAAAGCGTCGATAGCTTCAATCATGTTGCTGATATCATGAAATATTTACAATATTTGAGGGTAATACCAAGATTCGGGGGGCGTACACCTAAAAAGCTAAAATCGTTGATTTAACTCATGTTTTTCAAAAAAATATGAGATCTCTCTTTCTGCTGATGTCAAAGAATCAGACCCATGAACAGCATTTGCTTCCATCGAAGCAGCATATAATTTTCTTAATGTATTTGGTTTTGCATTTTCTGGATTTGTAGAACCCATAATTTCTCTATTTCGCTCAACAGCATTCTCACCTTCAAGTACCATAACAACAATTGGAGCAGACGTCATAAAAGTAACCAAAGAGTTAAAAAATGATTTTTCTTTATGTTCAATGTAAAAACCTTCGGCCCTCTCTCGACTTAGCTTAAGCATTTTCATACCAGCAATTTTTAAACCTTCAGTCTCAAATCTGGCAATAACATTGCCAATATTACAATCATTTACTGCATTTGGTTTGATGATGCTTAATGTTCTTTCCATTTTTTCTCCAGTTCGTTTAAGTTCTATCTTTTTTTAGTTTTTAAAACTTCTTCTACTTTTTTTCCAATATCGGCCGGTGATCTAACAATAAAAACACCGCACTCTTCTAAAAATTTAAACTTTGCCTCTGCTGTATCATTTCCATCAGAAATAATTGCCCCAGCATGTCCTATTCTTTTTCCAGCAGGAGCACTAGCACCTGCGATAAAACAAACAACAGGCTTTGTCATATTCTCTTTTATCCATTTACCTGCTTCCTTCTCTGCCTGTCCACCAATTTCTCCAATCATTACAACTAAATCTGTATTTGGATCTTTTTCAAACATCTCGAGTAAATCGATAAAATTTGTGCCTAGAACTGGATCACCACCAATACCAATACAACTTGATTGACCAATTTCAAGCTGGGTTAATTGATATACTGCCTCATATGTCAAAGTTCCTGATCTAGAAATAACTCCAACTCTACCTGGCATATGAATATGTCCAGGCATAATTCCAACTTTACACTCTCCTGGAGTAATTAAACCAGGAGAATTTGGCCCGATTAAACGAGAGTTTGTTCCTTGCAGTGCTGCTTTAACCTTTAACATATCTATTGTTGGAATACCTTCCGTAATACAAACAATGAGAGTCATCTTTGCGGCAATACACTCTAAAATTGCGTCTGCAGCATTCAGTGGAGGAACAAAAATCATTGCAACATTTGCTCCAGTTTTAATCATTGCATCTTTTACGGTATTAAAAACAGGAAGGCCTTCATGGATTGTTCCACCTTTACCTGGCGTTACTCCACCAACTAAATCCGTTCCATAATCTCTTGATTGTAAAGAGTGAAATGTTCCCTGTTTTCCTGTAAATCCAACCGTTATAAGCTTGCTATCTCTATTTATTAAAATCGACATGCAATAAACCCTTATTTATCTAATTCTTTTGCTTTTGCTACAACATCTTTTGTCGCAGAAGTTAAATCATCAATTGCTGTAATCATCGGTCCAAAATCTTTTAAAAGTTTTTTACCTAAAGCAACATTTGTACCTTCAAGACGCACTACAATTGGAATCTCTCTTTGAACTTTTCCAAGAGCTTGAATTAGGCCTTCTGCAATCAAATCACAGCGCATAATTCCGCCAAAAATATTTACAAAAATTGCTTTAACTTTTTCATCAGAGTGTAACAAAAGAATTGCTTTTTCAACTGCTTCTTTGCTGGCACTTCCACCGATATCTAAAAAATTTGCAGGATTACCACCTTGGGCCTTAATAATGTCCATCGTGGCCATGGCAAGTCCTGCTCCATTTACCAAACATCCAATATTTCCATCAAGCTCGATATAAGAGAGTCCAAATTCAGAAGCTTCCACCTCTTTTTGTGACTCTTCTGTGGTATCTCGCAGCTTGAAAAGTTCTGGATGCCTTAATAAAGCATTATCATCTAATTGAATTTTTGCATCAAGAGCAACAAGTTCATTGTCTTTTGTTATAACCAAAGGATTTATTTCAACAAGAGAGCAATCTTTTTCTACATATAGTTTATAAAGTGCCCTAAAAAACTCATCCGCTTTTTGACATAGCTCTCCTGTAATACCAAGTATCGATGCTAAGTTGCGACTTATGTAGTTAGAGTAACCAACACTTTTACGAACAGGAATTTTTATAATTTTTTCAGGATGCTCTTTGGCCAGTTTTTCGATATCCATTCCGCCTTCAGCAGAGACAACAAAGGTTATTTCTTCATTTGTACGATCTAATAAAAGAGCTAAATAAAACTCTTTTTCTATTTCACATGGCTCCTCTATATAAACCTTACGCACAACTTTTCCTAAAGGACCTGTTTGCTTTGTAACTAATGTATTACCTATTAATTGTGTGCTAATTTTTTTTACTTCGTTTAGATTTGTGGCGATTTTTACACCACCAGCTTTTCCGCGTCCCCCGGCATGAATTTGGGCCTTAATAACAAAAGATTTTGAATGAAGCTTTTTTGCCGCAGCAACAGCATCTTCTGGGTTTTGTGCCATAATACCAGAAAGTACCTTCACTCCATATTTTTTCATCAACTCTTTTGACTGATACTCGTGCAAGTTCATACAATTACTTCCCTAAGCGGTTAACATATAAAAACAATATATTGATATATTTCTGCAATAAAGACAAGCTTTTGTATTGGAAATAGATGCGCCGCATCAAGCTACTGCTTATTTATCTCGGCCAATCGCTTTTGAATAAGCTCTTTGAATGTCAAAACATCTTTTTCAAAATCTTTTTTGAGATTTTCCTTAACTTTTGCAGATAGGCGAATATGGCCAGACATTGCCTCTGCTGCATTAAAAACGATTCGTCCAATTTCTTTGCCATCTTCAAAAAGAAGATCTCTTTGTGCGCTTAAATGAGAAACCTTTGGATTATTTAAAAGTGCATCGGTTGGAATGCCTGCGAGAATTTCTTGATAAAATGGAGCAATCTCAACTCCATAGTCTCTTGTAAAAAATTGTGTGGATGTCCCCTTTGTAAAAATAGCAAGTTTTTTTAAATACAGTTCCTCAACTTTTTTTATAATCACTAAATACGTGCTATATGTCTCCTTCAAACTTAAGTTAAACTTTTCAATCTCGACATCAGTAGATAAATCTAGAGTATCACTCTTTGGCAAGGATGCAGGTAAGGCTTCTTGATTGTTAGTAGATACTGCCTCACTTTTTTCTAGCTGCGCTAAACGATTCTCAAATGCGGCATGTCTCCCATTATATAGCAGGATGATTTTTGTAAGACTATCTGTGATCTTATAATGTTTTATTCTGCCAATTTCACCAATAAATGGGATGGATTTTAGAACAGTCATCAAATTTGCAAAAAAAGATGTATCATATACCGTATATTTTAAGGTATAGCGGCCTGCAAAGATGTTGCTGCCAACCAAGAAAGTTGGATCTTTAAGTTTTACATGGTGATTCTTAATGACCAAATCATTTATAATTTCAACACTATTTTTTGACAATATTTGATCATTTATTGCTTTAAGCTCAATGTTTAGATTTAACGGTCCTTTGCGATTTGAATAAAACCAAAGATGCTTACTATTTACATCCAGCGATGCGCCAACAACAATTTGATACCTACTTTCAAGTAATGTTATCTTTTGCATCAATATTCGATCATCTTCAGAAATCGAATCAAATGAAATAGGCTCACCTTTATATACGGTCAACAACCGAACGATAAGAAAAATCAAAAAAGATAGGCCTATTAAAAGAATAAATAGCTTAAAAAAGAATTTAAAACTCGACCTTTTTTTTTCAACGAGAGGATTATTATCAATAGACGGAAGCTCTGGCAATGTATCCACCAAAAAAGCAGAGTCCATAACAATATCTGGCGGCAACTCTTCTTTTTCTTCTAATGTCGTGACATCATCAAAATCAAGACTTCTTATAGGCACCCACTCTTTGCCATTTTGCGCATCCCAAATGAGAGCATTCTCACTTATCTCATTATTTTCTAATTTTAAAAGCAACTCTTTTTTTAAAAAAGGGCCATCAGGCAAACCGCTTTTAAATACAAACCACTTTTCACTCATAAAAAAATATGATCTCCTAAAATAATGATCAGTAATGATAAAATAATATTATATACATTAGTGTGATCATAATTCAAAAGCTAAATATAAATACATGGAGAAAATTGTGGTAAGAAACAACTATTTGCCATTTGAAAATTTATGGGCGATGCGATCAAAAGATATATTTAAAAGTATCTGGCAAGAAAAATCACTTATAGTGAGTGATGATGTCGATAAAGCTCAAATTGTAATTTTAACCTCTCCGTTTGATGAGGGTGTAATCAAAAATGCAGGAAGACGCGGTGCTTATTGGGGACCTCAAGCAATAATAAATGTGTTAAAAAAAATGATTATACCTGCAAATGTTTCTTCAATTTATGAATATAAAACAGATACAACAATCTTAGATGAACAACATGACTTACTCGTTGCAAAAAAGATAGATCAGCTTTTAAAAACAAGTAAGATAGTTCATTTAGGAGGCGGCCACGACAAAGTACTTCCTGTCTTAAGTGGCCTTGAGCAACACTTACTAAAAGAAAATCAAAAACTAAAATTAACAATTTTAAATTTTGATCCCCATTTAGATACACGCACAGACAATGAACCGCACTCTGGAAATCCTTTTCGACTTTTTGATTCTAGAGCAATTTGTGATTTTAATCTAATTCAAATTGGCACACATCCTCATGCAAATGCACCAAGTAACTACTCACCTCTAAAAAAAGGGGAAATGCAGATTATTGATTTTCACACGCTAGAGTCTGAATCAAAAAATTTCACTTTATCTGGAGAGAAATTTTTTAACGATCACTTAAAAGATAAAATTGGGGATTTTTTATTAATAAGTATCGATGCTGATGTTTTTTTGTCATCAGAGGTTGAGGCCGTTAGCGCTGTTAATAATAAAGGGATTCCTGTTCACTATTTGAGTCAAATTCTTAATGTAATAAAAGAGCAGATAAAAAACCCGACGCTGCTTGGAATCTACGAATATAACCCCTTATATGATAATCTTTCGCAAAAAGGTGCAAGAGCGTTAGCGCAGATTGTGTATGATTTGGCCTAAAACAATAGTCTGTGACAGCTACTAGGAGTTAAGGAGCGCGCGGCGAAACGTACATTTGGTACGTTGCAGCCGCAAGAGACGCAAACGACAACGTAGATGGCATAAAATATTGAACACAAGCAAAAAAAATGCCCATTCAAAAGAATGGGCATTTTTTAAAAAAAGAACCAAGAGACACCGTAACCGGAGTAGCGAAAAAATCCTTTCTTCACTTTCCCCCAACACACACACTAATATCTAATGCACACCCCGTGCCAAGTATTAGTTACTACCAAACAGTGCTAATTATCGAATATGCAGTAGAACCAATGTCAACAATATGACGATCATCTTTTTTTTATGTCATTTTCATGACTTCTTTTGTAAATTCTCTTTTTAAAAAAGTTTCCCGCCAATAAATTAAGGATCAATAAATAAAATGAAAAGAATTTACTCTTCTACCTTACAGGCCTTTATTAGCAAAAGTATTATTTTTGTAAAAGAGATTCTTACTCAAGAGTTTGGAGTTACGCTGCGTCGAACACGATTTAGTTACCAAGAGTATAATTATCCTATTTCAGTTGCCCTTTTTGAAGATAAAACCAAGATCGGCCAATTTGATCCAACTCATTTGCAAATCCTTTTAAACCGTAACCTTTTTTACACTCAAACAGATAATATTATCAAAGATATTTTACGCCATGAAATTGCTCACTATTTTACCTATATCAAATACGGCAGTGTTGGTCTTGATCACGGCTTCTTTTTTAAAAGTACCTGTCATGAATTTAATCTTTCACCTGATATTGCTGCAGCAAAAGTTGATCTTAATTTAATTATGGAAACAAGACCTCTGGAAATAAAAAATGAGCAGATGTTAAATACCGTCAAAAAACTTTTAAAACTGGCCGAAAGTAGCAATAAGCATGAGGCAGAACTAGCAACCATTAAGGCCAATCAAATTCTAACCAAGTATCATCTTGAAAATATCGATTTAACCTCTGAAGATTTGAGTGAAACCCATGTCCAAGTTGTTTTAGAGATGAAAAAAGCTACTCAAAAGCATTCGGCAATCGCAGCAATTTTAAAAACTTTCCATGTTTATCCTGTATTCACAAAAAATAGAGAAGGCAGTGCACTCGAGGTTACAGGTGATGCATTAAGTGTTGAGTTGGCAGAATATGTTGCATCTTTTTTAGATCAACATTTAGAATTTTTATGGGAACAAGAGGCAAAAGAAAATCCTTTTAGAAGAGGTGTGATTTTTAAAAATTCATTTATGAGAGGAGTTTCTGCCGGATATCGTAATAAATTAAAAGCAACCCAAACAAATCAAGAGATAAAAAATGCGTTAGTCTTAATCGACAATAGTTTACAAAAAAGAGTGGCCCAAGTTTATCCGCACTTATCTAAAGCAAAAAGTAGCGCAAAACACGACTCTACATCTTATAACAGCGGCATTGCAGCAGGAAGTGCTCTCTCGATTAATCCCGCGATTAACTCTAAATCAAACCAAGAAATATACTTATTATCATAAAATTTTTTTTAAATTATTGTAACAAAGGATCAATTAAATGCATCTAGAAAATCAAAAACGAGATCAATGGGGTTCCAAGGTCGGTTTTATTCTTGCGGCTTCGGGCTCTGCAGTTGGCCTTGGAAACTTATGGAAATTTCCTTTTATGGCCGGACAAAATGGTGGAGGGGCCTTTGTTTTAGTATATTGCATAATTCTTATTTTAGTGGGCTTTTCATTAATGATGGCCGAACTGGTTTTAGGAAGATCAACTCAACTTAGTGCTGTTGGTGCATATCGAAAAATAAAAGCTCGCTGGGCATTTGTCGGAGGCCTTGGAGTTTTAGCGGGGTTTTTAATTCTATCATTTTATAGTGTCATCGGTGGTTGGATTATTCACTATCTTGTAAAAGCTTTCATGGGAGAATTTAATACTGCAAATACTGCGGCCCTTGGAGAGATGTTTGGCAATTTTATCAGCTCACCTGTTTCACCGATTGTTTATCACGCTATTTTTATGATCCTAACAATGGGAATTGTTTTAGGTGGTATAAAAAATGGGATTGAAAAATACTCTAAAATTTTAATGCCGGCCCTATTTCTCATGATGTTTTTAACAATGATTCGGGCCATAACTCTTGAAGGAGCATCAGAGGGAATTAAATTCTTTTTAATGCCTGATTTTTCAAAAATCACAGGAGATGTTATTTTATCTGCATTAGGTCAAGTATTTTTTTCTTTAAGTCTTGGAATGGGATGTATGATTACTTACGGAAGTTATCTTTCAAAAGATACCAATCTTCCACAGTGTGCACTCTCAATCCCTCTTATCGACACAGGAGTTGCCCTCCTTGCAGGCCTTGCTATACTTCCTGCGGTATTTGCCTTTGGTTTTGATCCACAAGCAGGACCTGGCCTTTTATTTATAACCTTGCCTGCTGTATTTTCTCAAATGCCTTTTGGAACTATTTTTGGAATACTATTTTTTATTCTAGCACTATTTGCGGCAGTCACATCTTCTATCTCTTTACTTGAAGTTTGCGTTTCTTATGTTGTTGATGAGTTTAAATTCCCGCGAAAACTTACAACCTATATTATAACTTTTGTAATTTTTGTTGTAGGTATTCCTTCCTCTTTAAGTCAAGGCCCATGGTCTCATATTAAATTAATCAAAGGCGGAACAATTCTTGATTCTGTAGATTTTATCGCCAGTAATATCTTACTTCCTGTTGGAGGAGTTCTTCTTTGTATATTCGTTGGCTGGATTTGGGGTGAGAAAAATGCAATAGATGAAGTAACTAATAATGGAGAAGTAAAATTTAAATTTTCAAGACTTTGGATTTTTCTAATTAAGTGGATTATTCCTGTCTTAGTAACAATAGTGCTTGTACGAGGGATTTTATAAAAAAACTATTTGAGTGTTGGATAATTCCCAACATTTTCCTGCCAAATATTGGTAAAATCCCAAAGAGAAAGTGGTGCATTTGTTTTAATAAAAAAGTAATTTGCAGGAAAAGTTCCACCAACATCTATTGGTGCACATTGACCTAAATTGTTATTTATCAACGTTCCACTATTATTTGATACAGTGGCATTGCTATTAAAATAGCAACTGCTTAAAGACGCTGATGATGATTTATTTGCAAATGGGGCAATATATGGTGCAGAATTCTCAGCATAACCAGATACAGTTCCACTTGCAAAAGAATTCTCGATCGCTCCTGATTGCATGTAACCTGCAAATCCTGCTACAAAATTAGAGTCTGATTCAACAACACCTATAGAGTAAGATTTACTTATCGTGCCGCCAAAAAGATGTCCAATAATTCCACCAACATTATCAGATGATGCCTGAATACTTCCAGATGAATACGAATTTGTTATATTCATCGCTCCATCATTTTTACCAATAATTCCTCCAACATACTTATTGGCAGAAATATTGCCTTTAAAGACAGCTCTATTAATCTCTGCACCCTCTTGCACGAAACCAGCGACTCCACCAACGTAATCATTACCCGATAAATTTGAACTATAACTTACAGAGTCTAGATTTAAATTTCTTCCTAAATATCCACCAATTCCACCAACATAGTTATAAGAATCGATATTAACATTCGATTTTACGTTTTTTAATTTTAAATTATTAACAGCAGCTCCAACAATACCACCAACACTTGAGTTTCCTGCGGCAAGTCCTGAGACGATAATATTTTCAAACTCTGCGTGGTTTAACACCAGTCCGGCAAGCGGGCCAATCACCGTATTACCACTAATTTCAACATCGCTTAATGTTAAATTTTTAATTGTTGCACCACCACCAATGTATCTAAATAGTCCTGCAACATCTTGATGATCATCGATGTGTGTAAAGCCAAAAATGGTTTTATTATCACCATCGAAATGTCCTCTAAAAAAGTTATCTTCTGAACTTCCTATTAAGTTGAAATTATCGATTTGTGCCAGATTTATACTACTTGTTAATTTAAAAAATTTATTAAGATCTTTATCGTCAAGACCTATATTATTTAACTCTTCTGCTGTTGAAATCTCAAAAGCTTTTGCAGTACTACTTCCATCAATTCCAACATCTCCGCTATTGCTGTAACGTTTTAAAAGATAGACCACATCTAAAATTTTTCGCCCTAAAACATGATCTGCTCCTGCTTCATTTATTACAACTTGAATGTTTAACTTTTTATTCTCCATGCCCACAACTGGTACCGTTTTGAAAAATACTCTATTTGCAAAGTCTTTTTCTAAATCGACAAAATCTCCTGTTAAAGGATCACAAAGATTATTAAGCGTGGCATCGCAATAAAAAACTTTAGCGCTAGAACTATTATTTGCATCTCCGATAAATTCAAGAGATAGATAAAACTCTGTTTCATTTGTTTTATCTGTCGGCAAGTTTAATTTTAAAGGTAGAATATTATTTGTTGTTTCAAATTTTAAAGTAGGAAGAAAATTTGTGTGTTCATTCCAAATATTTGTAAAATCCCATAAAGATAGTGGTGCATTTTCTTTTTTATAAAAGTAGTTAGCATTTTCTCCTATCAAAGAAATTCCTAAAGCGGATGTTCCTTGATTAATAATCGGCCCATATTTTAAATTATAGATCACACTATCTGCGCTAAAATAGTTATTTAAATAGGAACCATTGATATGACTTACAAAAGATGCTGGACGATTTTGACCAATAACCGAGGACCAAGCAAAATTATTTTGCAATACTCCAGAGTCAGATCCCACAAATCCTCCGGTGTAACTATCATGATTAATAGATGATCTTACCGATGTTTTTGTATAAGAATTTAGTATTTCACCTGTTAGGTTATTAAGACCTACAAAACCTCCAACGTTTGAACCGCTTAACGATTGTACGCTACCACTTGTATAGCTGGCCGTTATAAAACCTCTATTTTCACCAGCAAGACCGCCAATAATCGAATTACCTTTTAACTCTATATCGCTGTGAACTTGCTCTATGTTTGCAAAGACATCAACAAAGCCTACAGCTCCACCAACTCGATTTTGACCAATAACCTCTCCTTGCACATATAAATTTAAAAGTTGCCCACGATTAAAATTTCCAGCGATGGCCCCAACGCTATTTTTTCCTTTAATATAAAAATTTGTTAAAAAGAGATTTTTTATTTCTGCATTTCCTGCAACATGGCCAAATAGCCCAACACCATCAAGAGTGTCATCAATAAAGGTAAAATTATTAATACTAAAACCATTACCATTTAATTTTCCAGTAAATGGATTTTCATAATCTTTACCGATAATATTAAAACTATTATCAAGATATGAACTCATATCAATATTTGAAATTAGTTTAAAATATTTATCTAAATCTTGGTTATACTTTCCAATGTTATTTAATTGTGATGCTGTTGCGATAGTAAAAGCTGTCGCATCTGTTAGTCCATCAATGCCAGGATCTCCAGAATTTGCATATCTTTTTTCTAACAAAATTTCTATTGCCAAATTTGATGCAAATACACCATCAGCATCAGTTATAACGGCCTGTAGTTTTAGCACATGACCTACCTTCGCCCCAAGACCAGATACCGTGACCGTATGAGTTTTAGCGGCATTATTTCTTGTCATAACAGCACTACTGCCAAGTAAAGGATCACAATCTATATTTTCTGTTTTATCACAATACCTCAACACCGCAGAGCTATTGTTATTTTGATCATTGTAATATTTAACTGTTGCTTCAAAGCGACTATCTGTAGTTCTATTGCTATCGGTTAGCTCGTAGGCCGTGATTGCATTACTTGTAAGCCATTGTAAAATTGGTAGATTATTTACTCTTGTACTCCATGTGTTTACAAAATTCCAACTTGAAAAAGGAGTGTTTGCAGACAAGTAAAACGTATTTAATGGATCTATTCCACCAACATCTTTTCCTGTTGCAAATAGATCTTGATCGATTAAAGTTCCTTGCCCAATACTTGTAATGCTTTGTCTTAAATTATAAAAATTATTGCTAAACGTTCCAGGTTCTAACGATGTTAGAAAGTTTCCTAATTCTCCTGCGCCAACAACTTTTCCTAAAGAAACAGAGTTTCTAATTACTGCAGATCTGTTTTGCCCAATAAATCCGGCAACATTGTTTCCTGCTGAAGTAACATCTACAAGGGAATAGCAACGGTTAATCGCAGCTCCCTTGGCTCCAGTATTTCTTCCATCATTTCTACCAATAAATCCACCAACATAATTTCCTGTTGTTGAAGTAATTTTTCCTATTGCAAAAGAGTCGGAAATATTTCCAAGATTTAATCCAATAATCCCTCCAACGCTCCCTTCTGCTGTGATATTAACATCGGTTGCACTTTTTATAATTTGAGATAAAGTTGATGAGTACCCAAATACTCCTCCAACATTACTACGTGCTTCTATTACACCATCGGCATATACAGAATCAATTAATGCTCCATGAGATTCAGCGGCCAAAATACCGACAAAATTTTCTCCTGAAACATTTGCATCTACAATTTTTAAACTGCTAATTTTGGCATTTGTTGCTAAGTGGCCAAATAATCCAACTCCATTCATTGTCAAATCATTGTAGTTGAAATTATAAATTGTTTTCCCTTGACCGTTAAC